>JAGOUM010000168.1 GCA_018061265.1 Rhodoferax sp. | reverse complement strand
GGCTCCGGGGCGATACGGTATTTCTTGCTTAACCATAAGGCGACCGCGGCCTGTTGTTTGGGTAACTCGTTGGGGTCGGTCGCCGTGGCGCGGTCACTGGCAACCAGATCGGTCACCAGTCCGGTGACCTCAAACTGGCGCTCGTGCAACCAGTTATAAAGTTTTGTTTCGCCGAGTTGGCGCAATTCTGGCCTAGCCACCAGGGCGACACCAGCAAAAAGAACCAGTAGCCCGATCAGGGCAAAACTGTTGTGGGTGACTTCAAAAAAGCCTTTGGTGACCGCCGCTGTCACACGGCGCAGACTCGATATCAGGGTTTGGGTTGCTAACATAGCTTCTCCTTCTTGCGCGAAAACTCTGTTGGCGGCGCAAACTTGCGCGGTACTTCAAAGCTCTCGCCTGGGTTGTTACGCTATCAATATCCTGCGGTATCCTTTCAATGGTGATGCAGAGATTTGATGTTGCCGATGATCAGCAGCGGATGCGGGTTTACCCTGATTTGTGTCAGGGATGGCCGGATTCTAGGTGGACTCTTATTGTCTGGTCAACTTGCGGGAATTCAAACCCCACGGAAAACTGATTTAAATCACGTACTTGCGTGCAAATGCCGACGCGCTCCCTGGGGTGTCGGCCGGACCGGGGCTAATCGCAGCGTCGTGTGAAAGCCACAACAGGATAAGCTCGAACCCGGTGGCTTGGTCCTGAATGGTGCTGCAAGACAGTCACCCACCCCTGGGAGGCGCTTGGTGCTTTGGCAAGTATCATGGCAAAGTTTTTTCAAAGCACGCTGAAAACACGGCGAAAATACGCCTTTGCTCCCGCTGTGATTTGGCGGGCATTTTTTTATTGAGTCAGCGTGATGTCGATCTTCTCCCTATCCACAAGTTCAAAAGCCACCACTGTTCCCGAGGCATCAACGACGCCCACCAAAGTCCCGGAGGCACATCCGCTTGATACGCTCACCCATGGTGCGTTTTCGGCGCAGACATCTGGCGAACGTATGGCTTGTATCAGGGACTGGTTGCAAAGCAATCCCGCTGCAGAACAACTGCAGCAGGTTTTCAAGGAACTCAGCGGCAAAGACAAAGGCGCGGCAAAGCTGCTGCGCGAGAAGCTTGACGACATCAAACGCAGCAAGGTGCAAGCCGGTATCGCCCAGGAATGGGCCGACAAGGCGCTGGCACTGCTGGCCTGCCCCAAACTCAATCTTGCCGACGCATTGGCCTGGCAACGCGATGCTGCCAAGGCAGGTGCGCCGCTGAGCAAAGAGCCGCTCAGTGTGCTGAAAACCCAGCTGGTGGAGCGGGTGAAGGCCATCGAAGACCTGCAACACCGGGTGCAGGTGCAGCGTGAGGCTGCCGTGCTGGTGGCGCAGCGCATCGAGGTGCTGTCGACCAAACCCTGGCGTGATGCACAAGCAGTACAGGACGCGCTGAGTCAGGATATCGCTGCCTGGCAGGCCGAAGCGACTGCGCTGATGGGTGATGCCAACTGGCCCAGTGTGGACACCAAGTTCCCTGCGCAGTTGCAGGCGTCTCAGGCGCAGCTCGGACTGGTTTGGGAGGCGTTTCAGGACGCACTGACGCAGGCCATGCTGGCGGCCGAGGATATTGCAGCGCCCTTGCCCAATGTGCCGGTCTGGGCGGATGAGTTGCGTGCAGGCCGTGGGCTGCCACCTGAAGGGCTTGCCAAGCCGCTCAAACCAAAGATTGACCCGGAAATCAAGGCCAAAGCCAGCGCAGTGGTCCGTGAAGTGCTTGCCAAGCTGGAGCAGGAAGTGGCACAGGGCCATGGCAAGGCCAGTGCCGGCGCTGCCAATGCGCTGCGCAATGCACTCAAGGAGAACGGCCGTCTGATTGATGACAAACTGGAGAACCAGGCCAACAGCGCACTGGCAGCGGCAGGTGAACTTGAAGGCTGGCAGCGTTGGCGTGCCGACCAGCTGCGCGATGAGTTGGTCAACAAGGCCGAGTTGCTGCTCAAGCGTCCTGAGGGTCAGGCCATCGGCGGGCGCAAGATGCAGGAAACCCTGCGCGGCCTGCGTGAACAATGGAAGCTAACCGACCAGGGCGGCGTGCCCAATCATGCATTGTGGAAGCGCTTCGATGAGGCATGTAACGAGGCGCACAAGGTGGTGGAGTCCTGGCTTGAGAAGCTCAAGGCTGAAACTGCCGAGCATCGGGCCCAAAGGCTGGCTCTGATTGACGAGGTCAAAGCCTGGGCGGCTGCCAACCGCACTGCGCTGGATGATGACTGGAAAGGATTCAGTCGTTTATTGCACCAGTTTGGTGACCGTTGGCGCGAGTCCGGTCATGTCGGCGAAAAGCTGTATGCCGAACTGCAGCCACTCTGGAAAGCCGCCATTGACGAAGCCGCTGCACCGCTGGAGGCGTTGCAACAACAAAGTCTGGCCGCGCGACATGCCATGATTGATGAGTCCAAACTTTTGGGTGCGGAGCCAATGCTTCGTATTGATGCGGTCAAATCGCTGCAGCAAAGGTGGCAGGCCGAGGCCCACCGGGTTCCGATCGATCGCCGCCAGGACCAGAAGCTTTGGGATGCCTTTCGCAAACCCATCGATGATGCGTTTAATCGCAAGACGCTCGAGCGCGAAAAAGCCCAGAGTGCGCTCAGCGAGCGTGACCGGGTTGTGCTCGAAGCCTCAAAGGCGCTTCAGGTGGCCAATGGGTCTGGTGATGGCCAGGCCATACGGGCCGCCATGGCCGCGCTGGATGCAGCATTGAGGGGGCAGGCGCAGGCTCAGGCGGAAGTGGTCGCCGCAGAAAAATCCGAAGCAAATCAGGCTTTGGCGCATACCCAGCAAGCGCAAGATGCTCCTGAAACTGATGCGGGTACCCACCCGGACAGTGATGCTGGGGCACCTGTCCCCGAGGCAGACACTGTCAAACCTGTGGTGCCCCGCAAGCCGGTGGTCGCCATGCGTGGTGATGATCGTCCGGGCATGCGAAGGCAGGAGACTGCGATGCCCGCGCGGCCAGGCAAGTTTGGTGAGCGCAAAGACGGGCCAAGACCCGGCGGGCGCGACAGTGTGGGGCGGGACGGTGCACCGCGTGCGCCCCGGCCGCCTATGGCTGACCGTCATGATGCACCGCGTTTGGGAGATGCCGCCTTTCGCGCCCAACGTGACGCCTTGGAACAGGCCCAACTGGCACTGCGCAAACTGTCTGCCCAGGCCCACGGCGAGGCATTGACACATTTGTTACACGCCTGGGAAGTCCGTGACGTCACCCTGGTCCCCAGCGTGCACGATCTTGGCAACCGGGTGACTGCGGCGGTCCGCAGTGCCTGGGTCAAAGCGCTGTCTGAGGAGGCCAGCTCCGCGGCGGCCAACACGGCATTGCTGCGGCTGGAGATGGCGGCGGAGGTTCCCACACCGGCTGACCAGTTGGCTGATCGGCGCATGCTGCAACTGCAATTGCTGACTCGGCGAAATGATCCGCCTCCGGCACAGACCTGGGGTCAGGATGCAGCAACCGTGTTGTCGGCAGGCTTTGATGCCGGGCAGTCGCGGCGGCTGCAAAACGTACTCAAAGTGCTGCTACGTTCCTGACAGTTCCACGCGCTTGGGTGGCTGTCCGGCGATCAGCCGCAGCACCTGCAAGCGCGGCGGGTGCGCATTGGCATCCCAGTCACTAAGCACCAGGCGTTGTTGTCTGGCCGTGCTGCCAGAGCACAAAATTTCCTGCATTGGCCGGTGCGTATGGCCGTGAATCAGCGTGCCAGCGCCGCACACTTCAAGCCAGGCGCAGGCTGCTGGTTTGTCGATATCCACCAGAGGTGTCGCGCTGGCTTTTAATGCCTCGCTTTGCTGGCGCAACTCACGCCCGATCTGTTGGCGTCTGGTCAGTGGGTTGGCCAGAAATGCATCACACCAGGCGGGTGTGCGTACCTGCGCTCGAAACGCCTGGTAAGCGGTATCGGCCAGACACAATGCATCGCCGTGTGTCAGAAGCCAACGCTGCCCGTCAAAACTTAATGGTGTCGGGTCTGGAAGCAGAGTGGTTTTGGCACCCTGCAAAAATGTATCGCCCAGCAGAAAATCCCGGTTGCCATGCATAAAAAACAAGCTGAGGCGAGTTGCGGTGCTGGCCATGATTTGCTGGCACTGCCGCTCAAAACCAGGAGTGTCACCAGCATGATCGTTCAGTACATCGTCCCCCACCCAGACCTCAAACAAATCACCGAGGATGAACACGGCATCTGCCTCGGTGCTTGCCATGTAATGTTGCCAGGCGGCAAATGTCGCAGGCTCGGCCGATTGCAGGTGCAGGTCAGAGATCAGGTCCACCACGCGCCAGTGCGTCGGCGCACTCAGGTCCGGCCCCATCTGCGGCAGGCAGCCTGGCGCGGCAGTTGGGGTGGCTTGACTCACGGGTAACAGGCTACAAGGCGACGGCCTTCTCAATGACCACATCCTCAAGCGGGACGTCGTCATGGTATCCCTTGCGGCCGGTTTTCACCTGTTTGATTTTGTCGACAACTTCAGTGCCTGACACCACCTTGCCAAATACGGCATAGCCCCAGCCTTGCTGGCTTGGCGCCGTGTGGTTAAGGAACCCGTTGTCGGCCACGTTGATAAAAAACTGGGCCGTGGCCGAGTGCGGGTCACCCGTGCGTGCCATGGCCACGGTGTAGCTCTGGTTTTTCAGGCCATTGTTGGCTTCGTTGTTGATCGGTGCGTCGCCGCGTTTTTCTTTCATGCCCGGCTCCATGCCACCACCTTGCACCATAAAGCCCGGGATGACCCGGTGAAAAATGGTGTTGTCGTAATGGCCCTTGGCAACATAGCTCAGAAAATTGGCCACCGTGTTGGGGGCCTTGTCCTGATCGAGTTCAAGGGTGATGACGCCATAACCGGCGACGTGCAGTTCGACTTGTGGATTGCTCATGATTTATTTGACCAGGGTTGCAGAGTTGATGAGAATTTGTGTTTTGGGGACATCGGTCGGGAACGGGCCACCCGCGCCGGTTGGGGTGGACTTGATTTTTTCGATCACGTCCATGCCGGAGACCACCTTGCCAAAAACGGTGTAACCAAACAACTGGCTGGCGCCCAGCAGGTTGGCACGCGGCGTATTTTCGTAAACCCGTCCCTGGTACTCAAATTTTGGTACCGGGTCACCGGGCGGGATTTCGACCGGGTCCAGAAAGGCGTTGTCTTTCACGTTGATGAAAAACTGGGCTGTCGCCGACTGCGGGTCATTGGTGCGGGCCATCGCCAGAGTGCCCACAACATTGCGCGGCCCACCTTTGGCCAGCGCCTCACGGCCCTCATGGACCACCGGGGGACGAGTCGGTTTTTGCGCGAACTTGGCGTCAAAACCACCACCCTGAACCATAAAATTGGGAATGACCCGGTGAAAGATGGTGCCGTCGTAGTGTTTGTCTTTCACATACTGAAGGAAATTCTCCACCGTCTTGGGTGCCTTTTCCGGATACACCTCCACCACAAAGTCACCTGCCGTGGTTGCAAACCTGACCTGTGACACCGCCTCGGCTAAACTGGAATTAGATATCGAAAATATAGCTGTAGATATAACAGCGGTATGCGCTAAAGCTCTAAAACATCTGAAATTCATCCGTTGACTCCTTCGTAGAAAATTTTCCATTCACCCGTCTGGTTAACCCAGTATTGGCGCCGGGTCACACCGGTACGTTCGCCAGGGGCTACCTCACCAAAAGTGACCACCATGGTCTCTTCGGTATCGACCCAGTGCAGCAGGCTCAAGTCCTTGATCTCCGGTATGCGGCCACGCTGCGCAAGCGCCTCGCGTTGCAAACGCGGCAACCACTCGGTCAAGGGTCTGCCATTCTGGCTGAAGTCTGCCGAGTAAAAAGTGGCGAGTGTATCGGTGTTGCCGGTCGACTTCGCAGCGACCCAGCGCGCCAGCAGCGCCTCGAACTGCAGAGACAGGACTCGGGTGCTGAGTTGCGGAATCCAGTTCAACTGACGGGCAATAATCACCGGGGTGCTGCGAATCTCCACCGTTTTCAGAATACGCTCCAAGTCCGGGTTGGCCAGCACAATACAGCCATC
>JAGOUM010000167.1 GCA_018061265.1 Rhodoferax sp. | reverse complement strand
GCATCAAGTGCGCCAGACTGCGCACAATCGACAGGCCAAGGCCGGAGCCGCCAAAGCGTCGCGTGGTGGAACTGTCGGCTTGGGAAAAAGGCTGGAACAACAGCGCCTGCTGATCGGGCGCAATGCCTAGGCCGGTGTCGGTAACCGAAAACTCCAGATCTGCCTGATCACCGTCCCGCGTAAGCTCGCGGCCTTCGAGTCGAACCATGCCCCGCTCAGTGAACTTGATGCCATTCCCGGCCAGGTTGACGATCATCTGCCGAAGACGGTGGGTGTCGAGCAGGTAATGTTGGCCCGCGGGCCCGAGCCATTGTTGTTCCAGTGCCAGGTTTTTGGCGCTGGCCTGATTGGCAAACAGTGCCTGGATCTCACCCAGCAGTTGTGCCGGATCCGTCAGCACCGCTTCAAGATGAATTTTGTCAGCTTCGATCTTGGAGATGTCCAGAATGTCGTTCAGCAAAGCCAACAGCGTCTGCCCCGAAGACAAAATGGTGTTGACATAGTTTTCCCGCTCCCTGGTCTGGAGGTTGGGCGCGAGCAGCATTTGGGCCATACCCAGAATGCCATTCATCGGCGTGCGTATTTCGTGTGACATGGTCGCCAGAAAACGGCTTTTGGCCACGTTGGCGGATTCAGCCGCGGTTTTGGCCTGGCGCAGTTCCTCGGCAGCGGCGGCCTGCTTTTGCAGCGCACTCAAGTGATTGTTGTAACCGTGAATCAGGCGGGCGATCTCGTCGGGTGCTGCACCCGTGGGCAAGGGTTGATGGGGTGCTTATGGTGCGAAGGCAATTTGCCGGAAACCCTCCGATACCGCGCCGATCGGGCGCACCACGGTGCGGGCAAAGTACCATGCCAGGGCCAAAGTGCAAATCAGTGCCAGTGTCACCAGGCCAAAAGTCAGCAGCGCCAACTGGTTGACCTTTTCGGTGAGTGCGCGCCGCGGCGAAAGCACCACCAGCTGGCTTTGCCGCTGGTTGGTGGGTGCCACACGCATGAGCATGTCCTCGCCATCGAGCACTAGCTGGCGAATCGGCGGCTCTGCACGGATCAAGTCCAGCATGGCCGGCAACATCGGCAGGCCAACCCGCTGGTCATCCGAATGCAGGGCAATGTGGCCATGACTATCGAGCTCAAGCAGCTGGGTGCCATCGGGCAGCGGTGCCGCATCCAGAAATCCTCGCATGATGTCGTTGTTGAGGCTGATGACCAGTACACCGACCACATCGGATTGCCCAGATTCGGGTGAAAAATGCTGGATCGCACGCACCACGTTGATCACCTTGGCATGTTTGGAGCGTGTGTTCAGGTTGTCGCCGACACCACGCCACAGCACAGGCGTGCGTGTCAGGCTGGCCTCGTGCAGCAACTTTGCAACCAAAGCCGGATCTACATCGCTGACATCCAGCGATTCACCCACCTGATAGCGGGCGCCGCTGCGTGCAAACACGTTGATCGAGACCAAGCCCTTGACGCGTACATAGTTGTTCAGCGCGTAGCCCATCTGCGCTTTGGTTTCAAGAGAATCAAAGCTGTTGGCAGCCTGTGCACTCGAGTGATGCAAGGTGGCACCAATGCTGGTGTTGCCTGCAATATTGGCCGCCAGGTCTTCGATCTGTTCCTGGTAAAGCTTCAGGTAAGAGGACAGACTCGCCAGCAAACGGGCGTTCTCCAGCTCGGCCTGTTCAATGATGACACGTTTAGAGTATTCGAATGCCGACACCCCCAACAGGATCAGGGGTAGCACCCCGGCCACCAGCAAAAAAGCCAGCAGCTTGGCGGTGATGTCAAAACGCCACTTCACGACTCAGGGGGCATTGGCCGCCGTGATCAGTTGTGTCTCAATGGTCGTTACCGCAGGAACTGCCTCGCCGCGTGTCAGCCGCAAGGCCAGTGCCACACCCTGGTAGCCCTGTTCAGCGGCTTGCTGGTCCACCGTGGCGGCCATCCGCCCCGCCTTGATTTCAGTGATCGCCTCGCTCAGCGCGTCATAACCCGCCACCTTGACGTCGCCACGCTTCGCTTCTGTCAGGTACTTGATGGCACCAATGGCCATGACATCGTTGGAGGCAAACAGCAGTTTTACCCCGGGATGTTTGCCAAAAATCTGTTTGGTGACCTCGTAGGCTTCGTCAATTTTCCAGTTGGCCGTCTCGGATGCTACGACCTTGATGGCCTTGTTTTCCTGCAATCCGCGCAAAGCGCCCTGGGCACGCTGGCGGGCATTGTCGGCGCTGCGAATCCCTTCCAAAATGGCTGCCTGAGTGGGTTTGGAGATGTCCCGGGCGAGGAACTGCCCCGCCTTGTAAGCGCCGGCGTCGTTGTCAACGCTGATAAATGGCACCGGTGCCAGGCCAGCCTGGGCCACCGTTTTTTCGTCGAGGCGGTTGTCAATATTGATGATTTTGATGCCGGCGTCGGCTGCCTTTTTTAGGGCGGGAACCAGCCGCTGTGAATCACCCGGCGCAATCACAATGGCGTTGACCCGGGCCACTATCAGATCTTCAACCAGCTGGATTTGCTGCTCGATCGAGGTCTCCTGTGCCGCCGTCTTGACGGTCAAGGTGATGCCCAGCTCTTTCTCGGCACGGCGCGCACCCTTTTCCATCTCGACAAAGAAGGGGTTGGTGAGTGTTTTCATCACCAGGCCGACCGAGGTCGGCGGTAATGGTGCCGAAGCCACGGCAGCAGGCCCGGGGACTGTGCTGACGCTGGGGCCACTGGCCTCGCCGCAAGCCACCAAGCCCATGCCAAGAAACACTGTGGGGATCCAACGAACGAGTCTCATGATGATGTCCTGTTCTGCTTTTATGATTAACTATAGCCCAATCGAACCAATTTCTGACTTGAACCTGACCAAATGACCGATATTCCTTTGGCGTCATTGCCACCTTCAACCCAGGCGCGCAACCCCCTCCACGGGGTCACGCTGGAACATCTGGTGACACGTCTTTACGAACATTACGGCTGGCCTGGCTTGGCACAGCGTATCCCAATCCGTTGTTTCGCCCTGGACCCCAGTGTCAAGTCGAGTCTGAAGTTCTTGCGCAAGACACCCTGGGCGCGAGAAAAGGTGGAGAGTCTTTACCTTTACATGCTGCGGGAGCAGCGTCGCCACCGAAATTCGGCAGGGCCGACAAACACTGTGGCAGAGTCGTAACTGCCATGCGACTATTGCCGCATCGGTGCCGCACAGGGTCCGTATCCTTGGGTATTGGATGTGTGACGACCACGCTCGGCACAGACTTGCCGCTGTGCTTTCGCGCGGCGTGTATCAATCGGTAAGTCGGCCGCCTGTCTGGTAATCGCCATGTCCACTTCTTCGTTGAAATTCTGGTGGCCGTCGAAACAGGCTTGCGCCTGAGCGCCAGGCAGCCAACGCGGGGGAGTGTCGTCGTCAAAGAGGCACAGCGTCATTTGTGCGTGCGCCATGTCAAAACGCTTCACTGCATCCCGGCTTTGGCTGAAAAGAAGGGCCATGTCGCCGCCATGACCCAGACCAGAACGATGCCATTGTTGCGCCCAACTGGTGGCGTTCGGCAGAAATCCTGCGGCTTGCATGTCCTGCCCCGTATAGACCATCCACTGTGCATCGCCCCGTGCCAGACCCGGACGCACCGTGCCCGGTAAAAAGGCATCAACGGCCGGCGCCATTTGCCAAGCCAGTACCAGCACCGCCAGCCCCGGGCACAACCACAGCAGCCACCAAACCGGGTCACACCTTGGCGCCGCAAGGGCGGGCCCAGCGCTCAACAGCAATGCCAGCGTTGCATCGGTCAATACAAACAGGGCCAAGGGGTTTTCCTGCCAAAGCGTGCCAGACCAACTGCTGCCACTGCGCACTGCCAACAACGCCTCATCGAGCCTGAGCAAGCCCAGCGCCCCGGCCAGCGCCAAACCCCAGGCGGCGGCGTGCAAGCGAGCGGCCGTCTTTGCAGACACGGATGGCAGCTGCCAAAGGCCGATGGCGCAGAGCACAAAAGAGGGCACATGCAACACACCCGCTGCAACCGGCATTGGCAGCAGGTAGTCGAGTGCCACCGAACCACTGCCCCAAATGGCGTGCCAACCCAGCCCATGTGCCAGCAGGGCCGGTATGGGCCAGGCCAGCAGCATCCAGAGCAACAGGCGCGTGGTAGGCAACTTCATGGCGGGTGGGTGTCAGGTTCCAAGTTGCAAGTGTTGGACTTGCAGACAGGGCAGATCATCTCAGGTTTTGCCAGAAAATCAGCACCGATGAACCCACCCCTGGACGCATCATCCGTACCCCCATGCCCTGACCTGCCCGCCAGCGTCCCGCGCGTGCTGGTGCTGCAGCACACGCTGGAAGACGGCCCAGGTCACTTCGGCATCTGGCTGGCCCACCCCGGCGCACGCTAGCCCGATGCGCTGCGGCGACATCCTGACACGGTGCAAGACGCTCAGGCCATGCATCGAGGCACATCGCAACATCTGAGCGCCAGCCAAGCGTTGGCGGAGCGGATTTACGCCACTTGGCAACTGCGCTGGGCGAGCCTCTCTTGATTTTGATAAAAAATGGCTTCTAGCGCTTATCTATCATGCGCTGATAGCTATCTAAAGTGAAGTTTGTCTGCCCGTTGCTAAAAGCGCTTGCCAGTACGACCGCCGCCCTGACTCGAGGGCTGAGCGACATCACGCTTCGAGGTACCAACACCTGCTCGCGAGACCATCCCTCAACGCAGAACGCCAGAAAAAAACGCCGCCAGCGCGTCAAACCCATCGAGCGGCAAAACGTGGGCAACGTACTGGTCGGGGCGCACCACCACGATACAGCCGTGCTCCCTGTTGATGCCACGCATATCAAAAATATTACCCGCGCCCTTGTGGTCAACACAAAAGACTTTTTCGTGGTCTTGCAGGCCGAGTGCGCCGGTCCTGGGTTTGAGCAGCGACGGCATGTCCTCGTAAGCGAGCTGGTCAAAGGTCTGCTGAAATACGGCGCGCAGGTCGATGACGGCGTCGATGTCCTCGCCCGCACGGGTATGCCGCACAACCGGTGATTGGGCGTCTTGCTCCAGCCAGCTCGCCAGTTTGTGGATGGCCGAGCCTGGATTGGCGTTGTCGCCGCGGCCGGCAAAGGCATAGAGGCGCCAGCGCGCATCGGCCTCGGCCACATGGCCCAGCTGCATCTGCCTGGCATCACACAAACGCACCACGGGCGCCGAATGAAAGCGTCGCCCAATTTCCAGCCCGCTGGCCAGCGCCTGATGAAGTCCTGCGGCGAACAGCGTGGATGGGTCGTACTTCACCGCAATGCCGCCGGTGAACTCCAGATTTTTCTTGAACTGGCGAATGATGCGTGGCTCCTCAAGGCCATCGCGTTCGGCCCGGGTGGTGGGGGCGGACATGATGCGTGCCCACTCGTGGTCGGTCTCCACCAGCCGCTTTGCCTCGGTCAGACGTTCTTTGGAGTAAGTGCGCAGCAGGCTGGCGTCGGCGCGGCCCGTGAGCACATGCACCAGCTTCCAGCCCAGGTTAAAGCTGTCCTGCATCGACACGTTCATGCCCTGGCCGGCCTTGGGCGAGTGTGTATGGCAGGCATCCCCTGCGGTGAACACCCGCGGATTGCGGTCCGAGGCCTCGGGCACATCGTCAAACTTGTCCGTGATGCTGTGACCGATGTCGTAGATTGACCACCAGACCACCTCTTTCACATCGATGGTGTAAGGCTGCAGGATGCGGTTGGCCGCGGCAATCATATCGTCCTGGGTGAGTTTGCGCTGCGCTGCCTTCTCGTCCGGGCGCAGTTTGTCGAGTTCGACGTACATGCGAAACACATAGCCGCCTTCGCGCGGCAGGATCAGCACGTTGCCCTCATTGGCCGACGAGATCAGGCATTTTTGCCGCACATCGGGAAAGTCGGTGTTGGCCAGAATGTCCATCACACCCCAGGCCTGGTGCGCCGCGTCGCCGTGCAGCTCGCCACCGATCGACTTGCGCACTGCCGAGTGGGCGCCGTCGCAGCCCACCACATAGTTTGCCCGCACGGTGCGGGTTGCCCACCAGTTCACACCGCTGGCGTCTTTGAGCGTGACCGTCACCGGGT
>JAGOUM010000053.1 GCA_018061265.1 Rhodoferax sp. | reverse complement strand
CCAAACCTGCCGTGAGGTTCGGGCGTACCGCAAGCGGTGTCGTCGTGGGGTTGAGTCGGATGTTCATGGGTTTGGCCTGACGATTCAGGGATGGACGGATGCTAGCAAGGCAGTTGGCAAAACATTAATTTGAAGTAGTGGGTAAATCCCCGCCTTATCGGCCTAATGTTTTTGACCTGCCGCCAAATAATCTTCGTCATTCAAGTGTTCTGAGCACTCGCATTGGAAGATCCACATGTCCGCCGCTACCGCTGTTTCTGCAATTCCTCTTAATCCGTCTTTTGGCCAGCGCCTGGCCAATATGGATCGTGCGCAGCGCATGCGGCTGGGTCTGGGGATCGTTTTGTTCCTTGCAGTGGGCATCATTGGGCTGGTGATGGGGCGTCAGGCGGAGTGGCGGGTCCTGTACGCTGACCTCGCTGACAAAGACGGTGGTGCCATCGTCGCCCAGTTGACACAAATGAATGTGCCTTACCAATACGGCGCGGGTGGGGGCACCATTCTGGTACCCGCCAATCAGGTGTATGACACACGGCTTAAACTGGCTTCACAGGGTTTGCCCAAAGGTTCGGTCACTGGGTTTGAGCTGATGGACACAGCGAACCGGTTTGGCATGACGCAGTTTCAGGAGCGGCTGACCTTTCAGCGCGGCCTGGAAGGAGAGTTGACCCGTTCGATCCAGGCCCTGGGTTCGGTACAGAGTGCCCGGGTCCACCTGGCGTTACCCAATCAAAATGGGTTTTTTCGGGATCAGCAAAAACCCTCTGCCTCGGTGTTGCTCAGCCTCGCCAACGGGCGCTCACTTGACCGCAGTCAGCTTGCAGGCATTATTCATTTGGTTTCGGCGAGTGTGCCCGAGATGGACCCTAAGGCCGTCAGTGTGCTGGACGATACCGGCAAGTTGCTGTCGACCCCCCCGGATGGCGAAGCGGGAGTCAACGGAGGTGATGCACAGCAGTTGCAACATGTGCAGCAGATCGAGCAGTTGTACAGCAACCGCATCATGGACATTCTGGAGCCCGTCGTGGGGCGGCAAAATGTGCGCGCGCAAGTGACGGCCGAACTGGATTTTTCGCAAACCGAGTCAACATCGGAGCTGTTCAAGCCGAATCAAACCCCGGATGCCACCGCCATTCGCAGCCAGCAGCTGATGGAGAGTGGTGCCGGTGCCGGCTCGGGTGCAACTGCAACCGGGGTTCCGGGGGCGACCACCAATCAGCCGCCTGGCCCAACCGGCGCTGCCATCAACGGTGCACCGCAGGCACTCGCGGCTGCCGGGGGCGCTTCGGGTGCCGGGAATGGCCGACGGGAGTCGATCATCAACTACGAAGTTGACAAAACCGTCCGGGTGGTGCGCGGCAGCACCGGGATGATCAAGCGCATCAGTGCGGCGGTGATTCTGAATCACAAGACCAGCACCGACGCCAAAGGCAAGGTCACCACCGCTGCAATGAGTGATGCGGAGCTTGAAAAGATGACGGCGCTGGTGCGGGAGACCATTGGTTTCAGCAAGGACCGGGGAGACTCTGTCAATGTGGTCACCGCCCCTTTCACGATCGAGAAACCCACCGTGGTGGAATTGCCCATCTGGCAACAACCCGAGGTGCTGGATTTGGCCCGCAGCCTAGCCTGGCCGGTGGGTACCTTGTTGTTTGGTGCGCTGGTCTTGATGGGTGCAGTGCGCCCGGCACTGAAGGTTCTGGCAGAAACACCCGCAGTACACCAGGTGTCACAACCAGCGACATTGGACGCACTGGAGTCTGATCAACCCGAGCGGCCACTGCTGGCTGGACCGTCCAGCACTCTGGCTTTGCCGGCTGAGCCGGACCCAGGTGAAATCTCCCTGGAGGAGGCGCGCAAATTAACCCGTGACAACCCGGCTGCAGTTGCTAATATCGTCAAAACCTGGATCAACGGAGAGGCTCCGGCGTAGGCCGGAGGCGCCGGTGATGGACCGGGCACTGAACGGGAAACCAAATCATGGCACAAACTGACGGTCTGGAAGATGCAGCGATCCTGATGATGTCTCTGGGTGAAGCCGAAGCTTCGGAGGTATTCAAGCATTTGTCGCCCAAGGAGGTGCAGAAGCTGGGTGAAGCGATCGCCAAGACAAAAACCATCACGCGTGAGCGTGTCTATGAGGTGGTGGACAAGTTCACCGGTGTTGCAGCGGCCCAGAGTTTGCTGGTTTCCAACTCGGGGGACTATGTGCGCTCGGTGCTCAAGCGCGCCTTGGGGGATGACAAGGCCGCGCTGCTGATTGACCGGATCCTGCAGGGCGGTGACGTGTCGGGCATCGAGAGCCTGAAGTGGATGGAGCCCTCCAGTGTGGCCGAACTGCTGCGTAATGAACACCCGCAAATTGTGGCGGCCATTCTGGTGCACCTGGACTTTGATCAGGCGGCTGACATTCTGAAGTTCTTCACCGAGCGCCAACGTAACGAGGTCATGCTGCGGGTTGCCACGATGGAAGGGATTCAACCGTCTGCACTGAAGGACCTCAATGAGGTGTTGTTCAAGGTGCTTGCTGGCAGTGACAAGATGCGCAAGTCATCGCTGGGTGGTGTCAAGGCCGCCGCCGAAATGATCAACCTGATGGGCACTGCGATCGAAGGCACGGTGATCGAGTCCATTCGCAATCATGACCCAGATCTGGCACAGAAGATCATGGACAAGATGTTCGTGTTTGACGATGTCATCAAGCTGGACGACAAGTCGATCCAGGCGGTACTCAAGGAGGTGTCTTCAGACGTCCTGATCGTGGCGCTCAAGGGTGCCCAGCCTGAGCTGAAAGAGAAGTTTCTGTCCAATATGTCAACGCGTGCCGCTGAATCCCTGCGTGAAGATCTGGAGTCGCGCGGGCCAATGCGCTTGTCGGAGGTGGAGGCACAGCAAAAAGAGATTCTCAAGACGGTGCGGCGTCTCGCCGACGACGGCACCATTGTGATCGGCGGCGGCGCTGAGGACGCGATGGTCTGATCATGCGCAACTATGACCGTTTTATCCCGGGCGAGGAGATTGATGCCGTCAAGCAGTGGAACTTCACTGCCATTGACACAGCCGCACAGTTACTCGCTGCACAGGTACAGGCCCGCGAAGCGCAAGAGGAGGCTGACCAGCTGGCATTGACTCGGGAGCAGGGGTTTGCGCAAGGTTTTGCCCAGGGTGTTGAGCAAGGTCGCAAGCAGGCGCAGGCTGATCTTGAGCGGCAGATGAGCGAGTTCATGGCAACGCAGGCCCAAGCCGCCGGCGAGCGCTTGCAGCAGTTGTTCAATAGCGCTCAAAGTGAGTTGATCGAGGCCGAACAGGCGATGGCACAGGGGGTGCTGGAACTGGCCTGCGAGCTGGCGCGCCAGGTTTTGCATCAGGAGCTGACCGTCAACACCGAGGTATTGATGCCGGTTTTGCGCGAAGCCCTCGAACAGCTGGGTGCCGATTGCAAAACCGCCGTTGTCAAACTCCACCCGGCTGATCTTGCTGAACTGGGTGAGCGTATCCATGCGGACTTTGCCGGCATTGCGCTGACCCTTCGGGCCGACAGCGCGGTGCGGCAGGGGGGGTGTGTCCTTGAAGCAGCGGGCACGGTGGTTGACGCCACAGTGCCAAAACGCTGGCAGCAAGTGGTGGCCCGCCTGGGAATGAGTGGTGCCTGGAAAGAGTCCAATGAGTCGCGCTGAACTTGCACCCAAATGGCAGGGTTTTTTGTCCGACGCGCAGAAGCGCGTCAGGTCTGGCAACAACCTTGCTGTGCGTGGAACATTGACCCGCCTTACCGGCCTGGTGTTGGAGGCGGTTGGCATTCGTGTGCCTGTCGGATCACAGTGTTTGGTCACCATGAGGTCTCAGGCGCCGGTTCTGGCGGAGGTGGTCGGTTTCTCAAACGACCGGGCTTTTCTGATGCCCGCCGGTGATGTACATGGTTTGTCCAGCGGTGCGTCTGTTGAGCCGGCTCCGGCGTATGTCGCCTTGCCAAGACTTGGCGAGCGTCGGCAAAAAGACCGGATTTTTGGTGAAGGGGTCCTGAGGCTGCCCCTGGGTGACGGCTTGCTGGGCCGTGTGGTGGACGCTCAGGGTGCACCAATGGACTACATGGGGCCCATCCAGGAGGTGTCCTCGGTGCCCATGGACCGAAAACCCATCAACGCCATGGACCGTGCACCGGTCCGCGAGATCCTGGATACCGGCATTCGAGCCATCAATGCCTTGTTGACAGTCGGTCGTGGCCAGCGCTTGGGCCTGTTTGCCGGTTCTGGTGTGGGTAAAAGCGTGTTGCTGGGCATGATGGCCAGGTACACCCAGGCGGACGTGATCGTGGTGGGACTGATTGGCGAGCGGGGCAGGGAGGTCAAAGAGTTCATCGAAGACATATTGGGACCGGACGGTCGTGCACGCTCGGTGGTGGTGGCGGCCCCGGGCGATGCGCCACCCCTGTTGCGCATGCAAGGCGCTGCCTACGCCACCGCGATTGCCGAGAGTTTTCGGGACAAGGGCAAACACGTACTTTTACTGATGGATTCATTGACCCGGTACGCCATGGCGCAGCGTGAAATTGCGCTGGCCATTGGCGAGCCGCCCGCCACCAAGGGTTACCCACCCTCTTGTTTCTCCAAGCTGCCGCAGCTGGTGGAGCGCAGCGGTAACGGTCTGAACGGTGTTGGGTCCATTACCGCGTTTTACACCGTCCTGACCGAAGGTGACGACCAGCAGGACCCAATCGCCGATGCCGCGCGCGCCATTCTGGATGGGCACATCGTGCTCTCGCGTTCCCTGGCCGAGTCCGGGCACTTTCCAGCGATTGACATTGAACAGTCCGCATCACGGGTCATGCACAACGTGGTGTCGTCCACGCATTTTGAGTTGGCAAGAACTTTCAAGGCGGTGTATTCGCGCTATGAAAAAGGGCGTGATCTGGTGCAGATTGGGGCGTATGTTCCGGGGTCGGACCGCGACATGGACGAGGCCATCACCTTGCACGAGCCGATGATGCAGTTTCTGCAACAGGACATGCAGGCGTCGGCATACATGGAGAGCAGTCTGGCGGACATGCGTGCTGCACTCTCTGCCGCAAAGTCGACACGTTGATTCTGCTTCAATTCGGCCCATACCATGTCCGCCTTCCGAGCCCTCATCCTGGCCATTGATTTGGCAGCCGCCCAGCGCGACCAGGCCTTGAAGCAGTTGCAGGCGACGCACAAGGCACAGGCATTTGCGCAGGGTCAGATGGACCAACTGCAACAGTACGCGAACGAAACCGATCAGCGCTGGATGCAAAGCGCTCAGCGCAGCACGACACCCGAGTTACTGCATCATCAATACCAGTTTATGGGGCGCTTGAGCCAGGCAATCACCTTGCAAAGTGATGCACTGGCCAATTCGGCGCGGCGGGTTGAACTGGCGCAACAAGCCCTTGTGCAGGCGGAATTGCGTCTGGCTGCCTTGAAGCAGGTGCACAAGCAGCGCGAACTGGCCCACCAGGCGCTGATGCAACGTCGGGATCAGAAACAGATGGATGAATTTGCCGCACAACTGACGCAGCGTCACGTCAAAGCCAACCTGGAGAATCAGATATGAGTATTGAATCGGGCAATGCCACGCTCAGCCATAAAGCGGTGGCCGGTGCTGACAGCAGGTTTGGTAAAAAGCTGGGTCGAGCCGATGCCGCGGGTGGCGACAGCGCAGGCGGGTTCTCCCTGTTGATGGGGTTGATGTCTGCGGCAGATGCGCCGGGTGATGAAGCCTCGGGTTTGGTCGGCTCGGCAATTGCGGCTGATGCCATGGCGCCGTTGTCAACATCAACTGTTGCATCAACGGCAGCGCCACTGAATTTGGAAGAAAATGTGACTCCAGCGCTTTACCAGCATATATTTGATGCTATGAGTATGACATCAAATAATGCCCCGAATACACTGCCGTTGGCCGACCACGCACTGCAGGCCGCTATGACTTTGCCAACATCAGTATCCAGCCTGGAGTCAGCCTCAGTGGTGTCCACGGCGATGCAAGATGCCTCGCTTTTGGCAGTAGGTGCCACCATGCAACATGCCCGGCCATCAGCCCTGTCAAGCGTTGATGAGCTCAGTCAGCCGCCGGTGATCCAATCCGGCGCTGCCGAATCTCATTGGACCGGAGCCGAGTCGCTGCGTCTGCCCGGGGAGGTCGGTGCTAACCAAGAACGGCGCCAGCCGGTGTTGCTGCGTCCGGCGGTGACCATGGCGTCAGCAGTTGATGCGGCTGAATTGTCGGCTGCAGCCGTGGCGAGCGCTTCTTCAGCGGCCAGCGGGTCACAATCTTTGCATCAGTTGCCCGCTGCAGCGTTGGGAGATCCGGGGCAGTCGACGCATAAGGGCAAGGATGTGAACCTGGCAGCGGTCAGTCACCATCTGGCAACGGATGCCAGGGAATCTCGCGTCGCTCTGGATTTGCCGCAACGGTCACAGCCCATGGACCTGGGAACAGCGCTTGTGATCGGTGGCGCGGGTGATAGTTTGGCGCGCTCTTTTGACCGGTCCATGAACAGGTCGGGTGGCAGCCGTTCAGTCGGCGGTTTCGAGGCTGCCTTGGGCGGATCTGGGGGCGTCATTGGGCGTACCGATACCCTTTATCAGATTGAGGCTTCGGCTGCGGTGGTGCCAGATACTGCGATTGCTGAGACGGTCAGCTACTGGGTCACTCACGGTGTGCAAAACGCCGAATTGACCCTGGAAGGTTTTGGTGACGAGGCTGTCGAGGTCAGCATCTCATTGCAAGGAGACCAGGCACTGGTTGACTTCCGGACCGATCAGCCAGCGGTCCGGTTGGCACTGGAGGCCGCCAACGGGGAACTACGCGAGCTGCTGGCCAGTGAGGGTTTGCAGCTTGCGGGCCTGACCATCGGCGCGTCCGCCAGCAAACAGTCATCCGAGGAAGGCGGCCGACCCACGCCACAAGGCAAGGTGGTATTGGGTCGGGTCGAACAACCCGAGCTTGGTTTGGCGAGTCACAGTGTGAATCCTTCGGTTGGGCGCTCGCTGGACGTGTTTGTCTGACGGTAGACTCGGTAAGCGCACAGTCGCAGTGTTTTTTCACTGCTGATTACATTGTTGAAGCATTGGGAATGCTCAATAATGGTATTCAACCCAAACATGTAAGGAGCCATCGTGGCCAGCAAACCTGAAGAGGCCGAAGTCGCCAAGCCCCCAGCAAAAAGCAAAAAAATGCTGATCATCATTGTTGCAGCGGTCTTGTTGCTGGTTCTGGCGGGTGGCGGTGCCTTTTTGTACATCAGCAAACAGCGTGCCGCTGCCGCGGCAGCCGATGAAGAAGGCGGTGATCATGCGACCACCGAACAGGCGGCCGACAGCCATGGTGCTGCAAAGACACCGCCTGTGTACTTGCCGATGGACAATATGGTTCTGAATCTTGCCGACCCCGGTGGTGAGCGTGTGGCACAAGTGGGCATCACACTGGAAGTACGTGACGCAGCTGCAGCCGATTCCGTCAAAGCGTATATGCCAACCATTCGCAGCGGGGTGTTGATGCTGTTGTCCCAGCGTACATCCGAGGAACTGCTCTCAGCAGAGGGTAAACAGAAGCTGATTGAGGATATCCTGCGGGAGACCTCGGTCCCGTTTGGTGGCGGGGAAGAGGAGGAGCCTGCCGTCACTGACAAGAAGAAGACAAAGAAGAAAGTGGTCAAGCAGTTCCCGGTCATTGGCGTGTTGTTTTCGAGCCTGATTGTTCAATAAGCATGTGACCCGAGCACAATGAGTGAGTCGTTTTTATCCCAGGAAGAGGTTGATGCCCTGCTCGAAGGGGTCACGGGCGAGAGCCAGAAGTTGACCGAAGAGGTCGCTGAAAGTGGCGAGGTCCGGTCGTACAACATCTCCAGTCAAGAGCGAATTGTCCGTGGGCGCATGCCGACGATGGAAATCGTCAACGAGCGGTTCGCGCGCAATTTGCGGGTGGGCTTGTTCAACTTCATTCGCAGAAGCCCTGAAATATCAGTGGGTCCAGTCACAGTGCAGCGCTACAGCGCGTTCCTGCGGGAACTGGCCGTGCCGACCAACTTCAATATTGTGGCGATCAGGCCACTCAGGGGCAGTGGCCTGGTGGTCTGTGAACCGGCACTGGTGTTCGGGGTGATCGAATCACTTTATGGCGGCATCGGCAAGTTTCAGACGCGTATTGAAGGCCGTGATTTCTCGGCAACGGAACAACGTGTGATCAATCGCCTGGTGGATGTGATTACTGAAGAGTACAAGAAAGCCTGGGTTGGCATTTACCCGCTGGAACTGGACTACCAACGGTCTGAAATGCAGCCACAGTTTGCCAACATTGCCACCCCGAGTGAAATTGTGGTTTCCACGTCGTTTCAACTTGAAATTGGTGAGATCACCGGGGCGATTCACTTCTGTTTTCCTTATGCAACCCTCGAACCCATTCGAGATGTGCTGTATTCGTCCACTCAGGGTGATTCCATTGAGGTGGACCGCCGCTGGGTGAATGTGCTGACGCAGGAGATTCAGGCGGCAGAAGTTGTTATGGTGGCAGAACTTGCCCATGCGGAGGCAACCATCGAGCAACTGCTGGCGATGAAACCTGGTGACTTCATTGAACTGGATCGACAACCTCGGGTGCAGGCAACCGTGGACGGTGTGCCCATATTTGAATGTCAGTACGGAACACACAACGCGAAGTATGCGTTGAAGATCGAACGTTGCCTGCGCGGCAACGACCCCAACTGGAAAGGTGATCGACATGGCAAATGACGACAAGCCCGCCGAAGACGATGGCCTGGCTGACTGGGCTGAGGCATTGCTGGAGCAAAAAAGCGCTGAACCTGTCGGAGGTGCGGAGCCCGGGGGGGTGTTGACAGGTGACACATCAAGGTCTTTTTCGTCAGGGTCCGGTGCAAGCGACGCCCAGATCAACGACATCAACCGAGTATTGGACATCCCGGTGCTCTTGTCGGTTGAACTCGGGCGAACCAAGGTACCCATCAAGCACATCCTGCAATTGGGCCAAGGCTCAGTGGTAGAGCTTGACGCACTGGCGGGCGAACCGATGGATGTGCTGGTCAATGGTTATCTGATCGCGCAAGGCGAGGTGGTGGTGGTCAACGACAAGTTCGGCATCCGGCTGACCGATGTTGTGACCCCATCCGAGCGCCTGCGTCGGGTCAGCAAAGGTTGAGCGGCCGATGTCACAAACCTGGTTGCCAATTGTTTTTTTTGTCCTGATCCTGGCTTTGATACCTGTCGGGCTGAAATGGGTACAGCGCCGAACAGGGCTTGCAACGGGGCATTCCGGCGCCTCAATTCGTATCGTCTCTGCCATTGGTGTCGGACCGCATCAACGGGTAGTGACAGTCGAAGTCGGACCCGAGGATGCCCGCACCTGGCTCACGCTGGGTGTGACCGGTCAATCCATCACCTGTTTGCACTCGGTGCCGGCTACCCCTGTGATCCGCATTGCCACAGAATTGACTCCGACGGAGCCGCCATGAGTCTGGCTGGGCTGCGGTACTCCTTGTTGACCGTGCTGTTGCTGGTGCCGGTCTTCGCATTGGCGCAGTCCAATGCCCAGTTGCCGCTGCTGATGGGATCAGGGCCTTCGGGCATGAGTTTTTCGGTACCGGTCCAGACCTTGCTGTTTTTCACAGCGTTGTCTTTTTTGCCGGCAATCCTGTTGATGATGACGGGTTTTACCCGCATCGTGATCGTCTTGTCTTTATTGCGCCAGGCGCTGGGCACCCAGTCGGTGCCGCCGAACCAGGTGATTGTGGGCTTGAGTCTGTTTCTCACCCTGTTTGTGATGGGGCCGACACTGGATCGGGTGTACGAAGACGCGTATGTACCCTACAACAACAACACCTTGCCGTTTGAGCAGGCGTTGCAGCGCGCCGAGGCACCCATGCGCGCTTTCATGAGCAAACAAACCAGGCAGTCCGATTTGGCGCTGTTTGTCAAGCTGGCCAAACTGGATGTCAGCACCGATGCGGCCAGCGCGCCGATGCGGGTGCTGATCCCGGCCTTTGTGACCAGTGAGCTGAAATCGGCCTTTCAGATCGGTTTTATGATCTTTATCCCGTTTCTGGTGATCGACATCGTGGTTGCCAGTGTCCTGATGTCGCTGGGCATGATGATGTTGTCGCCCGTCCTTGTGGCATTGCCGTTTAAATTGATGATTTTTGTGCTGGCGGATGGCTGGAATCTTTTGATGGGTTCTCTGGCGGCCAGTTTTGTCAACTGAGATTTCAGCATGAATTCCCAACTGGTATTGACGATCGGGCAAGATGCGTTATGGATGATGTTGATGATTTCCGCGCCGGTGCTGGGTATTGTTCTGGTCGTGGGTTTGGTGGTGAGTCTGTTTCAGGCGGTGACGCAGATCAATGAGGCGACTCTGGCGTTTGTGCCAAAGCTGATCGCAGCGATGGCGGTGTTTGCTTTGGCCGGTCCATGGATGCTGTCAACCCTGGTTGAATACGTTCGTCGCACCATCGAGGCCATCCCGTCCTCGGTGATGTGAACTCAGACAGAGCGTGATCACATTTACAGAAGCCCAGTTGGTGGCCTGGTTGTCCCCGGTGGTCTGGCCTTTCCTGCGCGTGCTGGCCTTGTTTACCTCGGCCCCGGTGTTTTCCTCACGGGCCTTCCCGGTCCGAGCGCGCATCGGACTGGCACTTTTTGTTGCGGTCGCAGCGCAGCCGTTTCTTGGCACCCAACCGACCATCAGCATGACCGGCCCGGACGCATTGGGCGCTGTATTTCAGCAAGTGGCAGTTGGTTTGGCGATCGGATTTGTTGTCCGGGTCGTGTTTGCGGCGGTTGAACTGGGCGGAGAGGTGATCGGATTCCAGATGGGCCTGAGTTTTGCATCATTCTTTGACCCGTCTATGAACACACAGTCCAGTGCAGTGGCACGGTTTTTTGGCCAGATGGCAACCTTCATGTTTGTTGTCATGAATGGGCATTTGCTGTTGTTGATGGCCGTCCTCAAGAGTTTCAGTGCGTTCCCGGTGGATCAGAACTTTCTGCAAGCACTGGCGAGCATGAAGATACTGGATCTCGGCGTTGACCTGTTTGCCAGCGGGCTATGGATCGCCCTGCCCCTTGTCGGAATGTTGATGTTTGCCAACATGGCACTTGGCATTGTCTCGCGGGTAGCGCCACAGATGAACATTTATGCCATCGGGTTTCCCATTACCCTGACGGTCGGGCTGGTTGGTATGGCGGTGACACTGCCGATGATTGACGAGCCATTTCTGGCCTTGATGACACGGGCCATCGATATTTTTTCGATTCAATAGCGGGCTCACACCAAGCCGTTGCGGATGGCGTAAACGGTTAGTTCAGAGTTGTTGGTCAATTTGAGTTTTTCCAGGACCCGTGAGCGGTAGACGCTCACTGTTTTTGGGCTAAGCATCAATTCCTGAGCAATGTCCGACAAACGTTTGCCAGATGCAATCTTAAGCAAGGTTTGTAGTTCCCGCTCTGACAGACTGGCGTGCAGACTGGTGCTTTCCGGGGCACTAAGATTGTCAACAAGCATCTGAGCGACGCCTGAGGTCACATATTTTCGTCCTTGCGCGACAGTACGGACTGCGGTGATGAGGTCGGCTGGGTCACCCGCCTTGTTCAGATAACCTTGCGCCCCTGCTTTGAGACAACGGATGGCGTACTGATCTTCAGGGTACATCGACACCATCAGCACTTTGATTGGGGAATCACTTTCGCGCAAACTGGTTAGGACCTCAAGGCCACCGCGACCAGGCAGGTTGATATCGAGCAACAAAACGTCGCAAGCGTGGTTTCGAATGGCCTCGCGCACTTCAGCATAACTGCCTGCTTCGGCCGTGACCTGAATGTCCACTGCTTCCGACAGGGTGTCTCGAATGCCACGGCGAATCATCGCATGGTCATCACACAAAATTACTTTGATCATCTGCTGGATGCTCCTTGGGTTGATCGCTGGCATCATTCAAGGGGATGGTGAGCGTGATGGCCATGCCTGCACCCGATCTGGAGCTGACATCGAGCCAGCCGCCGACGGTTTTTGCGCGCTCTTTTAATCCCCGAATACCGAAACTATGTGCTTTGGCGAGGTCACGGGCCGATGCACCTCGACCATTGTCAGACACTTCCAGTGTCAGCACCTGCTCATCACCGGAGACTTCCACCTTGACCTTGGTGCATTGAGCGTGTTTGGACACATTGGTCAATGCCTCTTGCGCTGTGCGATACGCCACCAGTTGGACGGGTTTGCTCAGGTGGTCCAGATGCGAAGGTGAACCAAAACTCACATCAAGCTGGGTGCGCCGAACAAAATCCCCGACCAGCCAGTTCAATGCAGGCGCGAGGCCCTGGTCGAGGATAGCGGGGCGCAGATTTCGCATGATGCGCTGGCTGGCCTCTATGGCGTGCTGGAGCATGCTTGTGGCAGAGGTCACGTGTGTCTGGGTCTGTGGGTCCGGGTTGTGCCTGGCAATCCACGAGAGGTCGAAACGTAACGCAGCGAGAGAGCCGCCAATGTCATCATGAATTTCGCGGGCAATGGCGGCCCGTTCCTCTTCCAGCGTGTCTTGCAGGTGCTCCGCCAGGCGTGCCAAGCGGCGCTCAGACAGCATGAGTTCGTGGTCGGCAAGTTCTTTGGACAGAACGACCTTATGCATTTCGATGGCGCGTTGCACCACATGCCTGAGTTTTCGCAGGTCCGATTTGGGCAGGTAGTCTGATATACCCGCCTTGATGGCTTGCACAGCGGCAGTTTCACCAATCGCACCCGACAACAGCACAAATGGCAAACGGACTCCGTTGTCCTGCATTGCGGCCCAGGCGTCCAAGGCGGTGAATCCAGCCAGGCGGTAGTCGGCCAGAATCAGATGGAAGTTTTGTTGTTTTAATGCATTTGTGAAGCTCTCCAGCGTCTCAACCCTGAGTAGCTGAAGCGACTCATCGAGCCCTCTCAACTCACGTTTAACCAACATGTGGTCCTGTTCCGAGTCTTCGAGGTGCAAAATGCACATACGAGCCTGTGTTTCATGTCTGTTTGTCATGATTGGCGCTATGATTGTTTGCAGTACCAAAGTGCTTTGCTTTGCGATGAACCTAGCTGAGAGTGGATGACGAATGCCTCCTGAGCCGACATTTTCAACGCCAACAGTCAAGTTGCCTGTCATGTTAGTCGCAGAAGTGCAGGATTCTTTGCTGGTTGTGGTGCATGATTTAAATCGGTTGGATGGCTTGCTGGCGCATGCCATGGAAAAACTGATGCAGCGCTTCGAGGTTGCCAGTGAAAACCTGGCATCACCGGCGCTGGCTGATCTGGAGGCGCTGCAAGGTGTGCGTCGGGCGCTGCACTCGGCAGTCACCGAACTGCAGTTCCAAGACATGGCGTCGCAGCTGATTGTTCACACCTCCAAGGTTCTGCAAGGTTGCGCTTACCGGCTGGCTGCGGACGCGATGGGCCAGGAGGACGGCGAAGCGGTGCCCTTTGTTGAGGACGTACCGGACCGCCCCAATCCTGTCACCCAGGATGAAATGCAGGCCGGTTCGGTTGAGCTGTTTTGAATATGGATAAGGTGTTTGAAGATGTCGGAGCTTGTTCATGCCAGTAATACTCACGGTTGATGATTCACCGTCGATGCGCAAGATGGTGTCATTCACGCTGCTTGGCGCTGGCTATCAGGTTGTCGAGGCGGTTGACGGCCTGGATGCGTTTGAAAAGGCGCAATCTCAGAGCTTCGATCTGGTGCTGACCGATCAGAATATGCCACGCTTGGACGGATTGGGGTTGACGCGCAGACTGCGCGAAAGCCCGCAGTTCAAGTCAGTCCCTATCCTGATGCTGACCACCGAGTCCAGTGACCTGATGAAGCAGGCTGGACGGGCCGCTGGTGCAACCGGTTGGCTCGTCAAGCCATTTGACCCGGAACGACTGATTGAAGTGATCAAGAAAGTAATCAAGTAAAACGCGTTTGGATTTTTGAACGCTCGAAAGGACTCAGGAGATTTATATGGCTGAAGTGCATCATGAAGCGGGCGGCTCAGGAGCAGATTTTGATTTAAGCCAGTTTTATCAGATTTTTTTTGAAGAGGCGGGTGAAAACCTCGATTTGATGGAGCAGATGCTGCTCAACCTGAATCTGCAAACGGCCGACGATGAAGAGCTCAACGGGATATTTCGTTGTGCACATTCGGTCAAAGGGGGGGCGGCCACCTTCGGTTTCTCGGATGTTGCCGAGTTGACCCATCAGATGGAGTCCTTGCTTGACCGCCTGCGTCGCCATGAGTTGCAGCCCACTTCAGTGATGGTCGACGTGCTGCTGGAGTCTGCGGATGCTTCCCGCAGTCTGCTGGCGCGTCATCAGGCCGGTGGCGAAGGGACCGCGTTACCCACCGCTGACCTGGTCAAGCGGATTCGCACCATCGTTGCCGGCGAGACGGTTGCACCCGCTGTGAAGGCGTCGGCTCCTCCTCCTCCGCCACCCGTTGCCCCACCAGTTGCAGCAACGCCGGTTGTTGCAGTGGTTGATGAAGAAAAACCCCTTGCTACGGGACCCAGGCGACTCAATATCACCATCAGCAAACTGGCGCATGCAGAAGAGGCCAATGCCATCCAGGAGCTGTTCCGGGACATTCCTGGTCTGGGTCAGATCAAGGACTTGCCGTCCAGCGACGCCGCGGTAAAAGAGTTCTTTGTTGAGACCACGTCCAGCAATGAAGATTTGCTGGACTTGTTTGCTTTTCACGTGTCGCGCGAGCAGGTGCAAATTCGCGAGGAAGCTGAAGAGGTGGTGGCTGCGCCCATGGTGGTTGCCGCAGTCACTGCCGTGCCAAAAGAGCCTGCATTTGGTTTCTTTGACGGCGCTCCCGGTGCTCCTGTCAGTCCGGCCACAGCGGAAGCAACGGCTGCTCCGGCCATTGCAGCGGAACCAGCGGGCAGCCCGGCACGCGCCGGGGCCAAACCGGCGGCAGCTTCGGCGTCGCAGCCTGAGGCGGCCACGATCCGGGTGGCGATCAGCAAGGTCGATCAACTGATCAATCTGGTGGGTGAGCTGGTGATCACGCAGGCCATGCTGGCGCAAAACAGCCGGGGACTTGACCCGGCTCTTTACCAGCAGTTGCTGACCGGTTTGACTGACCTGGACCGAAATACCCGCGATTTGCAGGAGTCGGTCATGTCGATCCGGATGATTCCGATGTCGATCGTTTTTAGTCGTTTTCCGCGAATGCTGCGAGACCTCGCCAGCAAGCTGGGCAAAAAAGTTGATTTTCAGACCCAAGGTGAGGCCACCGAGCTGGACAAAGGCCTGGTCGAGAAGATTACCGATCCATTGACGCATCTGGTGCGCAACAGTTGTGACCACGGCATCGAGATGCCCAACGACCGTCTGCGTGCGGGCAAGCCGGAGATGGGCACCATCACCCTGTCTGCTGCCCATCAGGGCGGTTCGATCGTGATTGAAGTGCGTGATGACGGAAAAGGTATGTCCCGTGAAAAAATACTCAGAAAAGCCCGCGAGCGTGGTCTGGACGTATCCGACCAGATGACCGATGCCGAGGTCTGGCAACTGATTTTTGCACCCGGTTTTTCAACTGCCGAGGTGGTCACCGATGTGTCTGGGCGTGGAGTTGGCATGGACGTCGTGAAGCGCAATATTACGTCGCTCAACGGCACCGTGGATATCGAGTCCAGCGAAGGTTACGGCATGAAAGTGTCCGTACGGCTGCCACTCACGCTGGCCATCATGGATGGTATGTCGGTGGGTGTTGGTAACGAGGTCTATATCCTGCCTTTGTCCTCGGTGGTGGAGTCCTTCCAGGTCAAGCCCGATGCCGTCAGCACCGTGGGCCAAGGTGCGCAACTGGTCAAGGTTCGTGACGAGTACATGCCGGTGATTGAGCTGGAGAAGGTATTTCAGGTACCACGTTTTGATACCGAGAAGGTCAGCGACATCATGGTTGTGATCGAAGCCGAAGGCAGCCGGGTCGTCCTGCTGGTTGACGAGTTATTGGGTCAGCAGCAAGTGGTGGTGAAAAACCTGGAATCCAACTACCGCAAAGTTCCCAACGTTTCAGGCGCGACGATTCTGGGTGACGGCAAGGTCGCGCTGATTCTTGACACAGGTGCGCTGGTTCGCCGCTCACGCCATTGAGCGAGCCGTAACCAGACAACAAGAAAGGAACTAGGCATGGAAAAAAGCAGTGACGCCGCAAGTGCAACCAATCGCGAATATCTGACCTTCAGGCTTGATCGCGAAGAGTATGGCATCGACATCCTGAAGGTGCAGGAAATCCGGGGGTACGAATCGCCCACCCGTATTGCCAACGCACCTTCGTTCATCAAAGGGGTGATCAATTTGCGTGGCACGATTGTGCCGATTGTGGACATGCGCCTGAAGTTCAATTGTGCCAAGGCCGAATACGACAGTTTTACCGTTGTGATCATCCTCAACCTGCGTCAGCGAATTGTTGGCATTGTGGTTGACTCTGTCAGCGACGTGATGGGCCTGATGCCAGAAAACTATCAGGCTGCACCTGAAATAGAGAGTGTCATAGATTCCGAAGCGGTACTTGGTCTGGGGTCCGTTGGGGAACGCATGTTGATACTTCTGGATATTGAAAAACTGATGTCTGGCGACGATATGGGTCTTTCCAGCGACGCAGGCTGACCGTCCTTAAGAGTCTCAATGTCAGTCGCGCAGCCAGCCAGACTCATTCAGAGCGGCGATGTTTCCGACATGCGCGGGCGCGAGTTTGCGTGGGCAGATGTCGATTTTGTGCGGGTGCAAGACCTGATATACCGGCGAGCCGGGATCAGCCTGCATGACGGCAAACACGCCATGGTGTACAGCCGCCTTTCTCGGCGTCTTAGGGAAACCGGCTACAACAGTTTTAACGACTACCTGAACTGGCTTGAAGGATCCGAAAGCGCCGAGTGGCAGGAGTTCATCAATGCGCTGACGACGAACCTGACTTCCTTTTTTCGTGAACAACATCACTTCGGTCTCTTGCGTGAGTACTTGTCTTCACAATCGGCGGGCAAGGCGTGGCGAATCTGGTGTGCCGCTTCTTCCACGGGTGAAGAGCCTTACTCCATACTGATGACCACTTTGCAAGCGCTGGGCCATCACCCCGACTTGTCCATTGTGGCAAGCGACATCGATTCCAAGGTGTTGGCAACGGCATCCCAGGGTGTCTATCGTCTCGACGATCTGAAGAATGTTGCCGATGCCCAGTTGCAACTTTTTTTTCAACGTGGCAAAGGTGGCAATCAGGGTATGGTCCGGATCAAGCCTGAGTACAAAAAGTTCATCGAATTCATGGTCATTAATCTGATTCGCGATGACTGGCCTTTTCGCAAACTCTTTGACGTCGTGTTCTGTCGAAACGTGATGATCTATTTTGACAACCCGACCCAGCGTCGGGTCCTGGAGCGAATTCATCGATTCATGTCGCCAGGGGGGCTGTTGTTTGTGGGACATGCAGAAAACTTTACCGAATCGCGAGACCTCTTTGTTTTGAAAGGTAAGACGGTGTATGAGCGGCGGTAAAGTTTTGCGGTCGATATCAGCGGCCTTGCGGCCGCAGCCTCTCCTTTTTGCAGAGTAGGCATGGCAACAGATATCAAGGTTCTGGCAGAACGAGCGGTTCGACCGGTCGACAACGCGGTGCTGTCCCGACTGGCACGACTCAAGGCGGCCCCCCGTAGCCCGGGCGAGGCCAGTTTTTTCTTTCGGGACCAGCAGTTTCAGTATGACTCGGTGAAGGTACTTCCCGGTGAATACTATGTATCGTTGGAGGACATGATGATCACCACGGTGCTGGGTTCATGTATTGCAGCCTGCATCTGGGACTCCAAAGCGCGGGCCGGTGGTATGAACCATTTCATGCTGCCGGAAGGCGACTCCAACGATGGTGGTGGCCGCTACGGCTCCTACGCCATGGAGTTGCTGATCAATCAGTTGCTCAAGGCAGGGGCAAGGCGTGAGTCCATGCAGGCCAAAATTTTTGGTGGCGCGCAGGTGATGGCCGGATTTACCTCGATGAATGTTGGTGAGCGCAATACACAGTTTGTTCTGGAGTATCTGGCGACCGAAAAGATCCCGGTGGTTTCCCAGGATGTGCTTGACATCCATCCGCGCAAGGTCTGCTTTTTCCCAGTTTCCGGAAAGGCACTTGTGAAACGTCTGGCCCATGCACACCCCGAGAATCTTGTGGTTGAGGAGCGCAAGGGTAGCGTTCTCTCGGTCGTGAAGTCGACCTCGGGTGGTTCGGTGGACCTGTTCTGAGTGCGTGAACTGTGAACAGGATCCGGGTTCTGGTGGTGGATGATTCAGCGCTGGTGCGCAGCCTGCTCAAGGAGATCATCAATCGTCAGCCGGACCTGGAATGTATCGGAACAGCCTGCGATCCTCTGGTGGCGCGCGGCATGATCCGCGAACTTAATCCGGATGTCATTACGCTGGATGTCGAGATGCCGCGTATGGACGGCCTGGATTTTCTCGAGCGTCTGATGCGTTTGCGGCCAACCCCGGTCGTCATGGTGTCCACGTTGACCGAACGTGGTGCAGCAGTCACCATGCGGGCGCTGGAGCTCGGGGCGGTTGATTTTTTGCCCAAGCCCCGGTTTGACCTGGCGGGCGGCATGAACCTGCTTGCCAGTCAATTTGTGGAAAAGCTGCGTATCGCTGCGAAGGCGCATATCAAGCGCCGGGTGACGGCAGTGGCTGACGGGTCAGCTGCCCTTCCGGTGATTGAGCCACCCTTGCGCGCGACCGCGTCTGGCTTTGCGCCGGGTTGCGTTGTGTTTATAGGTGCCTCAACGGGTGGTACGGAAGCGATTCGGGAAATATTGGTGCGTTTGCCTGGCACCTTTCCCCCGATCCTGATCACGCAGCATATGCCACCAGGTTTTACCGCGAGCTTTGCGGCACGGCTCAATGACTTGTGCGTGCTGAACGTCAAGGAGGCAGCCGACGGCGACCGCATTCTGCCCGGGCATGCTTACATCGCACCCGGTGGGCGTCACCTCTGCATTGGCCGCGGTGCCCAGGGCTATCTGGCCTCGGTTGACGACGGCGAACTGGTGAATCGGCACCGACCGTCGGTGGAGGTGCTGTTTCGATCTGCAGCCAGTCTGGTGGGCAGTAACGCCGTCGGTGTGATGTTGACCGGCATGGGTGACGACGGCGCTGCTGCGATGCGCGAAATGCGTGATGCGGGAAGCTACAACTTTGTGCAAGACGAGGCGTCGTGCGTGGTTTTTGGCATGCCGCGCGAAGCCATCTTGCACGATGCAGCAGATGAGGTGTTGCCCTTGTCAGAAATTGCGGGTGCGTTGATCCGGAAAACAGCCCGTGTGCGTTGATAAACTGGTGTTTCCTGCTGATCTCGATCACAAAATCTCTCGATCACGATCGTCATACCGGTCGCACTGAGCCAACGTCATGGTTGATTTGACACCACGATCAGTGCAACGGACAGCCAATCCCCTGGCGGACGCTGCCACGATTGTGCCTGCGCGGGGCTGGCAACGCTGGATGCCGGGTTGGATGGTCCTGCGTCACTATCAGATTTCCTGGCTGCGTCATGACCTGGCGGCCGGCTTGGTATTGACTACAGTTTTGGTGCCCGTAGGTATTGCGTACGCAGTGGCCTCGGGGCTACCTGCCATTGCGGGCCTGTATGCAACTATTTTTGGTTTGCTGGCCTATGCTATCTTTGGTCCGAGCCGGATTCTGGTGTTGGGGCCAGACTCGTCCCTCGCCGCGCTTATTCTGGGTGTTGTTCTGCCCTTGTCTGGCGGTGATCCGCAGCGTGCCATGGCCTTGGCGGCCATGATGGCGGTCGTTTGCGGAGTCTTGTGTATCGCAGCGGGTGTGGCACGGCTGGGTTTTATTACCGAACTGTTGTCCAAACCGATTCGGTATGGCTACATGAACGGGATCGCGCTTACGGTACTTGCAAGTCAGATGCCAGCCTTGTTTGGCGTTTCAGTTCAGGGTGAAGGCCTGCTTGAGAAGAACCTCAAGCTGATTGATGCCGTCATCGACGGGAAAACCAATCTGACCACATTGATGCTTGGCGTTGGCACACTGGCGGTGATCTGGCTGCTCAAGCGCAGTAAGCGCCTGCCTGGCATTTTGTTGGCGGTCATCGGGACAACAGCGGTGGTCGCTGCATTTGACCTTGCCACAGACGCTGGTGTTTTGGTTCTGGGCTCACTGCCCAGAGGGCTTCCTGAGCTGGTCATTCCGATCATCCGGCTGGAAGATGTGGTCCCGGTGCTGCTGGGAGGGCTGGCCGTTGCACTGGTCTCGTTTGCGGACACCAGCGTCTTGTCGCGCGCCTATGCCGCCCGTACGCGATCGAGCGTCGATCCCAATCAGGAAATGGTCGGCCTGGGTGTGGCCAATCTGGTTGTTGGAGTCTTTCAGGGTTTTCCGGTGAGTGCCAGTGCATCCCGTACGCCAGTGGCTGAGGCGGGTGGTGCCAAAACGCAGTTGACGGGCATCGTCGGGGCGGTGGCTGTGGCAGCTTTGCTGATGGTTGCACCCGATCTGCTCAAAAGCCTGCCTGTTGCCACGCTGGCCGCGGTGGTGATTGCATCCGCACTGGCCCTGATCGAGATAAAGGACCTGCGCCGGATCTACCGCATTCAGCGCTGGGAGTTCTGGCTGTCTGTGGCTTGCACAGCGGGAGTTGCGGTGTTGGGTGCCATTGAAGGTATCGGCCTGGCCATTGTGATTGCGGTCATCGAATTCCTGTGGGATGGCTGGCGTCCTCACTTTGCTGTGCTGGGCCGGGTGGATGGCGTCAAGGGCTACCACGACGTCAAACGTTATCCTGAGGCACGCCTGATCCCCGGTCTGGTCCTGTTTCGCTGGGACGCGCCACTGTTTTTTGCCAATGCTGAATTGTTTCGGCACCATGTACTGGATGCGATCGCGGCTTCGCCAGGGCCGGTGCATTGGCTGGTGGTGAGTGCAGAACCCGTGACCAGTGTCGATGTCACGGCCGCCGATATTCTTGAGGAACTCGAGGACGCGTTGCAATCTGCCAACATTGCGCTGTGTTTCGCCGAGATGAAAGATCCGGTCAAAGACAAGCTAAAAAGGTTTGGCCTGTTCACGCTTTTGGGTGACGAGCGGTTTTTTGCAACTTTGGGGCAGGCGGTAGGAAGCTACCTCAAGGCCCATCAGATTCACTGGGTTGACTGGGAAGAAAGTATGCAAAAAAATAGCATTCGATGACGCCAGTATTGGGCCTTAAGCCATTTTCCATCAATTTCACACCTTGCAATGACAGGGCGATCCGACGCAGCGAATGGGTGATCACAAGACCAGGCCGACTGGGCGCCTGGGGATACCACTCTAATCCGGTGCCAAGTCAGCAGATGGTCAGTTCCGGTTTTTATGCTGCACTGCAACATGAATACATCTCTTGCATTTCAATTGCGGCTGGACGATCTTCTTGCTGAGCTTCAGCATGCGCGCAGAAATGACGAGCTCGGTCGCCTGGCCCTGCTGGTCTACTGCGAGGTACGGGGCTGGGCCCGTCAGGCCAATGAACCCGCCTTGGCAGGGTACGCGGGTGCCATGTTCACAGAGCAACCTCACGTCAGTCGAAGCGCGTTTCTGGCGCAGGTGGACTTTCTCATCACACAGTTGGAACAGATCAGCCAAAAATACAGTGGACACCGGCTTGCAGAATCAGGTGGTGCTCAAGCGTTTTCGGCCACCGCGTATTGCTGATCTGCTGCGTTGGGTGCGCCTGACAGGCATGAATTTGACCGGCACCGTTTGTTGTTGCCAGCAGTGCTGGCCAGCAGACTTCAACGATCTTCGATAAGAACCTCGACTCTGGAAAATCTGTCGAAAAGCAGAGACGCAGAAGCTTCCGGTGCTGGCTTTTGATACAAGGAGGACAGCGGGGTTGCCAGTTTGGGCCAGCAAAAAGGCAAAAAAATCGGCACTCCCTGTGAAGGAAGCGCCGTCTTATCCCACTGCATTCGAGCGCAAGGCCCGCCAGGATTGTTGCCTTTACAGCATCGCTTTGAGCAGCCGCGCCATTTCCGATGGGTTACGTGTGACCTTGAAGCCACACTCTTCCATCACGGCCAGTTTCGCCTCAGCGGTATCGGCACCACCACTGATCAGGGCACCCGCGTGGCCCATGCGTTTGCCCGCAGGGGCGGTAACGCCGGCGATAAAACCCACAATGGGTTTTTTCATGTTGAGTTTGCACCAGCGCGCAGCCTCTGCCTCATCCGGGCCACCAATTTCACCAATCATGATGACAGCATCCGTGTCGGGGTCGTCATTAAAGGCGCGCATCACGTCGATGTGCTTCAAGCCATTGATCGGGTCACCTCCAATGCCGACAGCGCTGGATTGCCCCAGGCCGATCTCGGTGAGTTGTGCCACGGCCTCATAAGTCAAGGTACCGGAGCGGCTGACAACACCGATGCGACCCTTGCGGTGAATATGACCGGGCATGATGCCAATCTTGATTTCTTCAGGAGTGATCAGTCCCGGGCAGTTGGGGCCAAGCAGCAAGGTTTTCTTGCCGCCAGCCGCTTCTTTGGCCTTCATTTTGTTGCGCACTTCGAGCATGTCCCGCACCGGGATGCCTTCGGTAATACAGATCGCCAGATCAAGGTCGGCCTCCACGGCTTCCCAGATGGCTGCCGCGGCACCAGCTGGCGGCACATAAATCACCGACACTGTGGAGCCGGTTTCGGCGGCCGCTTCCTTGACAGATGCAAAGATCGGGATGTCAAAAATTCTCTCACCCGCTTTTTTCGGGTTCACACCGGCGGCAAAGCAGTGTTTGCCGTTGGCGTATTCCTGGCATTTTTCCGTGTGGAATTGGCCGGTTTTGCCGGTAATGCCCTGGGTGATGACCTTGGTGTCTTGATTGATGAAGATAGACATGTTCGTTCTCCGCCTTACTTGACCGCTGCGACAATTTTCTGGGCCGCTTCGGCCATGGTGTCGGCACTGATGATGGGCAGGCCGCTTTCAGCCAGCATCTTCTTGCCGAGTTCCTCGTTGGTGCCTTTCATGCGAACCACCAAAGGCACTGACAGATTCACCGCCCTGCAAGCCGTGATCACGCCGGTAGCGATGGTGTCGCACTTCATGATGCCACCAAAGATATTGACCAGAATGGCCTTGACCTTGGGGTTTTTCAGCATGATCTTGAAAGCTTCCGTGACCTTCTCGGGGGTGGCGCCGCCGCCCACATCCAGAAAGTTGGCCGGCTCGGCACCAAAAAGTTTGATGGTGTCCATGGTGGCCATGGCCAGGCCGGCACCATTCACGAGACAGCCAATGTTGCCATCCAGGCTGATATAGGCCAGATCGAACTTGCTGGCTTCAACTTCCGCCGGGTCTTCCTCGTCAAGGTCGCGGTAGGCCACAATTTCGGGGTGACGGTACAGCGCATTGGCATCAAAGTTGAACTTGGCGTCCAGCGCAATCACGTTGCCCTTGCTGTCACGGTTGAGCGGGTTGATCTCCACCAGCGAGGCGTCAGTTTCCATGTAGCACTTGTAGAGCTTCTGGAAAATGTCAGCGGCTTGCGCCATCGACTCGGGTGGCATGCCAATGCCGGAGGCAATCTTGCGTGCCTGCTCTTCACCCAGACCGGTCAGTGGATCAATGAACTCGGTGATGATTTTTTCTGGCGTATCGTGGGCCACGGTTTCGATATCCATGCCACCTTCGCTGGAGGCAATAAAGGCCACCTTCTGCGTGGCGCGATCGGTGACAACAGAGACGTAATATTCCTTCTGGATGTCGGCACCGTCTTCGATATAGAGGCGTCGTACTTTTTGACCTTCGGGTCCTGTCTGGTGCGTTTTGAGTTGCATGCCCAGGATGTCGCCGGCCAAACGCTTGACATCGTCAATCGACTTGGCCACCTTCACCCCACCGCCCTTGCCACGCCCGCCAGCGTGGATCTGCGCCTTGACCACCCAAACCGGGCCACCGAGCTTTTGCGCGGCTTCCACCGCCTCTTGTACGGTGAACGCTGCAATGCCCCGGGGCACTGGCACACCAAATTGCCGCAAGATGTCCT
>JAGOUM010000166.1 GCA_018061265.1 Rhodoferax sp. | reverse complement strand
GCCAGACCCGGTGAGATGTGCCCGTTCATCGCCACAAACAGCAGGCCGAATTGCCCCACGCCAATCAGCAGCCCATAAGCCGCGAGATTGCGCCAGGGCACGGCCGGGCGCGGCAGCAACAGCACCATCGGCAGTACCACCACCATGAAACGCAGGGTGGCAAACAGCAGCGGTGGCATGTGCGCCAACGCCAGTTTGATAACCACAAAATTGCTGCCCCACACAGCAACCACCGCCAACGCGAGTAGAAAATGCCGCAGTGAAAGAGATGTTTTCATTCAAAAAGTAATAACAAATGAAATTATCAATCAAAATTTTCAAATGAAGAAATTAATAGACAAAGTTATAAAAATTTAGAACACAAATTTCACAGCGCTACCTCTAGCATCTGGCCACGATCAAGGAGTGTTCCCATGTGCGGTATTGTCGGTGCGGTCTCAACACAAAACATTGTTCCGATTCTGGTGCAGGGCCTGGCACGGCTCGAATACCGTGGTTATGACTCATGCGGCGTGGCGGTGTACTCCCATGGTCTCAAACGCGCCCGCAGCACGGCCCGGGTGTCAGAGCTGATGGCGCAGATCGACACCTCCGGCCTGGCCGGCACCACCGGCATTGCCCACACGCGCTGGGCCACCCACGGCGCACCGGCGGTACACAACGCGCATCCGCATTTCAGCCATGGCCCAGGGGTTGGCCACGCCCCCGACCCCAGTCTGGCTGGGGTGACGCACGATGGCACCCCAACCCGGGCCGGGCGCATTGCCCTGGTACACAACGGCATCATCGAGAACCACGACGAGCTGCGTGCCAGCTTGCAGGCGCGCGGCTATGTATTTCAAAGCCAGACCGACACCGAGGTGATCGCGCACCTGATTGACAGCCTGTACGACGGTGATTTGTTCGAGGCGGTCAAGTCTGCCTTGGGCTCGCTGCGGGGCGCTTACGCGATTGCAGTGTTTTGCAAGGACGAGCCACACCGCCTGGTGGGTGCGCGCGCCGGTTCACCCCTGATTCTGGGGGTGGGCAGTGACGGCCAGACGCATTACCTGGCCAGTGACGCGATGGCACTGGCCGGGGTCACCGATCAGATTGTCTATCTGGAAGAGGGCGATGTGGCCGACCTGCAACTTGGCAAATACTGGCTGGCCGACCGCGCCTTCAAAGCCTTGACGGCGGCCCAGCGCCCGGTACGCACGGTGCAGGCGCACAGCGGTGCGGCGGAGCTGGGGCCGTATCGGCACTACATGCAAAAAGAGATTTTTGAGCAGCCACGCGCCATTGCAGACACGCTGGAGGGCATTGGCCACATCATGCCCGAGCTGTTTGACGGTGCTCAAGTCAGTGCGGCACGGGTTTTCAAGGGCATTGACTCGGTGCTGATCCTGGCCTGTGGCACCAGTTATTACAGCGGCTGCACGGCCAAGTACTGGCTCGAGAGCATCGCCAAAATCCCGACTCAGGTCGAAGTGGCCAGCGAATACCGCTACCGCGACTCGGTGCCCAACCCCCGTACGCTGGTGGTCACCATCACCCAGAGCGGCGAAACCGCAGACACCCTGGCCGCGCTGCGCCACGCGCAGAGTCTGGGCATGACGCACACGCTGACGATTTGCAACGTCGCCACCAGCGCCATGGTGCGTGAATGTGCTTTGGCCTACATCACCCGCGCCGGAGTTGAGATTGGCGTGGCATCGACCAAAGCGTTCACCGCACAGTTGGCCGGGCTGTTCTTGCTGACGCTGGTGCTGGCGCAATCGCGAGGTTTGCTGAGCGACGCCGACGAAGCGCGTCACCTCAAGGCGCTGCGCCATCTGCCGGCCGCATTGCAGGCGGTGCTGGCGCTGGAGCCACAGGTCATCGCCTGGGCGCAGGACTTTGCTGCCAAAGAAAACGCCTTGTTTTTGGGGCGTGGCCTGCATTACCCGATTGCGCTGGAGGGCGCGCTCAAACTCAAGGAGATCAGCTACATCCACGCCGAGGCCTATCCGGCGGGCGAACTCAAACACGGCCCGCTGGCCTTGGTCACCAGCGCCATGCCGGTGGTCACCGTGGCACCCAACGATGCCCTGTTGGAAAAGCTCAAAAGCAACATGCACGAGGTGCGCGCGCGCGGCGGCGTGTTGTATGTGCTGGCCGATGCCGACTCGCACATTGCCAGTGGCGAGGGCCTGCATGTGATCCGAATGCCTGAAAACTATGGTGCATTGTCACCGCTGCTGCATGTGGTGCCGCTGCAACTGCTGGCCTACCACACCGCCTGCGCCCGCGGTACCGATGTTGACAAGCCACGCAACCTGGCCAAGAGCGTGACCGTGGAGTAAGCCGCGACTCTCGTTTTTGTGGTTTTGGTTTTGTGGCCGGAATTAGCGGTGTCAGATAATTTGCCGCTCAATAACGGGGTTGCACATGAAGGCAGAATTTTTTCAAACACGTTGGCGTCGCTGGGCGGCTGTCTGGCTGGTGCTGTTTCTGGCGCTGGGGCTCGGTGGTTGTGGCGGGGCTGGCGGTGACTCGAGCAGTCCGCCGCCCTTGGTGTCGGTGCCCGTCAATCCCGTGGGGGCCGGGCAGTTCAAGGAGGTCACACCGATCCAGACCCTGTCGCTTGGCGACATTGCGTCGGCCTTGGGCACGCTCGGTGACCAGGCCTTGCAAGTCAAACCGCGCTATGGTGTGGCGGCTTACCGCATGACTTACCTGACGCAGGATGGCTATGGCCAACCCATCACAGCCTCTGCGCTGGTGGTTGTGCCGCAAAAAGCCGCTGGTGCCAGCAGCCCGGTGCTGAGCTACCAGCACGCCACCATCAAGCGCAACGCGCAGGCACCGAGCTATCTGGCGGATTTGGCCAGCCCCGAGATCGTGATGGCGTCATTGGGTTTTCTGGTGGTCTCGTCCGACTACGTCGGCTACGGTGCCTCGCACGGGGCTGCGCATCCCTACCTGTTGGCGGCACCGTCGGCGGCGGCGATCATCGACCTGCTGACGGCGTCAAAATATTGGCGCGAAACGCAGAAAATTGCCGACAACGGACAGTTGTTCCTGGCGGGCTACTCGGAAGGCGGCTATGTCACGATGGCCGCCGCGCGTGCGTTGCAGCTCGGCACGTCACCGCACCTGGCCCAACTGGTCAGTGTGGTGCCCGGTGCCGGGCCGCACAACGCGGCGCTCACACTCGATGAATTGCTCGGGCTGGTGCGCGACGAATACCCGCTGATCGGCTGGCTGCTGCACCCAGGTCTGCTCAAGCACCTCAGCGATTCAGACCGCGACAATGTGCGCAACGCCTTGCTCAAGGCTCTGATGGGTGATGACGCTGACGTGTTGTTCCTGCCTGCGGTGCTCGACGCCTACCTGGCTGACGAGCGCGATCGCATGGAAATCATCAGTGACGTCGACAACTGGCTTCCTTCGATGCCGGTGCACCTGTTTCATGGTCGGGAGGATCAGACCGTGTCGTTCTACAACAGCAGCAACACGTTTCAGAAAATGCAGGCCCTGGGTGCCGGCAGCCGCGTCAGCCTGACCGAATGCACCGCCGCGCCGGCTGGTCATTTGCCATGCGTGGGGCCGTATTTTGAGTTCGTCATCAAGACATTGGCTGCGGCGGCGCGAGACCTTTGACGCCTTGGGAGCCGGCGCGGGGATAAAAAAGTGCGTTTTTTTTAAAAATAACCCTAAATTACCCCCTAAATCTGCCGTTAAGAACAGTACGAACGGAGGATAGACCCGGACACTTTCTGAAGTCTGAAGCACCATGACACTGCCATCCATAGATCGAATCCAGAGCGTGCGGCCCTTGGCCGCAGAGTCGGCTTCGCTTGCGACTGGCCGCGTGGTGCCCGTGGCACCGGTGAATCCACCGCAACAGTCTGCCATTCCCGAACAACCGGTACCGAGTGTGATCAATCTGGTCAATCAGGCCGACAAACCCAGCAGTGGCGAGGGTGTCTACAGCAGCGTGGCTGACCCGATGCGCAAGGGGTCGGACGCAGCTGAAGCACCGCGGGACTGGACGATCAAGCGGCCTGCCCCTGAAAAAGTGGAGTTTCCACCGCCTGAACCGATGTCCAAAGTGTTGCTGGACCACCTGAAGTCCTTGTGGCTGGCCAGCGCCAGTGCCGTTCAGGTGCAACAGCAGGTGAAAGAGCAAGTTGACACCACCAAGCCTGGGCTTACCGCGCCGCAGGGTGTTGTCGCCAGCGAAGTATTCACCTACTCACCGACCAAAATCAGCAAGGTCGAGAAAACCCAGACCTGAGTCCTTGCTCAGTTCCTGACGCCGCTGGCAACATGCCCGGCGGGTACATGGCGCGCTGCCGATTCAATGTGCCCGGTCTGATCGTCAAAAAAGAAATCCGGCTCAAATTCCCGCAAAAACTCACCTTTGGCCAGTCCGCCCAAAAACATCGCTTCGTCGACCTCGATGTTCCAGCTCATCAGGGTGCGGATGGCGCGCTCGTGCGCCGGTGCACTGCGTGCCGTGACCAGCGCGGTCCGAATGCGCATGTGTGGCGTGCCGGCCCTTTGCAGCCGTTGCAGGGCGGCCAGCAGCGGTTTGAACGGGCCGTCGGGCAGGGGCAGCGTGGCCTTTTCAATCTCATGGCGCTGAAACGCCTGCAGTCCCTGTGCCTGGTAGACGCGTTCGGCCTCGTCCGAGAACAGCACCGCGTCGCCGTCAAAGGCAATGCGTACTTCGTTGGGATGCGCGTCACTGGCGTGTACCGAGTTGGGGTAGACCTGTGCCGCCGGCACGCCGGCTGCCAGCGCCGCGCGTACATCGCTCAAGTGCGTGCTCAAAAACAGGTTGGCGTGCAGGGGTTTAAGGTAACGCCAGGGTGACTGGCCGCGGGTGAAGCTGCCTCGCTCAATGTTGAGCGCGTAATGCCGCGCCGAGCGGAACACCCGCATCCCCGAGACCGGGTCGTTGCGTGACAGGATCACCACCTCGACCGCCTGCTCCGCCGCACTGGTGTTGGGTGGCTCCAGCGCCGCCACCGGGTTAAAGGCCAGCAGCTTTTGGACCAGAGAAAAAGCCACTCCCGGCTTGGCCGGGATGTCGAGGCGCTCCAGTTGCAATGCCATATAGGCGCGGTCGTCGGCTTGCTCGAAGACCTGATTCTCCTCTTCAAAGTCAAACAACGCCCGGCTGCTGATTGCCACCACCAATCGACCGTCGAGCGTGGCGCTCATGATTGCAGGAACATCTGGAACACCGGATTGTCAGTTTCTTCCACATAGGGATAACCCAGCGTGGTCAAAAAGGCGTCAAAGTCTGCTGATTCCGCCTGCGGCACCTGCAACCCGACCAGAATGCGGCCATAGTCCGCCCCCTGGTTGCGGTAGTGGAACAGGCTGATGTTCCAGCCCGGGCGCATGAGACTCAAAAATTTGAGCAGCGCGCCAGGCCGCTCCGGAAACACGAAACGCAGCAATCGCTCTTCTTTTGCAAGCATGGAATGCCCGCCCACCATGTGCCGGATGTGTTCTTTTGCCAGATCATCGTGGGTCAGGTCAATCGTCTCAAAACGGTGCCGGCTCAGGTGCGCGGCGATCTTGCCCGACTCACCACGCCCGGCCGTGGTCAGCCCGACAAACACATGCGCCTTCCTGGCGTCGCTGATGCGGTAATTGAACTCGGTCACGTTGCGCAATGTTTTGGCGCCGCCAAAGGCGGGCAGGTCGCCAATCACCTCGCAAAACCGCCGGAAACTGCCCCGCTCTTCAGGGATCGTGACGGCAAACAGCGCCTCGCGCTCCTCGCCCACTTCAGCGCGCTCGGCCACAAAGCGCAGGCGATCAAAGTTCATGTTGGCACCACACAAAATGGCGGCGTAGGTTTCGCCCTTGGTTTTGTGCGTGGCCACATACTGTTTGATGGCGGCCACCGCCAGCGCGCCAGCGGGCTCCACGATGCTGCGGGTGTCCACAAACACGTCCTTGATGGCCGCGCACACCGCGTCGGTATCCACCCGTACATAGTCATCCACCAGCGCGCTGGCCACACGAAAGGTCTCTTCGCCCACCAGCTTGACCGCTGTACCGTCGGAAAACAGGCCCACGTCGCTGAGAGTGACGCGTTTTTTTGCGCTCACGGACTGTGTAAAGGCATCCGAGTCGTTCATTTGCACGCCAATCACCTTGATCTCGGGGCGCACCGCCTTGATG
>JAGOUM010000008.1 GCA_018061265.1 Rhodoferax sp. | reverse complement strand
CCCAGTTGCCCGCTCATGTGGATAACGTGCCATTGGCCTTGAAGGGCCAGCACGTTACCCACAAGCGAACAACTGCATGGATAAGTCCTCACCCCGCGCCTCGAACACAAAAATCCGGACACTCCCTCCTAACCGTGCCCTTTCTGCATGCCAACACACCCCATTTCCTCGGCAACCTGACGCTTCTGGCATTCATCATGCCGATCGTGGCCGCGCTCGTTGGAGCACGTGGCGCTATAGCGGTAATGCTTATGGGTTGCTTCGCCGGAGCCTATGCACAAATGTGGCTTGGATCTGATGGTGATGCTCATGTAGGTGCGTCGGCTGGAATACTTGGGCTGTATGCCTATATCACAAGCTTATCTCTTCTGCGGAAGATATCCTTGCCCAAGGGCTTTGTTTGGGCTATCGCATCAGTAGCCATGGCAACGGTATTGGGTGCTGGCGTGTTTTCGAATAATGTGGCGAATGCAGCCCACTTGATGGGTTTGCTAATTGGTGTTTTTTGGTCGCTGTTGGATATTAGGACTCGGTCAACAAAAAAAGGTTACTGAACTAAAGCATGAGCCCTCGTCATGCAAAGCATGCCTGTCAACGAGCACAGTTCAATCAGTGGATTTTCACTTTTTTGTTGACGTCTATCCATGCACCCCATCCTCCAATCCGAATCCAGCGAATGCGCCCTGGCCAGTTTGGCCATGGTTGCCAACGCCCACGGCTTGCAGCTTGACCTGTTCGACCTGCGCCGCCGCTTCCCCGTCTCCATCAAAGGGGCCACGCTGCAACAGTTGATTGCACACGCCGGGGCCTTGAACTTCAGCAGTCGTCCACTGCGTTTGGAGATTGACGAGCTGGCTCAACTGGCGTTGCCCTGCATCCTGCACTGGGATTTGAACTACTTTGTGGTGCTCAAAAAAGTCGGCCGCGGCCACATCACCATCCTTGACCCGGCAGTGGGCGAACGCCGCCTGCCTTTGGCCGAAGTCTCCCGGCATTTCACCGGCGTGGCGCTGGAGCTGACCCGTAGCATCGCGGCGCACCGGCCTGAGACGATTGCTGGCGCGCGCAGCGGGTGGTCCACTTGGTGCAAGGCGAGGTGCATGAGGTCAAACCCCCGACCGTCCAACCGCCGACTCAAACGCATCAATGATTGGCCGCAGCTGCGCCTGCTTGAGTTTGAGCGCGGCCTGATTGACCACCAGCCGCGAGCTGATGTCCATGATGTGCTCCACCTCGACCAGGTGGTTGGCCTTGAGGGTGTTGCCGGTCGAGACCAAATCCACAATGGCGTCGGCCAGCCCAACCAGCGGGGCCAGCTCCATGCTGCCATAGAGTTTGATCAGGTCGACGTGAACACCTTTGCTGGCAAAAAACTCGCGTGAGATGGCCACGTATTTGGTGGCCACGGTGAGCCGAGAGCCTTTTTTGACCGCACTCTGGTAATCAAAGTCAGAGCGAACCGCCACGCTGATGCGACATTTGGCAATCTGCAAATCCAGCGGCTGGTACAAGCCCTGGCTACCATGCTCCAGCAGCGTGTCCTTGCCGGTGATGCCCAGGTCAGCGCCACCGTATTGCACATAGGTGGGCACGTCGGTGGCGCGCACCACCAGCACCCGCACCTCGGGCTGGTTGGTTGGCAAAATCAGCTTGCGCGATTTTTCAGGGTCCTCCAGCACCACGATGCCAGCGGCCTTGAGCAGCGGTAGGGTTTCCTCGAAGATCCGGCCTTTGGACAATGCAATTGTGATCATTTAGGCCTCCAGCCCATATTCCATAAGCTTTTATAGCTATATTTATTACTACCGCGCAGGCGACTTTTTGTGCTACCTGACACGCTCAATATCGGCACCCAGCGCACGCAGCTTGTTTTCCATCTGGTCGTAACCACGGTCCAGATGGTAGATGCGGTCAACCCGGGTTTCACCTTCGGACACCAGGCCGGCGATCACCAGACTGGCAGAGGCACGCAGGTCGGTGGCCATCACGGTGGCCCCCGACAGTTGTGGCACACCTTCCATCACCGCCACTTTGCCGTCGATCTGGATGTTGGCACCGAGGCGAACCAGTTCGTTGACGTGCATGAAGCGGTTCTCGAAAATGGTCTCGGTCACCTTGGCAGTGCCTTGCGCCAGGCAGTTAAGCGCCATGAACTGGGCCTGCATGTCGGTGGGAAAACCCGGGTACTCGGTCGTGCGGAAACTCTGCGCCCGCAAACTGGCAGCGCCAGCTGACTGCACACGTAGCCCACCATCAACTGCGGTCACCGTCACGCCGGCGTCACGCAGTTTTTCGACCACTGCTTCCAGATGGTCGATGCGACCGTGGCGCAGCACCACATCTCCGCCACTGGCGGCCACGGCGCACAAGAAAGTACCCGCCTCGATGCGGTCAGCCACCACCTGATGGGTACAACCGTGCAAGCGCGGCACCCCCCGGATACGGATACGGCTGCTGCCATGGCCCTCAATCTGTGCGCCCATTTTGATCAGCATCTCAGCCAGGTCAGGGATTTCCGGCTCTTGCGCGGCGTTTTCCAGGATGGTTTCGCCGTCCGCCAGGGCGGCGGCCATCAGGAAGTTCTCGGTGCCGGTGACTGTCACCATGTCGGTGGCAATACGAGCACCTTTGAGACGCGTCAGACCCGGCGCCAAACGGGCCACCATGTAACCATGCTCCACCGAGATGTCGGCCCCCATGGCGGTCAAGCCCTTGATGTGCTGATCAACCGGACGTGAACCAATGGCACACCCCCCCGGCAATGACACTTTGGCATGGCCAAAACGTGCCAGCAGCGGCCCCAGCGCCAGCACCGAGGCACGCATGGTTTTAACCAACTCATAGGGGGCTTCGGGCTTGAGCGGGTCTGCCGCGTGAAAGTGCATGCCGCCGCGCTCACCGATGGTTTGTGTTTTCACCCCCATGTGGTCAAGCAGGGTGCGCATGGTTGCCACATCTTTCAGGCGAGGCACGTTGTGCAGGACAACCGGCTCATCGGTCAGCAGTGATGCACACAGCTCCGGCAAGGCCGCGTTTTTGGCACCGGAAATGGTGACCTCGCCAGACAAACGCTGGCCGCCACGTATCAGCAATTTATCCATGACCTCAGTGGCCTTGCTCGGCCCATTCGGCCGGGGTAAACACCTTCATCGACAAGGCATGCACCTCGTCGTTTTTCATGCGCTCACCCAGCGTGGCATAAACACGCTGGTGGCGGGCGATGGCTCGTTTGCCCTCAAACTCGGCACTCACCACGGTGGCGTACCAATGGCGGCCATCACCCTGCACATCCAGATGGGTGCAGGGCAGTCCGGTGGCAATCAGGTCTTTTAACTGGTCAGCGGTCATAAGATTCCAAAAAAAGTACAGGTTCAATTACGAATGTGGTAGCCGATGCGCAGCAAATGCAGTGCCGCAGCGCTGACCAAAACCAGCGTCACACCCACCACACCCAGGCTCAACCAGGGCGACACATCACTGACACCAAAAAAACCATAACGAAACCCGTCGATCATGTAGAAAAAAGGGTTGAAATGGCTCACGGTCTGCCAGAAGGCGGGCAGTGAATGCACAGAATAAAACACACCGCTCAAGAAGGTCATGGGCATGACGATGAAGTTCTGGAAGGCCGCCAGCTGCTCAAACTTTTCGCTGTGCAAACCGGCAATCACCCCCAAAGCACCCATCAGCATCGACCCCATCAATGCAAACACAACAATCCACACCGGCGCGACAAAGCTGAACTCGGTGAAAAACACCGCCACCAGAAAGACGCCCACCCCCACCACCAGCCCGCGAAACACCGATGCCCCGACATAGGCCACAAACCAGTGCAGGTACGACAGCGGCGTGAGCAGCAAAAACACCAGATTGCCCATGACCTTGCTGGCGATCAGCGACGACGAACTGTTGGCAAAAGCGTTCTGCAACAAGCTCATCATGGCCAGCCCGGGTACCAGAAACGCGGTGTAACTCACCTGGTCATATACCTTGACGTGGGATTCCAGCGCGTGGCCAAATATCAGCAGGTAGAGCATGGCGGTCAGGATGGGGCCGCCCACGGTCTGCCCGACCACCCGCCAAAAGCGCATGATCTCCTTGTACAACAGCATCTGCCAGCCGGTCATGTCAGCACCTCGGTGTTGGTCGAAGTGGCCTGCACTTTGCCATGCTGTTTCATGACATCAAGAAAAACATCCTCCAGGTCGGCACGGCGGATTTCCATGTCGTGCACCAGCAGTCCGGCCTGGCGCATGACCGCCAAATGGTTTTCAACCGCCTGGGCGTCTGGCGCTGGCACCTGCACCACCCGGCCAGTCACACGCGCACCTGGCAGCAATTGAGATGGCAACTCCCGGTCAAGTTTGAAACGCAGCACATTACCGGACGCTGCCTTGAGCAGGGCACTGGTACTGTCCAGCGCCACCACTTTGCCGTTTTTTAACATGGCAATACGGCCACAAAGCGCCTCGGCCTCTTCCAGATAATGGGTGGTCAGCAGCACCGTGCTTCCCGCTTTATTCAGACGCGAGATAAACGCCCACAAGGTTTGGCGTAGCTCCACATCCACCCCAGCCGTGGGTTCGTCCAGCACAATCACCGGTGGTTTGTGCACCAGCGCCAGCGCCACCAGCACGCGGCGTTTCATGCCACCTGAAAGCGCCCGCATGTTGACATGGGCCTTGTCGCTCAAGCCCAGACTGGCCAGCAGCTCATCGATCCAAGCGTCGTTACCGCGCACGCCAAAGTAACCCGACTGGAAACGCAAGGCCTCGCGCACGTTAAAAAACGGATCAAACACCAGCTCTTGTGGCACCACCCCGACCTTGCGGCGGGCCTGTGCGTAGTCGCTCTGCACATCGCTGCCCAGCACCGATACCCTGCCAGAAGTGGATTTGGCCAGGCCGGCCAGAATGGTGATCAGGGTGGTTTTGCCCGCGCCGTTGGGGCCAAGCAGGCCAAAAAACTCTCCCGGCTCAATGTCCAGACTGACCTGGTCCAATGCCAGAAACCCCTTGCCCTGGGATTTGCCGGGTGCCGGATAGGTTTTGCAGACAGACTGGAAGGAGATGGCGGGCATGGGGCCGCTATTTTAGGGGCGGCGTTGTGACGAATGTGGGCAAGAGCTCGGCAATGCCATACAACCCCGCCAGATCCGCCAGGCGAGGCGGCAAACCGGCAATGGCAAAACCCCGCTTCAGGCGCTTCGCCTCTCGGCGCAGTGCCAGCAAAACAGCCAGCGCTGCCGAGTCGAACTCACGCAGGCCCGCGGCATCCACACCCACCTCGCCCGCCTGTGCAGGCAGGGCAGCCAACAGGTCTTGCAGGCACCGAGTGGCCGTGGTTTGTGTCAGCTTGGGCGGCAGTTGCAGCACGCCTAGCCCTTGGCAGGTTTTGCCGCAGCGTTGGCCTTGTTCAGCTCGACCAGTTTGGCAATCAGACCATCCACTCCTTTGGCATTGATTTCCTGCGCAAACTGGCTGCGGTAAGTGTCTACCAGCCACACACCCAATACGTTGAGATTGAAGATTTTCCAGCCCGCGCCGACACCCGGGGTCTTCTCCAGCCGGTAATCGAGCTGTACCGGGTCACCCCGACCGGTGATCACGGTGCGCACAATCACTTCTTTGTCTTCAGGTGCCGACCGCATGGGCTTGACCTGGAAGCTCAGGTTTTTGGCCTGGCTCATGGCACCTGCGTAGGTACGCACCAGCAGCGTCTTGAACTCACTCTCGAGTCGGCTGCGCTGCTCGGGTGTCGCCTGTCGCCAGCCCGGGCCCACTGCCGAGGCCGTCATACGCTGAAAATTAAGGTAAGGCATGACACGTTCATCCATCAGCGTCATGATGCGACCCACATCACCGGCTTGCACCGCCTTGTCGTTGCTGATGGTGTCGAGTGCCTCTTTGGTCAGTCGGTCAATCAAGGCGTCGGGCGCCTCGTCCACAGCCCAGGCTGGCCCGGCGACAGGCAGCAGCAGCGCTGCAAGCGTCAGCCATTGGGTGAGGGTACGTCTGTTCATGGTGATTTCTTTCATCGTTGGGAGCTACTTTTGTGGTTCATCCAGCGTTTCGGGCGTGAACTCATCGAATTCTGGTGGATTGCCATCAAAAACCGAGTTGCGCCGCCGCTGCAGGAAGGCATCACGCGTGAAGGTATAGGGGTCAAGGGCCACCTGGTCAAGCATCGCGGTGGCCTGCAACAACTGGGCACGCTGGTTGACCATCTTGAGAAAGGTGGCGGAATTGCGGCTGGGAATGTGCTCCACCGCATCAATCAAATTGCCCTGCGAGTCAACCCACATGGCGGCCGTGTCACGCACCGTGGATGGCCCCAGAATCGGCAACACCAGATAAGGCCCTGGCCCCACCCCCCAATACCCCAGCGTGTCACCAAAACCTTCGGTGTGGCGCTCAATACCCATCTCGGAGGCAATGTCCAGGACTCCACCCAGGCCGAAAACACTGTTGACTCCAAAGCGGAAGAAACTGTTGCCGGCATGCTCACCCTTGAGTTGTAGGGTGTTATTCACTACAGACCAGGCGTCTTGCAGATTGTGGAAAAAATTGGTGATACCCGTGCGCACCGGTGAGGGCAAAACATCCCGGTACGCTGTGGCCGCGGGCCTGACTACGGCGCGATCGAGCGCGTCGTTGACCTGCCAGACACCGCGGTTGAACGGCTCCAGCGGGTCACGTCGATCGGCTGCTGGCCCGGTGGCACACCCCACCATCAGCCCAAGCAGAAGCAACAGGCATACGCGGGCGAACGTGCCGCGCAAGGAAACAGAATGGTGCAGACTCATGGTTTGGCCTTCTCGATGGAAGTGGACGCCGGTTCGGCGGCCTTGCTGTACAAAAACTGGCTGATCAAATTTTCAAGCACCACGGCAGACTGGGTGCTGCCAATGACATCACCGGCAGCGAGATTTTTGTCATCCGCTCCGGCTTCGATGCCAAGGTATTGGTCGCCCAGCAGTCCGCTGGTCAGAATTTTGAGGGAACTGTCCTTGGGGAATACATAACGGGTCTCGAGTGCCAAAGTGACCTTGGCCTGATAACTTTTATCGTCGAATACGATGTTGTCAACCCGCCCGACCACCACCCCGGCACTTTTGACCGCAGCCTTGGGCTTGAGGCCACCAATATTGTCAAACTTGGCGGTGACCGCATAGGTTTTCTCAAAATTCAGGGACAACAGGTTGGCCGACTGCAGCGCCAGAAACAGGATCGCCAGCGCGCCGATCAGGACAAACAGGCCCACCCAGACATCATTATTGGAGCGTTGCATCTTTCCCTTTCTAATCAGTTGGGGACAGAGCAGCTGCACTTCGTGTCATCTGGTCTTTCCCGCAAAAAAATCGCAAAGTTGGGGACAGAGCAGCTGCACTTCGTGTCATCTGGTCTTTCCCGCAATGTATTCATATGGTAAACATCATGGCGGTGAGGATGAAGTCCAGCCCTAACACGGCCAGCGACGCCATCACCACGGTGCGGGTGGTGGCTTTGGCCACACCTTCTGGCGTGGCCTGCGCGTTGTAGCCTTGCAGCAAAGCAATAAACGTGACCGCCACACCAAACACAAAACTCTTGACCACACCGTTGCCCAGGTCCTGAAACACATCCACACCACCCTGGATCTGGCTCCAGAACGCGCCACCGTCCACACCAATCATCAACACCCCGACGACCCAGCCCCCAATCACCCCGGTGGCGCTGAACATGGCCGCCAGCAGCGGCAGGGTGAAGACGCCGGCCCAGAAGCGCGGCGCCAGCACCCGCTCGATCGGGTCAACCGCCATCATCTCCATCACACTGATCTGCTCACCGGCCTTCATCAGGCCAATCTCGGCGGTCAATGAGGTGCCGGCACGCCCGGCAAACAGCAGAGCCGACACCACCGGCCCGAGTTCCCGCACCAGGCTGAGTGTCACCAGCAACCCGAGCGACTCCGCCGACCCATAACGCTTGAGCGCGTAATAACCCTGCAGGCCAAAAACAAAACCGACAAACAGCCCGGCCACCGTGATGATGGGCAAAGAGTAGTTGCCAAGAAAGTGGATCTGGTCGCGCACCAGGCGGTTGCGCCGGATGGCGTAGACCAGAGTGGCGCACAAGCGCATAAAAAGCCGGGCAGCAAAACCCATGCCATCAAGGTGGCTGCGTAATGCGAACCCCACTTCGCGCGGTTGGTACCAGCTCATGTCAGCGCCTCGGCGTCAAAGTCCTGCGCCACGGTCGGACCAGGGTAATGAAAATGCACCGGCCCGTCGGGCAAGGCGTTGACGTACTGCACCACCAATGGGTCCGTGCTGTGGCGCACCTCGTCCGGTGTGCCCTGGGTGGCGATCTTGCCGTTGGCCAGAATGATCACCTGGTCTGCAATGGCAAAGGTCTGCTCCAGGTCGTGGCTGACAAACAGACTGGTCAGACCCATCGCATCGTTGAGCTCGCGGATCAGCCGCGCCGCCGTACCCAGAGAAATGGGGTCAAGCCCGGCGAAGGGTTCGTCGTACATCACCAGTTCCGGGTCCAGCGCAATGGCCCGTGCCAGCGCCACCCGGCGCGCCATGCCACCCGACAGATCGCTGGGTTTGAGTGCGCGTGCACCACGCAAACCCACGGCGTTGAGCTTCATCAACACCACATCACGAATCAGCGCCTCCGGCAGGTTGGTGTGCTCACGCAGCGGAAATGCCACGTTCTCGAACACATCCAGGTCTGCAAACAGCGCGCCATACTGGAACAACATGCCCATGCGCCGACGCGCGGCGTACAGCTGCGGCTGCGTCATCGGCGTGATGTCCTGTCCGTCAAACAACATTTGGCCTTTTTGCGCCTTGATCTGGCCACCAATCAAGCGCAGCACCGTGGTCTTGCCGCCGCCGGAGGCCCCCATGAGCGCCGTCACCTTGCCGCGCGGAATCTCCAGACTGATGTCGTCCAGAATCATTCGCTCACCGTAGCCGAAGCTCAGGTGACACATCTTGACGAGGAAATCGGGGGAGGTTTGGGTCATAAAAACAGAGAAACCGGGTAAACCCGGCCTCTCGATCATAAGTGAACGCGGATTTCAGCGCGGCAAGTCGCTCAATCCCATTAAAAACTCGTCCACAGCACGCGCCGCCTGGCGTCCTTCACGAATCGCCCAGACCACCAGACTTTGCCCGCGGCGCATGTCTCCGGCCACAAAAACCCTGGGCACATTGGTGAGGTAACCGCCCATAAATTCGGTGCTGGCCTTGGCGTTGCCACGGCCATCTTTTTCAACACCAAACGCTTCGAGCACGGTCGCCACCGGATTGACAAAACCCATCGCCAGCAGCACCAGATCGGCCTTGTAGGTCTTCTCGGTGCCGGCCACCTCGACCATCTTGCCGTCCTTGAATTCGATCTGAACCGTTTTCAGGCCCGTGAGCTTGCCTTTTTCACCGATAAATTCCTTGGTGGAGATGGCAAATTCACGCACGCAGCCCTCGTCATGGCTGGAACTGGTGCGGAGTTTGAGTGGCCAGTACGGCCAGGTGAGCGGCCGATTTTCTTCCACCGGAGGCTGAGGCATCACTTCAAACTGCGTGACGCTGGTGGCACCGTGCCGATTGCTGGTGCCCACACAGTCGCTGCCGGTGTCGCCGCCGCCAATCACGATGACATGTTTGCCATCGGCACGCAGCTGGTTTTTGAGCTTGTCACCCGCATTCACTTTGTTTTGCTGCGGCAGGAACTCCATGGCGAAGTGGATGCCATCCAGATCGCGACCCGGCACCGGCAGGTCGCGCGACTGCTCGGCGCCACCGGTGAGCAGCACCGCGTCAAAGTCTTTATGCAGTTGCTCAGGCGACACGGTTTCCTTGGCCCAGTTGGTCACCTTGCTGCCTTTGGGCATGGCACCGACCAGCACACCGGTGCGGATCGTCACCCCTTCGGCCTTGAGTTGCTCGACACGGCGGTCGATGTGGGACTTTTCAAGCTTAAAGTCCGGGATGCCATAGCGCAACAGGCCACCAACCCGATCGTTCTTTTCAAACAAGGTGACGGTATGACCGGCACGGGCCAGCTGCTGGGCTGCGGCCATTCCCGCGGGACCCGAGCCGACCACAGCCACCGTTTTGCCCGTTTTGATGGCTGCTGGTGTGGGCTTGACCCAGCCTTGCGCCCAGGCGTGGTCGATGATGGCGTGCTCAATGCTCTTGATGCCCACGGGCAACTGGTTGACATTGAGCGTACACGCTGCCTCACATGGTGCCGGGCAAATGCGCCCGGTGAACTCGGGGAAGTTGTTGGTGCTGTGCAGCACATCGATGGCGTTTTGCCAGTCGCCCTGGTAGACCAGATCGTTGAAGTCGGGGATGATGTTGTTCACCGGGCAGCCGTTATTGCAGAACGGTGTGCCACAGTCCATGCAGCGTGCCGCCTGCTGGCGCGACTGCGCATCATTGAGGCCGATGACAAACTCGCCATAATTTTTCAGGCGCTCGGGAACAGGTTTGTAACCCTCCTCGATGCGCTCAATCTCCATAAAACCACTTACTTTTCCCATGATTTGTTCCTGTGTTCAAGCCTTGGCAGGTTCTTTTTTAATAGCTGCTTGCGCAATCCCAGCAAGCGCTAGAGCCGATTTTTTTGCATGAATTTCACCCAAAGCACGCTTGTACTCATTGGGGAACACCTTGACAAACTTCTGGCGGCTGATGTCCCAGTTGTCCAGCAGTTCACGGGCGCGCTTGCTGCCGGTCCAACGGTTGTGTTCTTCGAGCAGCTTTTTGAGCTGCAGTTCGTCAGCCAGGCCACGGTGCCAGAGTTTTTCGTTGATGCCGGCCTGCTGATCCACCACGCTGAGCACTTTTTCAAGTGACACCATGGCGGTGTTACAGCGCTTGGCAAATTGACCGTCTTCGTCATAAACGTAGGCAATGCCACCACTCATGCCGGCAGCAAAGTTACGTCCGGTCTTGCCCAGCACCACCACCGTGCCACCGGTCATGTATTCACAACCATGGTCACCGGTGCCCTCCACCACCGCAGTCGCCCCGGATAGACGCACCGCAAAGCGTTCACCCGCCACACCACTCAGGAACGCCTCGCCGCTGGTGGCACCAAACATCACCGTGTTACCCACAATGGTGTTCTTGGTGGCTTCACCGCGAAAATCGATGCTCGGGCGCACCACCACCCGACCACCGGACAGGCCCTTGCCGGTGTAGTCATTGGCGTCGCCGATCAGGTACAGCGTGATGCCCTTGCACAAGAACGCGCCAAAGGACTGGCCACCGGTGCCTTCAAGCTGGATGCGGATGCTGTCGTCGGGCAAACCTTCGGGGTGCACCTGGGTGACGGCCCCGGAGAGCATGGCACCCACCGAGCGGTTGACATTGCGCGCCACCTCGATGAACTGCACCCGCTGCCCCTTGTCGATGGCGGCGCGGCTCTTTTCGATGAGCACGTTGTCGAGGGACTTTTCGAGACCGTGCTCCTGTGACTCCTGATGGAAACGCGGCACATCGGCGGGCACATTCGGCATGGCCAACAGCCGGCTGAAATCCAGGCCCTTGGCTTTCCAGTGTGCCAGACCCGCGCGCATGTCAAGCAGGTCGGCACGACCGATCAGGTCGTCAAACCTGGCAATGCCCAGCTGCGCCATGATCTGGCGCACTTCTTCAGCGACGAAGAAGAAATAGTTCACCACATGTTCGGGCTTGCCGGAAAACTTCTGGCGCAACAACGGGTCTTGTGTAGCGACCCCCACCGGGCAGGTGTTGAGGTGGCACTTGCGCATCATGATGCAACCCTCAACCACCAGCGGCGCGGTGGCAAAGCCAAACTCGTCGGCACCCAGCAACGCGCCAATGGCCACGTCGCGGCCAGTCTTGAGCTGGCCATCGGTCTGCACCCGGATGCGGCTGCGCAGGCGATTCAGCACCAGCGTCTGCTGCGTTTCGGCCAGACCAATTTCCCAAGGGCTGCCGGCATGCTTGATCGACGACCAGGGCGAGGCGCCGGTGCCGCCGTCGTGCCCGGCAATCACCACATGGTCGGCCTTGCACTTGGCAACGCCTGCGGCGATGGTGCCCACACCAATTTCAGACACCAGCTTGACGCTGATGCTGGCGGTGGGGGTGACGTTTTTCAGGTCGTGAATCAGTTGCGCCAGGTCTTCGATGGAATAGATGTCGTGGTGCGGCGGCGGGCTGATCAGGCCGACGCCGGGCACCGAGTGGCGCAGTCGGCCAATGTAGTCGGACACTTTGCCTCCCGGCAACTGGCCGCCCTCACCCGGCTTGGCCCCCTGCGCCATCTTGATCTGGATCTGATCGGCACTGCTCAGGTATTCGGCGGTGACGCCAAATCGGCCGGAGGCCACCTGTTTGATTCGGGACCGCAGCGAGTCACCGGCCGCCAGTGGCAAGTCCACTTCGACCTGCTCGGCACCAATCACACTTTTGAGTGTCTCTCCCAGCTTGATGGGAATGCCTTTAAGTTCATTGCGATAACGCGCCGGGTCTTCGCCGCCTTCGCCAGTGTTGCTCTTGCCTCCGATACGATTCATCGCCACCGCCAGCGTGGCGTGGGCTTCGGTGGAGATTGAGCCCAGTGACATGGCACCCGTGGCAAAACGCTTGACAATCTCCTTGGCGGACTCAACCTGGTCAATGGGAATCGCACGCGTGGGATCAATTTTGAACTCGAACAGGCCACGCAGCGTCATGTGGCGCTTGCTCTGGTCGTTGATGATCTGCGCGTACTCTTTGTAGGTGTTCCAGTTGTTGGCGCGCGTGCTGTGCTGCAGCTTGGCGATGGCGTCGGGCGTCCACATGTGCTCTTCACCGCGGGTGCGCCAGGCGTATTCACCGCCGGCGTCTAGCCGGGCAGCCAGCACCGGGTCGCTGCCAAAGGCGGCCTTGTGCATACGAATGGCCTCTTCGGCAATCTCAAACACACCAATGCCTTCAACCCGGCTGGGCGTGCCAGTGAAGTATTTGCTGACGGTGTCGCTGGACAGGCCAATCGCCTCGAACAGTTGCGCACCGCAGTAACTCATGTAGGTGGACACGCCCATTTTGGACATGATCTTGGACAGCCCCTTGCCCACCGCCTTGACATAGTTGTAGATGGCTTTGTCCGCACTGAGTTCACCCGGCAAATCCTTGCAGATACTGGCCAGGGTTTCCAGAGCCAGGTAAGGGTGAACTGCTTCCGCGCCATATCCCGCCAGCACACCAAAGTGATGCACCTCACGAGCGGTGCCAGTTTCCACCACCAGACCAGCCGTCGTGCGCAGCCCTTCGCGCACCAGATGCTGGTGGATCGCCGACAGAGCCAGCAATGCCGGAATCGCCACCTGGGTGGGTGACAGGGCGCGGTCGCTGATGATCAGGATATTGTTCCCGCCCTTGATGGCGTCCACCGCCTCAGCGCACAGCGAGGCCAGCTTGGCCTCGACGCCTTCGCGGCCCCAGGTGAGGGGATAGGTAATGTCGAGCATGTAGCTGCGAAACTTGCCTTGTGTGTGTCGGGCAATATCGCGCAGCTTGGCCATGTCGGCAAAATTGAGTACCGGCTGGTTCACCTCCAGGCGCATCGGCGGGTTGACCTGGTTGATGTCGAGCAGGTTGGGTTTGGGGCCAATGAAGCTGTTGAGGCTCATCACGATCGCTTCGCGGATCGGATCGATCGGCGGGTTGGTCACCTGCGCAAACAACTGCTTGAAGTAGTTGTACAGTGGCTTGTTTTTATCGCTCAGGACGGCCAGTGGGCTGTCGTTGCCCATCGAGCCAATGGCTTCTTCACCATTGGCGGCCATCGGGGCGATCAGGAATTTCAGATCCTCCTGGGTGAAGCCAAACGCCTGCTGACGATCAAGCAAGGTGCCTTGCGACTCAGAGGCGCTGGCCGGTTCGCCACCACCTTGCACGTCATCCAGGCGGATGCGCAGGTTCTCGATCCACTGTTTGTAGGGCTTGCTATTGGCCAGACTGGCCTTGAGCTCATCGTCGTCGACCATTCGGCCCTGTTCCAGGTCGATCATGAACATTTTGCCGGGTTGCAGGCGCCACTTGCGCACGATCTTGTTCTCGGGGAACGGCAATACACCCGATTCAGAAGCCATCACCACCAGATCGTCGTCGGTGATGCAGTAGCGCGACGGGCGCAGGCCGTTGCGGTCCAGCGTGGCACCAATCTGGCGGCCGTCGGTGAACACGATGCTGGCCGGACCATCCCAGGGTTCGAGCATGGCAGCGTGGTATTCATAGAAGGCACGGCGACGCGGATCCATGTCGGGGTTTTGTTCCCAGGGCTCGGGGATCATCATCATCACCGCCTGGCTGATCGGGTAACCGGCCATCGTCAGCAATTCCAGACAATTGTCAAAAGTGGCGGTGTCGCTCTGCCCGGCAAAGCTGATCGGGTAGAGTTTTTGCAGGTCAGCACCGAGCACGGGAGAGGACATCACGCCTTCGCGCGCCTTCATCCAGTTGTAGTTGCCCTTGACGGTGTTGATTTCGCCGTTGTGCGCCACATACCGGTAGGGGTGCGCCAGCGGCCACTCCGGGAAGGTGTTGGTGGAAAACCGCTGGTGTACCAGCCCGAGTGCCGAGACACAGCGCGGGTCCTGCAGGTCGCGGTAATAAGTACCGACCTGATCGGCCAGCAGCAGCCCCTTGTAGATCACCGTGCGGCTGCTCATGCTGGGCACGTAATACTCCTTGCTGTGCTTGAGCCTGAGACGAACAATGCGCGTGCTCGCCGTCTTGCGGATGACATACAGCTTGCGCTCCAGCGCGTCCTGCACGATCACATCCGTTCCGCGGCCAATAAAAATCTGGCGCAGGATGGGTTCTTTTTTGCGCACGTTGGGTGACATGGGCATGTCACGGTTGACCGGCACATCGCGCCAGCCCAGCAGCACCTGCCCTTCGGCCTTGACGGCGCGCTCCAGTTCCTGCTCACAAGCCTGACGTGAAGCGTGTTCTTTGGGCAAAAACACCATGCCGACGCCATACTCACCCGGCGGTGGCAAAGTCACACCCTGCGCCGCCATTTCCTCGCGGTACAGGGCGTCTGGCAACTGGATCAGGATACCGGCGCCATCCCCCATGAGTTTGTCGGCCCCCACCGCACCACGGTGGTCGAGGTTCTCGAGAATCTTCAACGCGTTTTTGACAATGTCATGCGACTTTGCACCTTTGATGTGCGCCACAAAACCCACGCCGCAGGCATCGTGCTCTGCGGCAGAAGAATACAAACCGTGTTCCTGGAGATGCGAGATCTCGGCAGCCGTCGTCATTGGCGCGCTCCTCAATGTGTAAAAAATTAACTTTACCGCATTGCAACAAAAGTGCCAAACAAATTAATTGGGGTCAGATTCCAATTAATTTCAACTTTATAGATCATGGAAATAATTAGGGACACATTATTTTTGTAGCAATAACCACTTATCCATATTGAGCCAATAGCCATTTCTACTGGATAATCTTGGTAGAGAATGGTCGTCCAGCAGATGCCTTGCTGACACGGCGCAAAGTGCGTTTTTGCAAATTAGCGACAAAGTTCGCATCCCCCAAGGCCCAGCCGCTCTGTGTGGCATCAATCAATGCCTGGGTCTGCACCGTGTTGAGGCCAGCATGCACCATTTCGGCGTATGCAGCCTCCCGGGCAAACGGTGTGTTGCCTAACTCCCAATACAAGGCGTGCGGTGTGACCAGGCGATCGTGATGCAAGCCGATGAAATGGGCATGGCTGGACCAGGGGTAATCTTGTGCCCGCGCCACCATGCTGGCACGCACCGGATTGAGGTCGATGTAGACCATACAAGCCAGCAGATAACGCTCAGACTGAATCACCGTGGACTTGTAGCGTCCTTCCCACAGCGTGCCAGTGCGCTTTTGACTGGCATTGAAGTAGCGCACATAACTTCGGCCCACCGCCTGCATCATGTTCGGCAAACCATCTGCCGTCTGCGGCGTGGCCAGCAGATGAAAGTGGTTGCTCATGAGGACATAGGCGTGGATGGCAACCTGGAATCTGGTCGCACTTTCTTCCAAAATGTCAAGCAAGCGGCGGTAGTCGGAGGGCGCGGCCACGATCGCCTGTCGGTTATTGCCCCGCTGAATGACGTGGTGCGGGTAGTCTGGCAGCGTCAGCCGGGGCAACCGAGCCATGGCAGGCGAAACAAAACGAATTTAATTGGAATCTGACCCCAATTAAAATCAAGGCGCTTTGGTGACGCGCACCTTGCCACCGGTGGTGACGATGATGACCTTGTCGCCGGGGTACAAAACGTCATTGCCCTTGGATTGCACGACCGAGCGGCGCTCACCACCCTGCAGTTGAATCAGCAGTTCGAGCCCGTCTTCGCGGGTGCCCTGGCGTTCAACGGCATTACCAATCATGCCACCCACCACGGCACCGAGCACACCACCCACAATACTGTCACGGCGACCACCAATGCTGCTGCCTGCCACGGCGCCAATCACGCCACCGGCGGCCGTCCCCACGCCCGACTGGCTGCCGTCAATGGTGATCGGTCGAACCGACAGGATCACCCCGTCTTCGACCTGCGACATGCGCTGTGCATCACCACGCTGCACCACGTCCGGGCTGCTGGTGGCGCAGCCACCCAAAGCCAGAGCCACCGCAAGCACCACACCAGCCAAAGAAAATTGACGCATACATCCTCCTGGAAAATCAATGGAAACGCTGATTGTCCGCCAGCGCCGCAAATCGCACTGGCAACAGTGACAACAATCCGAATTCTGCCAGCAACGCGTGTAATCGTTGTGCCGCTGCCGCCTTGTATTGGCCAGTGAAACGCGCCATGATCAGCTCGTTTTTCATGCTGTGCTCCCAGCCTACCAGTTCGGTCACGGTCACCTGGTAGCCACACGCCTCAAGGTAAAGGCAGCGCAACACGTTGGTGATCTGGCTGCCCATTTCACGCGTGTGCAAGGGGTGTCGCCATAATTCTGAGAGCGGTGTGCGCGCCAGAGAAAGTGCCTTGTGCTGACTCAAAACGCGCGCAACCTCGGCCTGGCAACACGGCACCAGCACCATGAAGCGGGCTTTTTTTTGCAGGCCGAAGGTGATTGCATCATCGGTGGCGGTGTCGCAGGCATGCAGCGCGGTGACGATATCGATGCGCTCGGGCAACTGATCTGACTGGGCAGACTGGGCCACAGTCAGATTCAGGAATGACATGCGATCAAAACCCAACTGCGCCGCAAGACGCTGAGATTTCTGCACCAGCTCCGGGCGGGTCTCGACGCCGTAGATGTGGCCGGCTCGCTGCTTGAAAAACAGGTCATACAAAATGAACCCAAGGTAGGACTTGCCGGCCCCGTGGTCAGCCAGGGTGATCTGGGCAGTACCGCTTGCAGTCTGTGCCAGCTCCATCAGCAATTTTTCGATGAACTGGTACAGGTGGTAGACCTGTTTGAGTTTGCGGCGCGAATCCTGGTTGAGCTTGCCCTCGCGTGTCAGGATATGCAGTTCTTTGAGCAGTTCGATCGATTGACCGGGGCGGAGTTCGTCGGCCAAAGGGTTGGCGGACTGGGTGGCAGGCTTGACTTTGGGCATGGTGTGATGATGCCACGGCTGATGGCTTAAGAGGCGCCGACCTCAAGCGCGTCCCAGCCCTCCTGGCCCAGGGATTCCATGGTGCGCATATTGGTCTCGAAAATCACCTCAGGGTTGGGGAAAGCCGCCACGGCGCGGTCGATGCTTTCTTCGCGCAGCAGGTGCAGCGTCGGGTAGGGTGAACGGTTGGTGAAGTTGGTGATATCGTCTTCGGCGGTACCGGCAAACTGGTAGCTCGGGTGCAATGAGGCAATCTGCAGCACACCATCAAGCGCCAGATCGACCAAGGCCTGGTCGGCATCTGCCAGGAAGTCATTAAAGTCCAGAAAATCCTGCAAACACGCTGGCGCTATCAGTAGCGTCGTATCACGATCTTTGGCATCGAGGGTTGCAAGCTGTTTCAGCTCATCAATCAAATCTTGCAGCAGGGCTTGCGGCGTGCTTGCGGTGCTGACTGTGTAGTGCACCTGCCCCTTGACATGCACACTTTTGGCAAAAGGACACAGGTTCAGGCCAATCACCGCGCGCTCCAGCCAGCCTACGGTGTCGGCAATCACAATGTTGGGGTCTTTCATGGAGATCCAGCGGGAAAAATATCCAGCCCCATCAGGCGCTGGTGTTCACGGGCGGCAAACCGGTCGGTCATGCCGGCAATATAGTCAGCCACCACCCGTGCCAGTTGAGCCTTGGGCTCTTCAGCAGAAGCACCGGCCTGCTGCCAACGGCTTTGATGGCTGGCGGGCATTTCGCCAGGCGCATTCAGATAAACGTTGAACAAATCACGAACCACCTGCTTTGCCAGACCGGTGGTTTGCATCACCTGCGGATGCCGGTACAGACTTTGCAGCAAAAAAACCTTGAGTGATTTGGACTGGCCTTGCATCTGAGTGCCAAACTGCACCAAGGGCGGTGATTGCCGAACGGCCGCCACATCAGCCGGCCGGGCATGATCCAGGGCCAACCGAGTGGCGGCAATGACGTCATAGACCTGGGCACTGAGCATGCGGCGGATGGTTTCAAACAGCAAACGACGTGTTTGGGTTTCATGCTGCAGATGTGGGTGATCCACCAGCGTTTGCCGGCGATGGCTGTCAAACAGCGGCACCTCGTGGAGTTGTGCCAGCGTGATCAGGCCCGAGCGCACGCCGTCGTCGATGTCATGCGCGTTGTAGGCAATCTCGTCGGCCAGATTGCACAACTGGGCTTCCAGACTGGGCTGCTGATGATTCAGAAAGCGCTGCCCCACGCCACCGGGCTCCTGAGCATCCAGCACCTGGGCATCGGCCAGCGAGCAGTGTTTCAGGATACCCTCTCGGGTCTCAAAAGTCAGGTTGAGTCCGTCAAACTCCGGATACCGCTCCTCCAGATGATCCACCACACGCAGGCTTTGCAGGTTGTGCTCAAAGCCACCGTAAGCGGCCATGCAGTCATTAAGCGCATCCTGTCCGGCGTGTCCAAATGGCGTGTGGCCGAGGTCATGCGCCAGCGCAATGGTCTCCACCAGATCTTCATTGAGCCGCAGCGAGCGGGCAATGGAGCGCGCCAGTTGGGCCACCTCAAGTGAATGTGTCAGCCGGGTACGAAACAAATCCCCCTCGTGGTTCAGAAACACCTGGGTTTTGTAGACAAGACGCCTGAAGGCCGTGCTGTGCACAATGCGGTCACGGTCACGCTGGTAATCGGTGCGCGTGGGAGCCGGTGCCTGCGCAAAGCGACGCCCACGCGTCGATGCGGGGTCACAGGCGTATGGTGTCAATGGTGACATTAACAATAAAAACAGGCTCTAGCGCATATCGGATATGCACTTATAGCTACTATTTTCATGATCATTGACGACAGCAGGCGTCGATCACCTGACGCACAACCACATCCGGCGCACTGCGCACGACGGCCCGCCCAGGCTGGTCAATCAGCACAAATTTGATTTCACCCGCTTCAGACTTTTTGTCCAGTCGCATCAATGAAAGATAGCGCGCCGCGTTGTCGGCCCCGGGCAGCACCGGCGCTACTGTCGGCAGGCCGGCTTTGGCGATCAGCTGGGTCAGGCGATTGACAAAAAAGGCATCCACAAGTCCAAGCCGTGCCGACAGTTGTGCCGCCATCACCATGCCGCAGCCAACCGCCTCACCATGTAACCAGGCGCCATACCCCAGACCTGCCTCGATGGCATGACCAAATGTGTGGCCAAAGTTCAAAATCGCGCGCAGACCCGATTCGCGCTCGTCCTGCCCGACCACAGCGGCCTTGATTTCGCAGCTGCGTTTGACCACATGGGCAAGAGCCGCCACATCGCGCGCCAGCAACGCGTCGATATGGGCCTCGATCCAGGCCAGAAAGTCCATGTCGGCAATCGGTCCGTATTTGATCACCTCGGCCAGCCCGGCGGCAAGTTCACGCGCGGGCAGCGTCTGGAGAGTGCCCAGGTCACACACCACCTTGAGCGGCTGGTAAAACGCCCCGATCATGTTCTTGCCCAGCGGGTGATTGATCGCGGTTTTGCCTCCGACGGACGAGTCCACCTGCGCCAGCAAAGTGGTCGGCACCTGGACGAAGGGCACGCCCCGCATGTAGCTGGCAGCGGCAAAACCGGTCATGTCGCCGATCACCCCGCCACCCAAGGCAAACAGTGTGGTCTTGCGATCACACCCATGCCCCAACAAGGCATCAAAGATCAGGTTCAGGCTTTGCCAGGTTTTGTGCTCTTCACCGTCGGGCAACACTACGGTATGAACCTTGGCAAACTTGCCGGTCAGCGCACGCTGCAGGCGCTCGGCATACAGTGGCCCGACGACCGTGTTGGTAACAATCAGCGCCGATTCAGCGCGCGCAAGTTCGGCGTAACTCAGCGGATTGTCAAACAGGGAGCTGCGGATGGCGATGTGGTAGCTGCGCTCGCCCAGCGCGATGGCAACGGTTTGTAGATCAGGGGTCGTCATGAAGTGACCAATTGAATAGGAGTTGGAAAAGCACCATCCGCCGTGCAAAGCTCAATGAACCGGTGCCACCTTTAACTCGAGCTGCGCCATGATCATACCGACCAGACTGGCAACCGAGGGTCGACCCGTTTCAATGCTGAAACGACAGGTTTCGCGGTACAGGGGATCACGAACCTGGTGCAGGTCACGCAGTTTACCCAGCGGGTCAGCCACCTGCAGCAGCGGGCGGCTTTTATCGTGGCGCAGGCGCCGAAACAATTCGTCCGGTGTCGAGTTAAGGTAAACCACCTGGGAACGCTCACGCAAATGGACACGATTGGCCTCGCGCAGCACAATGCCGCCGCCGGTTGACAGCACGCCGGTGCCTTCACGCGTCAAATCGTCGAGCACCTCGGATTCAAGATCACGAAAACGCGCCTCGCCCTCGCGTTCAAAATATTCGCGGATCGAACAACCCAATCGCTGCTCGATCACATGGTCCGAGTCGGTGAAGGGCAATTGCAAGCGTCTTGCCAGCTGCCGCCCCACCGTGGATTTGCCAGAACCGGGCAGGCCGATGAGGGAGATCAATTCGGGTTCGTGCAAACCGTCGCAGTCCCAAACGGGCTGATCTGGTTGGCCGGGGAAGACGGGCTTTGAGCATCGGCCGTCAGCATCTCCAGGAAGTAGTTGGCAAACTGGGATGATTCGGTACCGCCAACAGACGCACGCGCCGTAATCTGCGTTGTCGCCCACCATGCAAAGTTCTTGCCAAAACTCATAAAGAACGTGGCATTGCCCGTCGCGTCGGTAGTGACGGTGGACGGACTGATCACCACCGGTAAGCCAGGGTCAAGCTTTCCATTCAAGTTGATGTCCTCACCCGCATTCAAAATACCGTCGCGGTTGATATCTTCATTGGCACAGATGGTAGGAGATGTCGCGCTGTATTGCCAGGTTGGTGGCTCGGCCGAAGCATTCCAAACCAGCGTACCCTTGCCATAGGCAAGAGGGAATACCGATAGGGTCACGGCTCGATTCGCTGCGGGAGCACCATTGGCATCGGTGACATAGACAGAAAACTGTTTTTTGTAGGTCACTTCATCCAGCGCTTGCAGCGTGCTCGCAATGCCGATTGACAAGAACAGCGCGTTGCCGCTGACAGTCAGATTGGCATCTGAAAAGAGTGCCGGATTTGACTGCACAGTCGCACGGACCAGCACACCATTTGCCGCGGTCGACAGGGCACCAGGGACAAACTGCACAGAGGTCTGTCCATTTGAGTCTGTCGTGCCGGAGCCGGGTACGATGGAACCGTTGCTGCCATCCTGGATTGCGGTGAAATTAACCACTTGATTGGCAACCGGATTGCCATTCGCATCGCGAATCGTCGCAGACAAGGTGCTTTGGTTGGTGGTACTCCCAGCCGCGTTGGGCAGCACCGCGCCAGGATTGGCCTGCAAGACAATCGTCGCAGGAACAACAGCAATGAAGGCGGCCGTCACACTGCTACGTACCGTGCCCATTTGTGCAGAAATAGTCACCGGACCTGCCGTTGTGGAACTCACCGTTGTCGAGGTACACCCTTGCGCATCCGGGTATACCGTGGCACCCAGGGTTCCACGGGTAGTGCTGAAAGTAACCCCAGCCGTTGGTGGCGTCACAGTACCCAGAATTTTGTAACATACCTGAACTGCATTGGAAGCACCGACCACCATTTGTGCTGCGGAGGCTGGCAAGGTAAACGAAAAGTCCTGATCACTGATCGCCACGGTCGCGGTCGCTGTAGCACCCAGCCCGGTGACTGTCAAAGTATCAGTACCGGCAGCCAAGGGGGTGTATGTGAACGTTGCCGAGCCCGAGACGTCGGTTGTCACTGTGGACGGGTTGACCGTATTTCCTGCCGACGACGAAATTGTCAGTGACGCGCCACCGATCGCTTTACCGCCAGAATCAAGCGCCTTGACGGAATAGGTCAACGCGGGTGCGCCGACCAGCGCGGAACCTGCTCCTGAGACCGTCACCGTTGTTCCGACAACGGGTATGTTGATTGATTTCGAAATACTGCCCGCAGTCGCGGTCACGGTAATGGTGCGGTTGGCAGAGTTAGCACCCGGCGACAAACTGAGGGTGGTTATCTTGCCGCTGGCATCCGTACTTGGCGCCGGGCTTGCTCCGGTCAATGTCCCGGAAGTCGCTGTGAAGGTGACCACCTGATTGGGAATGGCCGAATTGACGGCGTCCTTGACGGTGACAACAAAAGTGACCTCAGAACTCGGTGCCGATGACAGTGTGCTGCTTGAAGGCAATATATCAATGAAGGCCGGGCCATCAGCGCCTGCCGACGTGCCGTCTGCTGTCACTACCACCTGCAAGATCTTGCCCAGCGCATCCACAATCTGCAAGGCGGCCGTGCCCGATTTCAACGCGGAAACTGTGAGTGTTGTGCCACTGATCGCACCGGTCACGACACGGGAATCGGTACTGGTGACTGAATACGGTTGGGCACCGCCCCCAACGCTGAAAGACAAGGTGCTGCCCGCACTCATCGACAGCGTCGCTGGCGCGGTGGTAAACAAATCCTCCGACGATGAGCCGGCCACTGTGACCGCAACACTTAAGGTCGAGCCACCGGAGTCACGAATGCTGATCGTCGCAGCACCAAAACCCACGGCAGAGACATTCATGGAGGTCCCAGACAAGTTCACAGATGCAACCCGGTTGTCGCTAGACGTTGCGGTGTAGGGAGAAACTCCACCGCCTACCGAATAGTTGCTCTGGTTACCCTTGGCCAAAGTGATTGAATCAGGCGCCGAGGTGTAAAAACCCAGGGGACTCGAACCACCGACAGTGACCGTGATCGTGACTTGTTTGTTGTCCGTGTCCTTGATCAGAATCGAAGCTGAACCTGGTGCCACTGCCTGCAATGTCAGTGAACTCCCAGACAGGCTTGCTGTAACCACCCGGTTATCAGACGACGCTGCCGAGTAGCCAGGCACACCGCCACCCACCACAAAACTGCGCTGTCCGCCATTGGCGATCATCAGGCTCGCGGGTGCTGTGGTGTAAAGCGCAATGATGCCGCCCACCGTCACTGTGTAGGGAATTGTCTTGCCTTCTGCGTCCCGGACGGTGACCGTCGCCACGCCCACTGCGCCAGCGGTGATGGTCAATTTGGTGCCGGTTATCACCGCCGTTGCAATGCGATTGTCGGTCGAGTTGACCGTGTAAGTCGGTGCACCACCGCCAATGGTGTAGGTGATGGCTGTGCCCGGTGACATGTTGATGGTGGACGGCGCGTCGGAATACAGCTCCAGCACCGGGCCGACTGTGACAGCAATACTGGCGCTTTGTTGCGCTGTATCCGTGATCACCACGGTGGTTGTTCCCGAAGCGACACCAGTGATACTGAAGTTGCTGCCACTGATCAATCCCTGGGCGATGCTGGAATTGCTGCTTGAAATTTTGAATGGTGCCTTGCCACCCGTAATCGTGAAACTCTGTGTACCTCCCAGCACGACCGTCAGACTCTCGGGGGCCGAGGTGGTGATGGCGTTGACCGTGCCGGCGGGCAAACCCGCTGACCCGCCACCGCCGCCGCAGGCGGCAACAAAGGCAACGGTCAATAGTGACACCAATAGTTTGAACAGACGCATCATGATTTTTGGCGGTTGAAAATTAATTGATTTGCAACTTCAGCGTGCGGCTTTATCGGCCACCACCTTGGGTGTAATAAATACCAGCATTTCCTGCTTGTTCGACACCCTGGATCGGCTCTTGAACAAATTGCCCACACCAGGCAGGTCTCCCAGAACGGGCACCTTGGTCTCGCTGTCGGTCTCGGTCAACTCAAAAATGCCGCCGATCACCACCGTGCCGCCATTCTCAACCAGCACCTGGGTCTGGATGTGCTTGGTATTGATGGCAAAACCGGCCGCGGTCGACTGACCCACTGTATCTTTGTTCACGTCGAGCGACAAAATGATGTTGCCCTCCGGCGTGATTTGGGGTGTTACCTCCAGCTTCAAATTGGCTTTTCTGAAAGCAATTGAAGTTGCACCACTCGACGACGCCACTTGGTACGGCAACTCTGTTCCCTGCTCAATCAATGCCTTGATCTGATCAGCTGTCACCACCCGCGGACTGGAAACCACTTTGCCCTTGCCGTCAGCCTCCAGCGCCGACAGTTCAAGGTTAAGAAACCTGTTGGCGGCAGAACTGAAGATCGACAATGCAAATGTGGCCGGGTCATACCCCCCTTGCCCGATGGCAGGCAGGTTCACCATATTGCCAGTCAGGTCCACAGTTCCGCCGGCACCGCTGCTGGCCACTGCATTGCCATAACTGCTGCCAAAGGCAATCCGGTTGCCGCTACCCAACGCATATCCACCGTCACCACCCATCTGGGCGCGCAAGTCGGAACCACCCAATTTCACGCCGAGTGATTTGCCAAAGGTATCGGAAGCCTCAACAATACGCGCCTCGATCAACACCTGACGGGCCGGCACATCCAGTTTGCCAATCAGTTCCTGCACTCGCTCCAGAATACTGGCAATATCCGTGACAAACAGCTGATTGGTGCGTGACTCCGAGATCACACTGCCTCTGGCGCTCAGTAACCGGGCACCTGTACCTGTGCCACCACCAGACCCCGTCGCGGTGGCAGTCAACTGGTCAGCCACTTCAGCCGCTTTGGTGTAGTTCAGCTGGAATGACTGGGTACGCAAAGGCTCCAAACCCTGTAGGGCGGCCGCTGCCTCAAGGTCAAGTTTTTCCTTGGCGTTGATTTCGTCTTTTGGCGCGATCCAGAGCACATTGCCGGTCTTACGAACACCGAGCCCTTTGGCCTGCATGATGATGTCAAGCGCCTGATCCCACGGCACATCCTGCAGCCGCAAGGTGACCGCGCCACTGACCGAGTCCGATGTGATGATATTAAAACTGGTGAAGTCCGCAATCACCTGCAACAGTGATCGAACCTCAATGTTCTGAAAATTCAGTGACAGCTTGTCACCGCTGTACCCCGGGCCGGGTGTCAGCTTGGCAGCGTCCACCTTCACCGGTTTGACCTCAACAACAAACTGGTTGTCGCTCTGGTAGGCACTGTGGATCCACTGCCCCTGCGGCTCAATCACCATGCGTACCCTGTCACCTGTCTGGGTCGTGGTCACCGTCTTTATCGGCGTGCCAAAGTCGGTTACGTCCAGCCGTCTGCGCAAACCCTCAGGCAATGCGGTTTTCATGAACTCCACCACCAAGGTCTGCCCTTGCTGGCGGATATCCACACCTACCTGGTTGTTTGGCAAGGTCACGATGACCCGACCCGCACCGCCATCACCACGGCGAAAATCCAGATCCTTGAGCGGCTGTATGTCACGTGCCTGCCCCTCGGCGAATGTCTGGCTGGCAGAGGCGGGTGCTGACCCTGCGATACCTTCCAGCACCACCAGCACCGATTTGCCTTGAAGTTGTGTTTTGTAACTGGTGTGTTGTTTCAGATTCAACACCACCCGGGTACGGCTGCCAGCCTGCACCACGCTGACCGAGCGCAAGTTGCCCTGGTTGATATCCACGTTGGTTCGACCCAAGGCACTCGTCACATTCGGAAAATCAAGTGCCACCCGCGCTGGTGACTGGATGGAAAACCCCGTGGGCAATACCGTCAGGGCCTGGCTCAGATCAATTCGCACCACCTCGACACCACTTTGAACCGATCCGGTGACCGATTCAATGGCAACCTGCGCCTGTGCCCATGCGGCGGTCATCACCAGCGCCGCAGACAGTCCCAAACGACCCAGCGCCCGGGTGAGCCATCGGTATCGGTTGTTGAAGTTTCTCATTTTGGCCTCTCTTGCAGCTGCAGGCTTGCAGTGCGTTCTATCCACTCACCTACCGCGTCCTGAGCAATTTCACGCAGGGTCACCTCGGTCTCGCTGATCTTGGTAACCAAGCCGTAGTTTTGCCCGAGGTGCTCCCCGGTGCGCACCTGGTACAACAATTTACCCACAGTGATCAGCGCAACCGGTTTGCCCGCGCGCGACATCGTTCCCACCAGCGCCATGGTGTCAAGCGGGAACTCCTCCAGTGGCTCTTTTCTGCGCGACAGCTCCGGGGCCAGCAATGCATCACCCTTGCTCGAATTCTGGGCCGTGTCCTTGCGCAATGCCTGGGTGAGCTTCTGGCTGCTGAAAGGCTCGACATCGTCGCTCACCTTGTAAGCCTCTGGCCGAAACTGCTTTGGCTCAGCGAGCGGAACCACGCTGGGATGGGTCTGGCTCTTTTGCTCGGCCATCCACTGGCGTAACTCATCATCCGAAGACGAATCGCAGGCGATCAGACCCAACAATGTGATCAACACCAGCCATGATCGCCATGTCCTAAGCAAGCTCATTTGGCCGCCCCTTGCGCCACGGCGCGCTGGGCAGCAACTTCTTCGGCATCCAGGTACCGGAAGGTCTTCGCGGTGGCATCCATGGCCAGAACACCATCCTTGCCAGGCACAATGGTGATGTTGTTGATCGTCACGATCCTCGACAGGTTGGCAATATCGGCGGCAAACGCGCCAATGTCATGGTAGCGACCCGTCACACGCACAGCAATCGGCAATTCCGCGTAATAGTCCTTGACAACCACCTGGCCGGGTCGGAACAACTCGAACTGCAAGCTCCGCCCAATGCCCGCCTGATTGATATCCGACAACAACGCATCCATCTCAGCCTTGCTGGGCAGTTGTTTCTCCAGCTGGGTGACATACTGCTGCACCTGCTCCCGCTGTTTGCGCAGGGCTTCCAAATTCACGGCCTTGGCAAGCTTGGTCTTGAACTCTTCACGCAGCTGGACCTCTTTTGCCTGCTCGGTAGTCAGTTCCACCTCGGTGTCACTCAACCACAAAAACCAGAGTACTGTGACACAGACGACCACAATAAAGGCCAAAACCGCGAACCGCGGCAGGGCTGGCCAACTCGACGGGTCCTTGGTGTCGAGATTGCGAAACTGCTTTGAAGCCTCTTCAAACCAGGCTTTGATGTCCACATTGACATTGAGCGACTTGGCCATGGTGCTAACCCGCCTGCGAGGCGGCGGCAGATGCCGACGCCGATGCTTTATTCTTTTCAGCGTCGCTGGATTTCACCAATGACACACGAATGGTGAAATTGGCAACACGACGTTGGTCCCTGGGCGACAAATTGACGATACCCGTCACAATTTCAATCAGTTCAGGGCGTGTCAACCATGGCGAGGCGGTGCTCAGATTGCGCAGCAGCTCCGACACCCGCTCATTGGACTGCGCCACGCCCATCATGTTGACAACCTGGCCCTCCTGCTGCATGTTGGTGATATAAGTCCCTTCAGGCAGTTGCCGAACCAGTTCGGTGAGCAAGTGCACGGGCATGTTGCGATCTGACTGAAGGTCTTCCACTGCCTGTTGCCTGGCCCGCAGCGCCGCAATTTCCTGCTCAAGGCCAGCAATGTCCTTGATCTGCCGGTCAAACTCTGTGATTTCGGTGGTGAGAATCTGGTTCTTTTCCTGCTGGGCGGTAATTTGCGCCTGAAACCACAAAAATACCAATGCAGCCAGCAACCCGCCCGCCAGCGCTGCCAAGCCCATGCCCACATTGAACAAGTCTTTGCGGCGCTTGCGCGCCAGCTCCCGGTGCGGTAGCAGGTTGATCAGGATCACTGCATGAATCTCCGCAATGCCAGGCCGCAACAAGTCAGGTACGAGGGTGCTTCGCGCGTCATGCTGTTGAGCCGAATGGTTTTGGCCGCACTCATTCCCTCAAAGGGATTGGCCACCACACACGGGAAGTTGGTCTGGCGCGTGACGGCCGCAGTCAACCCTGCAAGCGCAGCAGACCCTCCAGCCAGCATCACCATATCCACCTTGTTGTGCGTGGTACTGGTGAAGAAAAATTGCAGCGCGCGACCGATCTCCTGCACCAGACTGTCCACAAAGGGCTGTAACACCAGTGCACTGTAGTCGTCGGGCAAATCACCGCTGCGTTTCTTGAACTCGGCCTCTTCGAAAGAAAAGCCATACTGCTGCACGATCAGCTGGGTCAATTGGGCGCCCCCAAAAGCCTGGTCCCGGTCGTACAACACCTCTTCGTTCCGAATGACTTGCATGCTGGTCGTCATGGCACCTACCTCAAACAAGGCGACGATGCTGCCCACACCTTTGTTGGCGGTGTTGGCAATCAGGCGCCCGACGGCCAAGCGTGACGCATAAGACTCTACATCCACAATCACCGGTTTGAGCCCTGCGGCTTCAGCCAGGCCCTGGATATCCTGAACTTTTTCGCGCCTTGAAGCGGCAATGAGCACCTCGATGTCACCCGTTGAGCTGGCGCTTGGCCCCAGAATACAAAAGTCAAGACTGACCTCTTCAAGTGGGAACGGAATGTACTGGTTGGCCTCGGACTCTACCTGCATTTCAAGCTCGTGGTCGTTCAGCCCCCCTGGGAGAATGATTTTTTTGGTGATCACCGCCGAGGGCGGCAAGGCCATGGCGACGTTTTTGGTCCGGGTACCACTGCGTTTGACCAGGCGGCGCACGGCGTCTGCCACGTCGTCAAAACGGTCGATATTGCCATCGGTGATCCAGCCGCGCTCCAAAGGCAATATGGCGCAATTTTCCAACACCAGCTGGCCGGACTTGTCCTGCCCCAACTCAACCAGCTTGACACTGGACGAGCTGACATCCAGTCCCAGCATGGCTGCGGGTTGGCGGCTGAAAAACGAGCCCAGTGAAATCAACAGTGTCCCCTAACGGAAAATTAAACGGCCTGACTCTTGAGGATCCACTTCAATGCTATCAGCAAGACTATTGACACGCAAAGACATTTCAGTGATCCAGAGTTCAAAAACGTTGCCAAATATAGACGTATCGGTGCACAGTCTAGCCCAGCTTCAGCCAGGTCAACGTGTGTACTCATCGAGTTTTGTCAACAGTGGGATACTAACCTGTCTCCGCATCAAGCTCTCATTTTTATAATGACGCTGGCCTAAGGCCTTTTTTATGCCCGTCGAATCTTCTTCCAAACCTGCCAAAACACCCAAGCGCGCACCGCCGCCGACCAACTCTGCAGCCTACTGGGCCGTGAAGATGCTGAGTTGGGTCGTCGGCTTGCTGCTGGCAGGTGTGGTGGCTGTCCTTTTGCTGGTTGCCATTGCCCTGGCCATGGCCTTTCCGAATCTGCCCGACGTGTCAGATCTATCGGACTACCGCCCGAAGTTGCCCTTGCGTGTTTATTCCTCCGAGGGTGTTCTCATAGGTGAATTTGGTGAAGAGCGTCGGCACCTGACACCCATCAAGGAAATCCCCAAAGTCATGCAGGATGCCGTGCTGGCGATTGAAGACTCCAGGTTCTATGAGCACGGGGGTGTCGACTACAAAGGCATCGCGCGGGCGGCACTGGCGAATCTGGGCCGCATCAAGAGCCAGGGTGCCTCCACCATCACGATGCAGTTGGCACGCAATGTGTACCTGTCCTCAGAAAAGACCTACACCCGAAAAATCTACGAAATCCTGCTCACTTTCAAGCTGGAGCACATGCTGACCAAGGACCAGATCCTTGAGATCTACATGAATCAGATTTTCCTGGGCAACCGTGCCTACGGCTTTGCCGCCGCGTCCGAAGCCTATTTTGGCAAGCCACTCAAGAATGTCAGCATCGCCGAGGCCGCCATGCTGGCCGGTCTGCCCAAAGCGCCGTCCGCATACAACCCGGTCAATAACCCCAAACGCGCCAGGTCGCGCCAGCTCTACATCATTGAACGCATGGTGGAGAACGGCTACATCACCCCGGAGCAAGGTGATGCTGCAAAAAAAGAGCAACTCGTGGTCAAGAGCAGTTCCGACCACAGTGACGTACACGCCGAGTATGTGGCTGAAACGGTACGACAGCTCATTTATGCCCAATATGGCCCGGAAACCTATACCCGTGGCCTCAATGTACACACCACCTTGCGCGCCAGTGATCAATTGGTTGCCTACCAAGCGCTGCGCCGTGGCATCATGACCTACGAGCGACGTCAGGTTTACCGGGGCCCGGAGAAATTTGTCAGTCTGCCTGCTGACGCCGCCCAGGCTGAAGCGGTGATCGACGACACCCTGCTGGAGCATCCCGACAACGGCGATGTGCTGGCCGCTGTGGTGCTGGACGCCAGCACAAAAATGATCCGCGCAGTACGCCAGAACGGCGATGTCATCGAGATCACTGGCGAAGGCCTCAAACCCGCGCAGTCAGGTCTGTCTGACAAAGCTGCCGCCCACATCCGCATTCGCCGTGGTGCCGTCATCCGGGTGGTGCAAACGCCCAAATCAACATGGGAGATCACCCAACTGCCCGAAGTGGAAGGTGCCTTTGTCGCCATTGACCCACGCAATGGGGCCATCAGTGCGCTGGTGGGTGGCTTTGACTACGAAAAAAACAAGTTCAACCACGTCACTCAAGCCTGGCGACAGCCCGGCTCGAGCTTCAAGCCATTCATCTACTCAGCGGCCCTTGAAAACGGGGTGACACCGGCAACCATCGTCAACGATGCGCCACTGTTCTTCAGCGCCGGAGTCACGGGTGGGCAAGCCTGGGAGCCCAAAAATTATGACGGGAAATTCGAAGGCCCAATGAGTATGCGCCGTGGATTGGCCAAGTCCAAGAACATGATCTCGATCCGCATTCTGCAGACCGTGGGTGCACAAAACGCACAGGAGTGGGTCTCACGCTTTGGTTTTGATGCAGACAAACACCCGGCTTACCTGACCATGGCACTGGGTGCCGGCTCTGTCACGCCCATGCAGGAAGCCACCGCGTACGCCGTGTTTGCCAACGGCGGCTACCGCATCAACCCGTGGCTGATCACCCGGGTGACCGACCAGCAGGGCAAGGTGCTGGTCGACACCAAGCCACCGGTACTTGACGAATCCATCCGCGTCATTGACACCCGAAATGCCTTTGTCATGAGCAGCCTGCTGCAGGAAGTGACCCGGTCCGGCACGGCCGCCAGCGCCCAGGGCACGCTCAAACGCCCGGACCTGTTTGGCAAAACAGGCACCACCAACGACTCGATGGACGCCTGGTTTGCCGGCTACCAGCCAACTCTGGTGGCCGTGACCTGGATCGGTTACGACACACCAAGAAAACTCGGCAGCCGCGAAACCGGCGGTGGCCTGAGCCTGCCCATCTGGATTGACTTCATGGCGCACGCATTAAAAAAGGTGCCAGTGATGGAGTACAACGTGCCCGAAGGCATTGTGAATGTTGGGGGTGAATGGTACTTTGCCGAGTATGCGCCAGGCTCGGGGGTGTCGGCGCTGGGCATGTCAACTGCGGCCGACCCGGCGCGCCCGGAGGTCATCCCGCTGCCAGCGGCAGAAGAAAAGCAGAAGATCCTGGACCTTTTCAAGAATTAAATTCAGGCCTGAAACACCAGCGGTACACCAGCCTGTTCGCTGGCAAAGCGCGACAAAGATACAAAAAACTCGCCCTGGCCCTTGGTGTCTGACCACTGTGCGCCATCAAATCGATAGTGAAAACCGCCGCACCGCGCTGCCAGCCAGATTTCATGCAAGGGCTTTTGCAGGTTGATCACGATCTGGCTTCGGTTGGCAAACACCAAAGTGATCATGCCCCCGCTACGCTGGTTGTCAATGTCGGCACTGGTGCTGTCATTGATGTGATCACAGGCACGTTCTACCGCTTTGAGGGCACTTTCGGCCAAGTCCATGAATTCTGTGTCGGTCATTACAATTTCGCCATGTTGAATTTATGGCAAATTCTAGTTCGCACCCTTGTCCTTGGGGTGGGTACGGCTGCTTTGGCCGGCTGCGGCCAGACCGGGGACCTGTATTTGCCCACGGACCCGGCGGCCGCGCAGCGGGCCAGCTTGCCGCAAACCCTGCTGCCCGCCCAAAGTCCAGCCAGTGCCACCAAGTAATTGGTATTGCTATTTTTATAGCTACCAGTTCTTATAAATACTGGGCTAGCGGGCTTTTTTTATATAATTTTGCAGCCGCCAGCCGAGCAGCACACCGAGTACCAGGGTGTAAAGCCACACTTCTGCAAAGTCGTTCTTGCCGGCACGCATCCAGAAAAAGTGCAGTAGCGCCAGGCCGGCAATGGCATACACACCACGGTGCAGGCGCTTCCAGAGTTTGCCTCCCATCCGCGTGATGGCCCATTGGTTTGATGAGATTGCCAGCAAGAACAACAGACACAGGCCAGTGAAGCCAACCAGGATGAATGGCCGCTTGGCAAGGTCAGCCGCAACGTCTATCCAGACAAACCCCATGTCAAACCAGGCATAGGCCAGACCGTGCAGGCTGGCGTAAAAAAACACAAACAGACCCACCATACGACGAAACCGCGCCAACGCCGCCACCCCGGTCCAGACCCGTAAAGGCGTCAAAGCCAATACCAGACATAAACTGCGCAAGGTCCAGTCGCCGCTAGACCGAATTAAAGCCTCGGCCGGGTTGGCCCCCAGTTGGTCAGCAAACGCCGCCCAGACCAGGCTGGCAAAAGGCAAAGTCATCAGGCCAAACGCCAGGGGTTTGGCCCAGGGCCGGTACAGCAGCTGACCAGCGCTCAGCTGCAAGCGCGGTGTCGGCAACATGCTCAGAAATACTTCTGCAGGTCCATGCCGGTGTAGATCTGCCCGACCTGCGCCTCATACCCATTGAACAGCAAGGTCTTTCGTTTCTTGGCGAACAGACCGTCTTCGCCAATACGCCGCTCAGTGGCCTGGCTCCATCGCGGATGATCCACGGCCGGATTCACGTTGGAGAAAAACCCGTATTCCTGCGGCGCGGCCCGGTTCCAGGCGGTGGCAGGCTGCGCTTCGGTGAAGCGGATTTTGACCAGACTCTTGCCGCTTTTGAATCCGTATTTCCAGGGCACCACCAAGCGCACCGGGGCACCATTCTGCTTGGGCAACACCTCGCCATACATGCCAAAACTCAGCAAGGTGAGCGGATGCATCGCTTCATCCATACGCAAACCTTCAAGGTAGGGCCAATTGAGCACCCTGCTGCTCAGCCCGGGCATGGTGTCCGGGTCGGCCTGGGTGATAAATTCAACAAACTTTGCATTGCCCAAAGGTTCCACTTTTTTGATCAGAGCAGACAATGAATAGCCGACCCAGGGCACCACCATGGACCACCCTTCAACGCAGCGCAGGCGATAGACCCGCTCTTCCTGTGGGCTGAGGCGGATCAGGTCCTCCAGCGTGTAGCGCGCGGGTTTTCTGACCAGCCCTTCCACCTCAACCGTCCACGGTGTGGTCTTGAGTGTGTGGGCATGCTTGGCCGGGTCCGCCTTGTCGGTTCCAAACTCATAGTAGTTGTTGTAGCTGGCCGCCAGTTGGTACTCGGTTGACTTGTCCATGGTCACCGCGCCGGGCAGATTAGTTTTGATGAACGGCAAGCGCGCATTTTTGCCGGGCAGCCCCGATTGGGCAAACGCCTCACGCGATGCCCAGGCAGCCAGACCTGCACCCGCCACACCACCGGCGAGTTGTCTGATCATGGCGCGGCGCGAGTGGTAAACCGCAGGCGCGGTGATCTCACTGCTCAGCGGGTGGATAAAACCGTTGTCTTTTCCTTTGATCTGCATAAATTGCCTTTCTGTTCTGGCTTGGTCGGGCAAGCATAGGGGTTCTTACAAAAACCTGCGCTTTCCCGAAAAAAAGCCAATAAAAGAAACGGGCCGTCAAAACGGCCCGTGCACACTATCAAAAAAAGATCGACTTCAGTGCAAACCGGCAATGTACTGTGCCACTGCCTTGATTTCGCGGTCATTCATTTTGGCGGCAATTTCGGTCATCTGGGTACTGTTGGCCCGCACACCGTCCCGGAAACCCGTGAGCTGCGCCACCGCATAGTCCGCATGCTGACCACTCAAACGGGGGTACTGCGCCGGGATACCCGCGCCGTTGGGGCTGTGGCAGCCTGCACAGGCCGGCACCTTGCGATCCATGATGCCACCGCGGTAGATGCGCTCACCTAACAGCAGCAACTCCTTCTCGCCCGCTGTGCCGGGGGTGGCTTTTTTACTGCCAACCCAATACGCGATATTCACCATGTCCGCATCGCTCAGGGGCGCGGCCATACCGTTCATGATGGCGTTGACGCGTTTGCCCGCTTTGAATTCCTGTAGCTGCTTGACCAGATACTCCGGATGTTGCTGGGCCAGCTTGGGATTGACCGGAATGGCTGAATTGCCATCCGGGGCGTGGCAGGCAGCACATACCGTGGCATAACTTGCCTCACCCTTGGCCAGATCAGGCTTGGCAGCGGGCGCTGCGGCACCTTCGGCAAAGCAGGCAAAAGCCGTGGCAGACGCGGTCGCGGCGATCAGAAATTTGGCGATGAGCTTCATAGTGGGTAGGGCTTGGTCAGTGATGCAAAACAGCACGATTCTACAATGCGGCAAATCCACCTGATTCACTTAATGCCCAACTCCCATACTGAACCTGTCACGGTGCCCGTTGCCCTGGGCTGGCTGCATACCGCCAGGTTTCTCACCACCGCACCCCAACTGCATTTTTTGCCACCCTTGAGCGTGCCCGAAATTGCGTTTGTGGGCCGCTCCAACGCCGGCAAATCCACCTGTATCAATACCCTGACACAGCAAAAACAATTGGCATTTGCCTCGAAAAAGCCTGGCCGAACACAGCACATCAACCTGTTTGCGCTGGGCAAGCAAGGCGTCAATGACGCGGTACTGGCCGACCTGCCAGGGTATGGCTACGCGGCAGTGCCCAAACAGGACAAGATCCGCTGGCAGCAGGTGATGGCGAACTATCTGGTCACGCGTGAAAACCTCAAGGCGATTGTGCTGCTGTGTGACCCACGCCACGGCCTGACCGAACTCGATGAAGTGCTGCTGGAGGTGGTGCGCCCCAGGGTCGAAGAAGGTCTGAAGTTTCTGGTTGTGCTGACCAAGGCCGACAAACTCACCCGGGCCGAACAAAACAAGGCCTTGGCGATCATGAAGTTGCAGGCCGGGGGTGGCGAAGTCCGGCTGTTCTCAGCCACCAAACGCCAGGGCATTGACGAAGTGGCCACACTGCTTTGGCAATGGGCACATCCGGCAGTAGTCATCACCGCAGATTAATGAATTTGATAGCATAAGTCCATTTATTTAATTGGGCTAGAGGCCATTTTTATTGATAAACAGGGGTTTCACCCGGCGGGCGGTCCTTAAATCGCTTGTGCACCCAGTAGTATTGGTCGGGCATGGTGTCGATCAGGGTTTGCAAGCGGGCATTCATGAGCGACGTGTCGGCCAGCATATCGTTGCCCGGATAGTCCTCCCAATGTGGCATGACCCTGACCTGGTAACCCGATGGCGTGAGCTGCGTCACCACCGGCACCACTTTGGCTTGACCCAATCTGGCAAAACGCGACAAGCTGGGTACGGTTGCTGCACTGACCCCATAAAAAGGCACAAACACCGACTCCTTCGGACCAAAGTTCATGTCGGGCAACAGGTACAAGGGATCTCCCTGGCGCAGCGCCGCTACAATGGGTTTGACCCCATCCACCCGGCCAAACAGCTTGTTATGGCCGAAACGCTGCCGGCCCGCCAGAATCCAGGCATCCATGGTCTTGTTGGCCTGGTCGGTGTAAATGGTGGTGAAGCGCCTCGGGCATTGCTGGGTCAGGGCCGTCCAGCCAGCGTCCATACCGACAAAATGGGGGGCAAACAGCACCACTGGCGCACTGCCTGCCAGCTCTTCGACAGCACCCACAATCTGCAGGCGGGCGCGCACCAAGTCGGGCGTGCCGTGCCATAACCAGCCGCGGTCCAGCCAGGACTGGGCCACCCGCACAAACACCTGGCGCGCCAGCGAGCCGATCTCAGCCGCGCTGAGCGCCGGAAAACACAGGCTCAGGTTGGTTAACACCACTTTTCGGCGCGAGACCACCACCAGGTACAAGAAGTGACCCAGACCAATCCCCAAAAAACGCAGCCAGCCCAGCGGCAACTTGCCAAGCCAGCGCAGCACCAACAGCACCAGCTGGCTCACAGGGTCTCCCGGGGTGATTTGTAACGCGCGTAACCCCAAAGGTACTGGCCGGGGCGCTGCATGATCAGCGCTTCCATGGCGCGGTTGATGGCGCTGACCGCATCCGTCAGCCCCGCAGGCAAATCCGACGGCAAGGCCTGCACATGAATGCAATAACCACGGCCCCAGCACAAACGCTCACCCCAAGCCAGTAACACCGTGGCGCCGGTTTGCTGGATCAGCCGCGCTGAAAGGCTCATGGTGTAGGCATCACGGCCAAAAAAAGGTGCCATCATGCCCATGCCCTGCGGCGGCACCTGGTCGGGCAACAAACCAACCGACTCACCGGCCTTCAGCGCCTTGATCATTTGCTTGACCCCCGACAGGGTGGTGGGCGCTGTGAGCAGCCCTGGCCGCTGGCGTGCCTGCGTCACCAGCTGGCGCAACCAGGTTTGTCGCGGCGGGCGAAACAGCACCGTCATGGGTTTCCCGGTGGCTGCAAAGCGCTCGGCATAGGCCTGTGCCGCAATCTCAAAACAACCCAGATGCGGTGTCAAAAAGACCAGCCCACGCCCTTGCTGCAAGGCGCTAGCCACCCGTTCGGCAGCACCTTCGGCCCAAACGGTGCGCACCGCCCGCCCCAGCCACAGCCGGGGCAGCTCCGCCACCAGTTTCCCGCTTTGCCCTACGGCTTCAAGCCACTGCCCCAGGGAAAGCCCAGCCTGGCGGGCATGGCTGATAAAACGCCTGCGGTACACGCCGGAAGCCACAAAAGCGACCCAACCCAGCACCCAACCCATGCCATGCAGCAGCCACAAGGGCAGCCCGGCACAGAGTTTGAAAAGGCTTGTCATGGAATGAGGTAAACTAATTTGGTCGCTGAGTTACAGAACTACTTGCAGGGCGACGCCCACAACGGATGGCCCAACAGGCCGACATTGTGCCTTGTCAAAACATTGACAAATCTGCTAAAGCGTTCGCTGAAAGCCCCTCAAAAGCCCAGGCAACGCAAATTGCTTGTCAACTTTTCAGGAGCTTTTTTTATGTCCAACGATTTTCTCTTTACCTCCGAGTCCGTCTCCGAGGGCCACCCCGACAAGGTGTCGGACCAGATATCCGACGCCATTCTGGACGCCATCTTCAAGCAGGACCCCAAATCACGCGTCGCTGCCGAGACACTGTGCAACACCGGTCTGGTGGTGCTGGCCGGTGAAATCACCACCAATGCCAATGTGGACTACATCCAGGTGGCGCGCGACACCATCAAGCGTATTGGCTACGACAACACCGAGTACGGCATCGACTACAAGGGCTGCGCCGTTTTAGTGGCTTACGACAAGCAAAGTAACGACATCGCTCAGGGTGTGGACCACGCCAGTGACGACCACCTCAACACCGGTGCCGGTGACCAGGGCCTGATGTTTGGTTACGCCTGCAACGAAACCCCGGAGCTGATGCCCGCGCCCATCTACTACGCCCATCGGCTGGTTGAGCGCCAGGCGCAGCTGCGCAAAGACGGCCGCCTGCCGTTTCTGCGCCCTGACGCCAAAAGCCAGGTGACGATGCGGTATGTGGATGGCAAGCCGCACAGCATCGACACGGTGGTGCTCTCCAGCCAGCACGCACCCGAGATGAGCTTGGGCAACCGCATGACCGATGCGTTTTACGAAGCCGTGCGCGAAGAAATCATCAAGCCGGTGCTGCCCAAAGAGTGGCTGACCGCCGACACCAAGTACCTGATCAACCCAACTGGCCGTTTTGTGGTGGGTGGCCCGCAAGGTGACTGCGGCCTGACCGGACGCAAGATCATTGTGGACACCTACGGCGGCGCCTGCCCGCACGGCGGCGGTGCCTTCAGCGGCAAAGACCCAACGAAGGTCGACCGCTCGGCCGCTTATGCAGCCCGCTACGTGGCCAAGAATGTGGTGGCAGCCGGTCTGGCGCGCCAATGCCAGATCCAGGTGGCGTACGCGATTGGTGTGGCCAAGCCGATGAATGTGACTGTTTACACCGAGGGCACCGGCGTCATCCCGGACGAGCAGATCGCCGCCTTGGTCAACCTGCACTTTGATCTGCGCCCGCGCGGCATCATCCAGATGCTGGATCTGCTGCGCCCGATCTACGAAAAGACCGCCGCCTACGGCCACTTCGGCCGCGAAGAGCCCGAGTTCTCCTGGGAACGCACAGACAAAGCCCAGGCGCTGCGTGCCGCGGCTGGCCTGTAAGGCTGGAGTTTGAGCCAGCAAACCCTGGGCTTTGAGTCGCAGGCACAAACCCAGGCGCTGCGTGCCGCGGCCGGCCTGTAAAGCTGGCATTTGCGCCAACCGACTCCTGGGCTTTGTGTCGCGCGCACTCAGCCCAGGCGGCACACACCACTTTGGCCGTGAAATGTTCGCCCCGAAGCGGTGCATGCTTCGGTCATAATTTGTGGTCTCTCAAGCCCCCGTTGGGTGCCTTTTGCCGGGCTGCTTAACGCCCTGATGCAAAAGCCCATGCACCGCACCATCTTTTCGACGCCCCTGGTCAACTTCGTCTTTCGCACCTTTTCAGTGTGTTATCTGTACCTCGCGGGTTGGAAAATCCAGGGGGCTTTGCCAGCAGAGGCACAAAAAAGTGTCTTTATTGCGGCACCCCACACCAGCAACTGGGACTTGCCCTACACGCTGATGGTGGCCTTTGTGCTGCGACTGAACATTTACTGGATGGGCAAAGCCAGCATCTTTCGGTTTCCGTTTGGCTGGCTGATGAAATGGCTGGGCGGCATTCCGGTGGACCGCTCCAAAGCCAACAATCTGGTGGCAGCATCCGCCCAGGCGATCGCGCAGGCCCGCGGTGCCCTGCAGCTGATCGTGCCCCCCGAGGGCACCCGCGCCAAAACCCGCTACTGGAAAACCGGCTTTTATCACATTGCCAGCGCCGCGCAGGTGCCCATCGTCATGGCCTACATGGACTACAGCCGTCGCATCAGTGGTCTGGGCCCGGTGTTTTATCCCAGCGGTGACCTTGAGGCCGACATGCTGGCTATCAAGGCGTTTTATGCGCCCTTCAAGGGCAAAAACGCGACCCAGTTCCAGGCCGACTGAACCAAAAATGGTCGCAGCAGGCGACGCCTGCACTGCTACCATGCGCCGCATGACTGCATCCGCTGACCCAAGTGCATCGTGCCCTGCCCAAGCCTTCATCACCCGCTGGCGCGGCGTGACTGCCAGCGAACTGTCCACCGCACAAAGCTTTGTAATCGACCTGTGCGCCCTGCTGGATCTTGCCAAACCGCACCCCACACCCGAGCAGGACTATATGTTCGAGCGCCCGGTGACGTTTCGCCACGGCGATGGAAGCACCAGTGCCGGGCGCATCGACTGTTATCGCCAGGGCGCGTTTTGCCTGGAGTCCAAAAAGCTCAAGACTGCCGGCCACACCAAAGGGTTCGATGACGGGCTGTTGCGCGCCCGCAGTCAAGCCGAAAACTACGCACGCGCCCTGCCCGCCTCCGAGGGCCGCCCGCCGTTTGTGCTGGTGGTCGATGTCGGCAATGTCATCGAGGTGTATGCCGAATTCAGCCAAAGTGGTGGCACCTACACACCGTTTCCGGACCCACGCAGCCACCGCATCCGCCTGGACGATCTGGCCAAAAAAGAGATCCGCGAACGCCTGCGCCAAATCTGGCTCGACCCGCAGAACCTGAACCCGGCACGCATCAGCGCCCGTGTCACGCGTCAGGTGGCTGATCTGCTGGCACGCCTGGCCAAATCCATTGAGAGCAACTCGATTGATCAGCAAAATCAGCTTCCAGCGCATATTGATCAAGCGCAGGTAGCTCCAGAAAAAGTAGCTTCCTTCCTGACCCGCTGCCTCTTTTCAATGTTTGCCGAAGACGTGGGCCTGCTGCCCAAAGAGGCGTTTATCGGCCTGCTCAAAACCCACCGCACCGACCCGCCCACGCTGCGGCTGATGCTGCAAAGCCTGTGGGCCGATATGGATCGGGGTGGTTTCAGCCCTGCGCTGGCGGCCAAAGTCTTGCACTTCAATGGCAAATTGTTCAAGGAGCCCACGTCAGACGGCTACAGCCTGCTTCTCAAAAAAGAGCAAATCGACCTGCTGATCGAAGCCGCCGGGGCCAATTGGCGCGAAGTGGAGCCGGCCATTTTTGGCACCCTGCTCGAGCGCGCCCTGAACCCGACCGAGCGCCACGCCCTGGGTGCCCACTACACACCGCGCGCCTACGTGGAGCGGCTGGTGCTGCCCACGGTGGTTGAACCCTTGCGCGCCGAATGGGCCAACGCACAAGCCGCCGCATTGGTGTTGGCGCATGAAGCCGCTGATCTGGACGGCAAGCCAGCGCTGGCCAAGCTGGCCGAAGCACGCCAACAGGTCAAGGCCTTTCACCACCGGCTGTGCAGTGTGCGCGTGCTCGACCCCGCCTGTGGCAGCGGCAACTTTTTGTATGTGACGCTGGAGCACCTCAAACGCCTGGAAGCCGAGGTGATCGACCAGCTCACCCAGCTCGGGCAAGACCAGTCGCATCTGGGTTTTGAGGGCGAAACCGTCACCTTGCAGCAGTTGCAGGGCATCGAGCTGAACCCGCGCGCCGCCGCGCTGGCCGAGCTGGTACTGTGGATTGGCTGGCTGCAGTGGCACATCCGTACCCAGGGCAACGCGGCGGTGGCCGAGCCGGTGGTACACGATTACCGAAACATCGACTGCCGCGATGCAGTGCTGGCCTGGGACACTCTGGAGCCCGCTTTTGACCTAAACGGCCAGTTGCTCAGCCGTTGGGACGGCACGTCATTCAAAACGCACCCGGTGACCGGCGAACTGGTGCCTGACGAGGCGGCGCAGGTGCCGCAGTGGCGCTACCTGGGTGCACGCCAGGCGCTGTGGCCGCAAGTGAATTTTGTGGTGGGCAACCCGCCGTTTATTGGTGCGGCGGCGATGCGTGCCGCGCTGGGCGACGGCTACGTGCAAGCGCTGCGTTCGGTTTGGTTCGATGTGCCCGACAGCGCCGATTTTGTCATGTACTGGTGGGCACGCGCGGCTGCGCTGGTCGGTACAGGTGCTGTGCAGCGCATGGGGCTGATCACCACCAACAGCCTGCGTCAGACGTTTAACCGGCGTGTGGTTCAGTCTGCGCTGGACGGGGATTTGCTCTTTGCGGGTGCCGCGTCTCAATCTGCTGGCATCACGGCTGGCGGTGGCGCTGGGGCGGGTATGGCCGGGGGCCTCATACTGTCAAAGGCCCAGAAATCGGCCCCCGGCCATACCCACCCCAGCGCGGACGCGCCTGTGAATAAGCCAGCCGGAAAACCCGCCAGATGCGAGATGGTGTTTGCCATCCCCGACCACCCGTGGGTGGACAGCGCCGACGGTGCCGCCGTGCGAATTGCCATGACTGTCGTTCAGCGCACAGCGGTAGCAGAAATGGGGTCGGATCCCAATTTTGCGCAGCAAAACTTGGGATCCGACCCCATTTCTGCGGATTCAAGTTCCGGGCGACTCCTGTCCGTGACTGACGAACAACCCGGGCCAGAAGGCGATGTCCTCGTCACGCTGGTTGAGCGGCACGGGCTGATTCATGCGGATTTGACAGTAGGTGCGAATGTAACCAGCGCCGTTGCGTTACAAGCCATGTCGGGAATTTCGTCACCCGGTGTAAAGCTCCATGGCGCTGGATTCATCGTGTCACCAGAAGAAGCAGCTGGCTTGGGTCACCCAGACATCATCCGGGCCTACCGCAATGGCCGCGACCTGACAGACCGACCGCGCGGCGTGGGGGTGATCGATGCTTTTGGAATGACCGCCGATGAATTACGTTCGCAATACCCAGCGGTTTACCAATGGCTGATGGAGCGAGTAAAACCTGAGCGCGACGCCAAAGGCAGCAGCAAAGATGGTGCTGGTTACGCAAAGCTGTGGTGGTTGCACGGCAAACCGCGGACAGAAATGCGCAAACAACTTGCCGGCTTGTCCCGCTATATCGCCACCGTTGAAACCGCCAAGCACCGCACCTTCCAGTTTCTGGATGCCAGCATCCTGCCAGACAACAAATTGGTAGCCATCTCCCTGAGCGATGCCTTTCACCTTGGCGTGCTGTCCAGTCAGCTCCACGGTCTGTGGGCGCTGGCAGCCGGTAGCTGGCTTGGCGTTGGCAACGACCCGGTTTACGTCAAATCCCGCTGCTTTGAAACCTTCCCCTTCCCCGCCGAAGACACCGGCCTGACCCCCGCGTTACGCGAAAAAATCAGCCAACTGGCCGAGCAAATCGACCAGCACCGCAAACGGGTTCTGGGGCTGTTGGCGGTTGCGGCCAGCACAACACCAGCGTGTCCTGAGCCGGATGAGGCTGACGTGGGGGGCGACTTCGCAAAGCGTAGCGCGTCTGAGCCCTCCGCGTCAGCCTCGTCCGGCGACCGCGCCACCCCAGCAACAGCAACGACAACACCATCGGCAACGGCAACCTCAGCACCAACAACACCAACAGCCAAGCCAGAAACAAAAGCCAACCCAGCCAAAGACCTGACACTCACCGGCCTGTACAACGTGCTGCAAGCCCTGCGCGAAGGCCGAGCGCTCAGCACCAAAGAAAAGCACATCCACAGCGCCGGTCTGGTCGGCGTACTCAAAACCCTGCACGATGAGCTGGACACTGCCGTACTGGCCGCCTACGGCTGGGCCGAACTGGCCAATCTGACTGCTCCGGGCGACGTCAAAGACGAGCTGCTGCAGCGTCTGGTCACCCTGAACCAGCGCCGCGCCGCAGAAGAAGCCACCGGACAGGTGCGCTGGCTGCGTCCGACATACCAGAACCCGCTCTCCAAAGCAGAGCTACCAGCACAAGTACAGCAAGCGATGGAGGTCGATTTGACATCAAACCCGGTCGCCCCGGCAGTCACCACCCAAAGCTGGCCAAGCGCGTTGCCCGAGCAAGTCAAAGCCGTGGCGCAGTTTCTGAGCAGCAGCCCGACGGCGCTGACGCTGGCGCAAATCGCCGCCTGCTTTGGTGGCAGCGCCAGCCTGAAGAAATCCTTGCCGACACTACTGCAAACCCTTGAAGCCCTGGGACGCGCGCAGCAAATACAGCTCAATGGCACAACTGTTTGGCGCGCCTGAATAGAATCTTTCCTCCATTCATTGTTACGAAAGCCCCCATGCTGCACAGCTTTGATGCCCAATTGCAAGCCAAGCAAGTTTTCTGGCTGGGTGCATACCAGCGGCCAATGCAACCGGCCGCACACTTGTCATCGCTGAAACGGGAATAGAAGACAACAATGAACAACAACGCCATGCTGGACGCCCAGACCCTGTCGGCAACCCGCCTTTTTGTGGCACAGGTGTCTGCGCGCTACGACACGGCTGGCGCTGTGCTCTTTGGTAGCCGAGCCAGGCAAACGCACCATGCTGACAGCGACGCCGATATCGCGGTACTTTTGCGTGGAGACCATCAACCGTTTTTGAAAACCAAGCTTGACATGGCCGACCTGGCTTTTGATGTACTTCTGGAGACCGGCGTACGTGTACAGCCTTTGCCAGTCTGGCTTGACGATTGGGAAAACCCTGTGCACCATGCCAATCCAGCCCTTTTGGCCAATATTGCCCGTGAAGGGGTACGATTGTGAGCAATGTATTTACACCTGAGGCGCTCATGGGCAAAGCGCGGCAGGCTTGCAAGTCTGCCAGAGTTTTGTTGAACACTGGCGATGTGGATGGCGCTTGTAACCGCGCGTACTACGCCATGTTTGATGCCGCACGAGCGGCATTGCTGGTATCTCACGCGCCGGTGGGGCCCGAGCTGGGCAAAACACACAGCGGATTGATCGCAGCATTCAGCCTGCACTTGGTCAAGAACGGGCCGCTTACCAAAGACATTGGTCGCCTGCTCAATCGTGGGGAAGAGGTGCGTTTGGTGGCTGACTACAACGGCGACTCGGTCACACCCTCGGATGCTGAGAGCCAAGTCGCTGATGCCGAACGATTTGTCGCAGCAATCGAAACCGAGCTTATTCACGCCGCGCGATAGGCCTGAAACGCTCAAATCGGGTGCGAATTGCATAAGCTGCTGCGCGAGCGCAAGCGACACTGGCTAAAGGACTCATGAGCTTCTCCGACCCGGCACCCATCAACCCTGGCGTTTCACCCGCCCCGTGGCCTGGTGGGTCCAACTGGCTCGGTCAATGCGCCAGCGGGTTATTCCGTGTTTGTCGTGCTGTTGCACCAGCACCGCGTCGTTGCCAAGCTCCAGCAGCGTCCAGTTGCGACGCCGGTCAAACTCGAACGGCAGCCCGAGGATGTTGACGCAAACCCCTGACGAAACAATCTGGTAACACGGCGGTTGACCGTTGGGCGCGGGTGGATCAAACGCATTTTTGTGTATGTCGCCGGCCAAAAAAATCACACCGGGCACACCCTGCACCAGACTCTTGAACTGCGCAAACTCCTGTGTGTAGCGTGACCAGTTTTCGCCACTGTGGGTCATGGTCAAACCGGCGCAGACCAGGGTGTAAGGTTTGTTGTGGTGCAACTGATCGGCCAGAAAATCTATCTGTCGCTGCCCCATCAACACCGGGTCGGGCACCGGCAGCGGTGTGGCGTCCCAGCGGTTGTCGAGCAGAATGATGCGTGCCAGCGCGGTGTCCACCGCGCCAAAAAGATCGGGCGGCTGCGTGGCGCAGGCCATGAACTCATGGAACAGTGCGCGCGAGACAGCGCGTTTTTCTGGCATATGGACTTCGTCTGCCAGGGTGGTGTCCGCACCGTAGGCGTTGTTCCAGGCAAAGTCGTGGTCGTCCCAGACACCCAGTAGGCCTTTTTTGGCGCGCATGTGCGCCAGCAGCCGGGCGAAATGGGGCTCGGCCCACTGCTGCTCATACTTGCGCCGCATCACCGCCTCGAACTCAGTCACGCCATACCGCTTGGGCCGGCCCTGGTATTCGCGGGTGAAGGGCCAGATGCCAAAGTCCATGTAGATCTGGTCCCCCAGCAGGATCAGATAGTCAGGGTCAGCGGCCAGAATGTCTTCCCAGGCTGTTTGGGGCACATGGGGCTGAAAGCGGGCACAGGAGGTAAAGGCAATTTTGCAATTCTGCATGGCATGGCTCCACAACACGGACCCCGCAACAGTAGCATAGGCGGACACGGGCGCTGGCTGCATCGGCCTGCTGCCTCAGTGAAAATCACGGCTCTGGGTACTGAGGCTGCCCAAAAGTGGTGTCAAGTCGTACAAGTGCCGGGCAATCACATGGCAGACCTGGCCGCCGCTGTCCTCGTCGCGCTGCCAGTTGCCATCGACCGACAGCAAGCGGGCATGTAACAGTGGTGTGCGCTGCTTTTCCCTAAGTGCTTTCCAGACGATCACATTCACAAAGCCGGTTTCATCTTCCAGCGTGACAAAGGTGACACCCTTGGCGGTACCCGGGCTTTGCCGCATGGTCACCAGCCCACACGCCCGCACCAGCCGCCCATGTGGCATTACAAACAATTGGGCTGCCGTCATCTGCTTAGATTTCAATAGCTTATGACGCAACAGCAACAAGGGGTGGGCGCGCAATGTCAACCCAAGTGCCGCATAGTCAAAACCCACCTCCTGAGCCTCTGTCGCTGCGGGCAGGCGCAGTGTTGGCTCATGCACGGGTGCTTCACGCAGCAATGCAGGTGCCCGCAGCAGGGCGCTGGCGTCCCACACCTGCTGGCGCCGGTGGCCGGCCAGGCTCCTGAGTGCATCGGCGCTGGCCAGTGCCTTCAGGTCCCCGGCGTCCAGCTCTGCCCGCAAGGCCAGATCTTCCACACTGGCATAGGTTTGTGTCAGACGCGCGGCCACGATGCGCTGCGCCACCACGGTGCTCAAGCCACTCACCAGACACAGGCCAAGCCTTACCGCGGGCTGCCCGCCAGAGGCTGGCTCGAGTGTGCAGTCCCAGTTGCTGTGCATCACGTCGACCTCATGCACCACCACGCCATGACGGCGGGCGTCCTGCACCAGTTGGGATGGGCCATAAAACCCCAATGGCTGGCTGTTGAGCATGGCCGCCAGAAAACAGGCGGGTTCGTGCCATTTGAGCCAGCAGCTCACATAGGTCAGCAGCGCAAAACTGGCGGCGTGGCTTTCCGGAAAGCCATACTCACCAAAACCCTCGATCTGTTTGAAGATGGCTTCGGCAAAGTCAGGTGCATAACCGTTGTGCACCATCTGCCCCACCAGCCGGTCGTGAAACTTGTGCACGCCGCCCTTGCGTTTCCAGGCCGCCATGGAGCGGCGCAGGTCGTCGGCCTCGCCCGGGCTGAAGTCGGCGGCAATCATGGCGATCTGCATCACCTGCTCCTGAAAAATCGGGATACCCAGGGTGCGAACCAGCGCTTTTTTCAGTGCTTCACTGGGGTAAACCACCTGGTCCGGGTGCGCCCGGGCCTTCAGAAAAGGGTGCACCATGCCGCCTTGAATGGGTCCCGGGCGCACAATGGCCACCTCGATCACCAGGTCATAAAAGCAGCGTGGCTTCAGACGTGGCAGCATGCTCATCTGCGCCCGACTTTCGATCTGGAACACCCCCACCGTGTCGGCAGCACAAATCATGTCAAAAGTGGCCGGGTCGTCGGCGGCAATGTCCTGCATCTGAAATGGCACCCCCCGGCGCTGCCCCACCAGCGCCAGACAGCGGCGGATGGCGCTGAGCATGCCCAGCGCCAGCACATCGACCTTCATCAGCCCCACGGCATCCAGGTCATCCTTGTCCCATTGAATGATGCTGCGTTGTGGCATGGCGGCGTTTTCTATGGGCACCAACCGCGACAGCGGGCCATTCGTCAGCACAAAACCCCCGGGGTGCTGGCTCATGTGGCGCGGAAAACCCTGCAATTGCCGGCTCAGATCGAGCCACAGCACCAGCGTGCTGGCGGGTGGCATGGCCCGCTGCGACGCCTGCGGCTCCAGCCGTGCCAAGGCGGCCTCCAGCCGGTCAACCTGCACCGCACGCGCGTACATGCCGGGGTGCTCCTTGGCCATGGCGTTGATCAGGTCGGCCTCGATGCCCAGCGCACGACCCACATCGCGCAGGGCACTGCGCGGGCGGTAACTCGTCACCACGGCCGCCAGCGCCGCCCGTTCACGCCCGTATTTGGCATAAATGTATTGAATGACTTCTTCGCGCCGCTGGTGTTCAAAGTCCACATCGATGTCGGGTGGCTCGTTGCGCTCGCGGCTGATGAAGCGCTCAAACAGGACGCTGCTGCGCGCCGGGTCCACCTCGGTGATGCCCAGGCAATAACACACAGCCGAGTTGGCGGCTGATCCACGTCCCTGGCACAGGATGCCTTGGCGTCGCGCAAACGCCACGATGTCATGCACGGTCAGAAAGTACATCTCGAAACGCAGCTCGGCAATCAGCGCCAGTTCGTGGTTGATCTGTGCCAGCACCGTGTCGGGCAGCCCGCCAGGATAACGCCGGGTTGCGCCCTCTTGCGTGAACTGCCGCAAGGTCTGCGCCGGGGTCTGCCCTGCCAGCACCGCCTCCTGGGGGTACTGGTAGCGCAGCTCATCCAGGCTGAAGGTGCAACGCTCTGCCACCCGCAAGGTGTTGGCCAACAAGGCGGCCGGGTAGAGTTGTGTCAGCCTGCCGGGTGCACGCAAATGGTTCTCTGCATTGGGCTGCAGTGCCAGACCACATTCGGCCACCGGTTTGCCCAGGCGCACGGCCGTCAGCACATCCTGCAGCGGCTTGCGCGAGCGCACATGCATCAACACCGCACCTGCCGCCAACAGCGGCACACCGGTCAAGGTGGCAATTTGTTGCAGCTTGTGCTGCAGCAACACATCATCCGGCAACAACAGCTGTACCAGCACCAACCATAAATTTGAGCCAAATTGGCTTCTAGCGCTTTCTGTAATTGAGATTGCAGCTTCAATTTTTATAGTATTGTCAAAAACCAGCAAGACCTCGCAATGCTGCAGGGTCCCCCAAGCAACGTCTGGCCAGCCAACCCGGTAATGCCCCTTGGGGGCCCGCCGGCGGGCCTGGGTGATCAAGGTGCACAAGTTACCCCAGCCCGTCAGGTTATGCGCCAGGACGATCAGGCGAAAACCCGCACTGTCAGCGACCGCTGGCAACGGGGAAGGGACGGCAAATTCAGCGCCCAACAGCAGTTTTAAACCCAGGCGACGGGCTTCCACATGGGCTCGGACCACCCCGGCGACGGTGCATTCGTCGGTCAGCGCCAACGCGGCATAACCCAGAGCATGGGCGCGTGCCACCAGTTCTTCCGGGTTGGAGGCACCCAGACCAAAGCTGAAGCTGGAGCGGCAATACAGCTCGGCGTAGACAGGCTGCGACAGGGGTGGCATCAGGCAAAAATACCCTGCAAAAACCACATGGCAGAACCGTGGGAGTCAGCCCCAACCAGCCGCTCACGATAAATCCACACCAGGGGTGAGCGTGCACTGCGGGCAAGAAAGTAGTCACGTAGCGTCGCAGCGGGTGGCGAGGGCAATGACGGGTCAGGCCACCAACCCGCCTCCAGCCGCTGCGGGCCGGACAACATAGTCAGCGGTCCATCCAATTGTGGAACCTGATGTTGCACCTGCAGCGGCTGCGGCTGGGGCAACAGCCAGGTGGGCCACAGCTCACTGGCCCAGCCCTTGGGTGCCGGGGGTGCTTTTGCGGCAAAGCTTGCAACCACCCAGGCTTGACGCTGCTCGGGTCGGTGGTCGGCACAGGCTTGCAGGCGCAGCACCTGATCCGCACCCAGCCGGGCGCTCAGGCGCTCCAGCGTCTGAGCCAGAGGGTCACCAGCGTGTTGTTCGTCAGGCAGCAGGCTGGCGCTGCCCGCCACAAACGTCTGGGTTTGCAGGGAACGCAGCTTTAAAGCCTGAACCGGTGCCGGCAAGGCCACCTGGGCCAGACGCTCGGCCAGCAGGCGTTGCAAATGCTCTGTACTCTGGGCGGGGCTGGCGGTGCGAATTTGCAGACTGCCAGCCGTATCGGTACCTCGGCGCGCATCCAGCACCCAGCCCAGCTCAATGGCCAGCACACCCAGCTGGCGCAGTTGCAACCAGCATTGCATTTGCGCCAGCAGGCGGCGCGCGCCAAACAGCAAGGCATTGGCGTTGTCGGTGTGGCTTTGCAACTCAAGCTTGGCCTCAAACACCTCGGGCAAGACCAGCCAGGGATACACGTCGGGACGGCTGCCCAAGGCCTGATCCAGCGCATCCACCAGGCTTGCACCAAAACGCCGCGCCAATCCGTCGCGAGGCAAGGCGCACACCTCACCCCAGGTGGTGCAACCCAGACGTGCCAGGGTAGCCAGGTGATCCTGCGCCGCCGGCAGAGCTGCCAATGGCAGTTTGGCTGGCGGGAAACCAGCCTTTACACCCGTCAACAACCGTGCGAAAGCTACCAAAGATGTAGCTCCTCTGGCATATCTGATATGCGCTACAGGCTTATCTGACGTATAGATCCGGCGCAACAGGGCTGCCCGGCCACCCCACAAGCGCTCGCTGCTGCTGACCTCCAGCAGCACCACATCCTGCAACCTCGCCACCCTGGGCGTGAACTGCAAGGCCCACCAGGCCAGCGCCAAAACCGGGTCGGCGAGCGTGCCTGCTGCGGGCAAATCCGCATCAGAAAACGGCTGCAGTGCGACCCAATACATTCACATTCCAAGTACCGGCCTGATGAATGGCCAGCAATACAGCCAGAGCGGCAGGACGGGCTGGCAAATGCAGCGTTGACACCAGAGGAGGACCACGGCGCTTGAGAATCTGCACATGCAGCAAGTCATCGGCAGTATGGGCCTGCACCAGTAAGCGCAGTATGGCGGGAGAAGACTCGGTCTGGGCCTCGGCCAGACGCATCACAAACAGCAGTTTGGCATGGGCATGGGCTGCCATGTGCAAACGGCGCAAGCTCTCTGAACGCACCTTTGGCAGCCATAACAGCAAGGCACTGACACCGTCGCTGTGCAGCATCTGTTCAGCTGCCCACAGCCGGTCGGCCAGACTCTGTACTTGCACCCAAATCAAGGCACTGGCAGACAGTCCCTGGGCTTGCAGACCTGGGCCATAAGGCACCCAGGGTGGTGCCACCAACACCACGGCATGTGGCAAACCACGCAACGCCGGCAACAACAAGCGCCATTCAAGCTGACCGCCCTGCTCTTGCAGCAGCTCACACAAGGCACCCACCGGCCAGCCACCACCCGGCAGTTGGGCATCAAGGTCATGATGCCCACTTGCCACCACCCCGGCGGTGCTGATGGCACCGGCCAGTGCATCGGCGCGCCAAACAGCATGGCCAACCTTTTCAAGCAAAGCTGAAACTGAGCGCAAAGCCATGGTCAAACCCAACCCTCTGGGCATGATGCACAACGGACAGACGACATTGCAGGCATGATATTACTGTATAAATACACAGTATAAACACCTTTGACCCGCTGGATTACCCCGTCTCAAGCCAAACGCAAGCCCTGGGCAGAAGCCCTTATCATTGGCCGATGCCCTCCAGTCCAGCCCTGACATCCCCACTGCGCAGACTACAGACAGCCTGGTCTCGGCAGTGGGCCAGCATGGTGTTCATGCTGAAATTTGGCGCGCTGGTGCTGGTGCTGTGGCTGACCCCGTCCACCCACACACCCGCCTACCGTGCCACCACGGCGCGTCACCTGGTGGTCAGCACCTGGCAGGTTTTGCCGTGGTTCACCGCCCTTTCAGCGCTGCTGAGTCTGGTACTGATCCGCATCGTGGTGGTCACCGCCCTGAGTTACGGGTTGTCGCAATACGCTTTACAGATGGTGGTGAGGGTGCTGGTACTGGAGCTTATTCCGCTGTCTGCCGCCATGTTTGTGGCATTACGCGCTGGCCTGCTTTTTAACGCCGGTGCGTCCTCAGCCCATCAAGGCAGGCGGGTTCAGCGGGTCGCTGACCTGAGCCTGGAACAACTGCGCACCGAACTGACACCACGCGTACTGGCCGATGCGTTTTCGGTCCTGGCGCTGGCCATGGTCAGCAGCCTGATTGCGCTGGTGCTGACCTATGTGATGGTGTATGGCCTGTCACCCTGGGGGTTGCCGGGTTTTACCCGCACCGTGGGACAGGTGTTTGATCTGACGGTGTCCTTGAGTTTTGTCATCAAAGCCTTTTTGTTCAGCATGGCCGTGGCCGTGGTGCCGATGGCCGCCAGCCTGGAGCGAGACCCGGCGCTTGCCGACAAGGGCATGCAGCCAGGTTCGGTGCGCCTGTTTCTGGTCTTGCTGCTGGTGGAGGCGGCCTCGCTGGTTGTCAAGTACATCTGAATCAAATATGGCTCTAGCGCTTATTGATATTACGCTTATAGCTACTCAATTTGAAACAAATTGATTCAGCCGATCAATCCCAGCTGTAACCGCCCTCGGCGCTGACTTCTTCGCACAGGGCTTCGAGTTCTTCAAGAAAAGTGTCTGCGTCATCGGGGGATGCCTCGAATTTGCTGAACTCGATGTAATTGCCGTCGTCATCTTCGTCTTCATCCCACTCGTACTCGTAGTCTTCACTTTCGGTGCAATGGGCAGCACAGAGTTTTTCGATTTTCTTGATCACCTTTTCGGCGTTGTCGGTGTAGATCCAGAAACCGCTCAGAACCACCGAACGTTCGTCAGCGCCCTCTTCCTCTTCCTCTTCCTCTTCCTCTTCCTCTTCCTCTTCCTCTTCCTCTTCCTCTTCCTCTTCCTCTTCTTCGTCTTCGTCTTCCTCCTCCTCGGCGCTTTCAACGTCGCTCACTTGCCAGGCTTCAACCAGTGCGGCCACAAACTCGTCCTCACTGTCGTCGAGATCGTCGGTGCCGGCAATTTCCGTGATGCTGTTGACGATGCTGGCCAGCATGGTGGCAGACAGGTGCTCACCCAGCAGCGCGATGGATTCCTCCAGCAGTTCTTCATCGCCTACTTTGGCGGCTGCGCGGCGCAGCAACTTGTCAACCTGGGTGTTCACACCCAGAGAATTAACCACAGCAGTGAAATAAGTGGCAATTTCTGCCAGCTCGTCGTCACTGATCTCACCATCTGCACCGGCTGCGGTAAGGAAGATCAACGCCAGACGCAGCTCAAGGGGGTGATCTTCCATGGCATCAAGCAGGGTGCCGTAGTCTTCCTCGGACATGTTGGCCAACTCGGTGTCGAAGTCGCCAATCAGCGATGTATCGTCGCCCCAGCCCTGCTCATCAAACTCAAAGTTCTCCAGTTGCCGGATGATCCAGCTGTCGCCGTCGTTGTATTTGGGGTTGACCAGGTAGTCATAGGGGATGTAACAGTAGCCCTTGTCACCCCAGTCGGGGCCCCAGGAGTTGCGCACGATGAACACCCGGTCTGGGTCTGAATAGCCCACACACAGCATGGCGTGGCCGCCGTGTGACTCGCGTGACGCCTCTTTGGGCGTGGGCAAAGGCACCACGCCCTTTTTACGTTGCTGATCAAACGACTCGTACAGCGAAATGCCAAAGATGATGGGGTAGCCCTCGGCCAGGCAGTTTTTCCAGGCCGTCAGGTCGACGGGAACGAGTTGCATGTCTTCCACCACAAACTGGGCGGCTTCTTCATAAGCCACGTCGCTGGGACGTTTGTCGACCTTGTTCTGGGTGAATGGCCAGCTTTCTTCGGCGCAGGCACCATGGCTGCGCAAGCCCTCGATGGCGTCGGCGATCATGCTGCCGTTGTCACCTTCGATGCCGCCCAGATCCCGGGCGTTGTAATAAATGAACAGGCGGCTGACGTCGTAGTCGCGCTCTTCGTGTTTCTTCACCAAATACTCGTAAGCACCTGCCACGGCGTTGGCGACACAGCTGTTGGTGTTTTGCTGGTCTTCTATCTCGGTGAGGTATTGCCGCAGGTCCACCTTGGGCGGCAGCTTCAGGTTGGCCCTGGCGGCAGAAAACTGCTTGCGGTTGCTGAGTTTTTCGGGGGCAAAGCGGTAGCCCAGGATCTTGCGTTCGGTGCCGTCACCACGGGTGATGGTCCATGCGTCTGTGCTCATGTGATTATTTCCAGTTGGGTTTTGAACTGAGCTGAATTGTGCCGAAGTTCATCTTTTTCGTTTGGGCGAAAGTGCAGCTTGACCGGTTGACGGTCGTTGGAACGGCAAGGCGACGGGGTCATTCGCGTGTGATTTCGCCTTAAAGCCCGGTCACATGACCCCATCACCCTGCCTTGAGGGTGGTTTGAATTACAGAAATACGGCGACTACACCGTCTTAATTCCTTTTTCTGCCAACAGTTTCTTGCTGACCAGCCCGCGCAAGAAGCGCCTGGCGGCCGAGCGACGCGGGTCGGAGAGGCTGTCTGCGTCGTCGATACCAAACATCGCAAGGATGCTGATCCGATACGCCGTGAGGGCGTCCATGTCCATGCCACTGAACTCGCGCGCGGCAGTCGCCTGTGCATCCTGGCGGCCAAGGCGCACCATGCCCTCGGCTTTTTCCCGATCGGCTGGTTTGGGGGGAAACTGATAACCGCCACCGCCGACCGGAAGCACTTCATCCACAAACCCGGTCACGTACCAGGAATAAAAAGCCATGTCGTCGGCCCGTTGGTAGGTCGATGAAATGGCGTGCCCGCAGAACGCAATCCACGCTGCCATCCCGAGAAGCACACCCGCACCCGCTGCCGGACCCTCGGCCGCGGCAAGGATCGGACGCAGCGCCTCAATGGCCTTGGGAGATGGGCCAAAACTGAAGCTGACTTGGAGACTGACCTTGGCGGTTGAGGTGCGATTGCCTGGAGGCACATCAAAGAGCCAACCAAGGTCCGCAATTGGCAGCTTGGCGTCTTGCGTGGTCACTTTGAACACAAAGAACAGGCCATCCTTGGGAGCCCGGGGGCCAAATTCGATCGCACCCAATATCGGCGTCTTGAATTTCTTCTTGACCGTCGCTTCAACGCCTTCCTTCAAGATATTTCGCCATGCCTTGGGGTCAGCTAGGCTATCGGCTTTCATCTTCGCGGAGAGCTGGAGGCTGAGATCGTCGGAAATGAGTTTCTCTCCAGCCAAGCCAAACTCACGCTTGGTCGCGTTGGAGGCCGCTTTCACCTTGAAATCGGGCGTGGCATTTCCCCACTCGACCACAACTTTGCCAACGACTTTCCACTTCACGTTGACGTAGCCAATGGTCTTCAGTTGGGACTCTTTTTCTATTGTGAACTCCTGAGGCACCGCCACCCCACCTGGGCCGTTGCCACCCGGGATGACGCCGACCACCGGAAGACCACCGGGACCACGCCCACCGCCACCGCCACTACCCGCAACAGCCTTCGGCAAATAAACCGTGCCAGGTCTTGCATCATCGGAAAACGCATAGTTCTTCCGGTCAACCGTGGTCTTGGTGCAGCCGACCTTGTTGCGCAAATACCAATTAATTTCGCGGCCATCACGCGTCTGAAAATTGTAAAAACACAGGTCCATGGCATTGAGCCCGGCCGCGACCACCTGGGGACGGGCCGCCAGCTTCCACCAGTCGTCAACCCCTTTGACCTTGTAAGGCTCACTGTTCGGCGGGACGTAATTCAACTTGGGAGCTGCCGGTGCCTTTTCACAGCCAGCGGCCAGAAGTGAAACTTGGGTCGCCATTGAGAAGTGCTCCGGGTGGTTTGATGATCGAGTCTAGCCCAATCCCATAAACTATGCGTCCATGCCCCTCGCCCTCAAACCTGACAAGCCCGAGTCCACCAGCAGCTTGGAGCGCAAAGCCGTGGCTTTGCTGACGGGTGTGGGCATTATTCTGCTGGGGTTTGCGCTGTACGTGATGTTTGCCCGCGGCGTGTTTGAACGCACCCAGGAGCTGGTGCTGCTCTCGGACGACTCCGAAGGCGTGATTGTCGGCATGGACATGACGTTCTCGGGCTTTCCGATTGGCCGGGTGCGTCGCATTGAACTCGCCGACGACGGTAAGGTGCGTATCGTCATGGAGGTACCCCACAAGGACGCCAGATGGCTGCGCACCAGCAGCATCTTCACGCTGGAGCGCGGCATGGTGGGTGATACCCGCATCCGTGCCTTCAGCGGGATTCTGAGCGACCCGCCGTTGCCAGCCAATGCCGAGCGCACCTTGCTGCGCGGCGACATGGCCGCCGAGATACCGCGCCTGATGGCGTCGGTGCGGGCGCTGCTGGACAACCTGGAAACCATGACCGGCAACGAGTCCAGCCTCAACACCAGCCTGGCCCACCTGAAGGTGGTGACCGAGCGCCTGACCAGTCGTTATGGCATGCTGACCGGTGTGCTGGGCAGTGAGGACAACGCCAAAAAACTGATCACCACGCTGGACAGCAGCAACACGCTGTTAAAAAACGCCGACAACCGTCTGTTTGGCAAAGGTGGGGTGGCCGATGACGCACAGACCACCCTGAAAAGCACCCAGGCGACCCTGGCCGACAGCCAGAAGGCGATTGTCCAGCTGACTGCCTTGCTGTCTGACACACGCAACACCTTGGGCAAGGTCGATGCGGTGCTGGTTGAGGCCCAGGCCGTCGGTGCCAATGTGCGCAGCGCCAGCACCGACCTGGGGCAATTGCGCACCGAGGTTGAGGTCAACCTGCGCAAGATCAGCCAGCTCACCACTGAAATCAATCAGAAGTGGCCGTTTGCCCGGGACGTGGAGATCAAGCTGCCGTGAATGCGCCAACTTTTCAAAGCGCCGTGCTGGCAGTCGTACTGCTGCTGGGTGGCTGCGCCAATAAGCCGCCTGCGCCTGACTGGCAAGGCAGTGCATTTTCCGCGCTGAACAGCTTCAGCACCGCCTACCTCGAAGGCAACAGTCGGGTAGCCGACTTTGAATTTCAACGTGCCCAAGCCGAGGTGGCGCGCACCGGGCGGCCTGACCTGATGGCACGCCTGGCACTGGTGCGCTGCGCCGTGCAAGTGGCCAGCCTGGTCTTGGACCCATGTGACGCCTTCGACGCACTGGCTGCAGATGCCCAGCCGACTGAACTCAACTATGCGCTGTTTCTGAGTGGTCAATGGGACAGCGTGCAAACCGATTTACTGCCCGCGCCCTATCGCGACTGGGCCAAACCAGTGCGCGCAGCCGCGCAACGCCCAGCCCCACCCGACATTGGCACGCCAGCCAACCCGGCAAGTGCCAGCACACTGGCACAGATCAAAGAGCCGCAGTCCCGCCTGATTGCCGCTGCTGTACTCTATAAATCAGAGCTTATCAAGCCCGTGGATATTGCGCTGGCAGCCGAAACAGCCTCAAATCAAGGGTGGCGGCGCCCCTTGTTGGCTTGGCTGGGGGTACTCCACCAGCGTGCCTATAAAGCCGGTGACGCCAAGGCCGCGGCCCAGTTGCAGCGGCGCATTGATCTCGTATTGCAAAACCCGGCCCGCTAATTCGGCACGGCGTCCAAATGACGTATGGAGCCAGGGTTCCAAGGGCTGGAGGATGGGACTCAGTACCCTTGACAAGGCATCAAGATCGCTCAAGGAGCGTCCAATGAGCACGACCTTGTCCCGATTATTCAACCCGTCGAGGTGCCACTGCTGATAGGGGCGCTCCCGGTGCTGGCGAACCATCTTCCTTCAAAGCTTGCGCTGTCCATTGGCGCGCTGGCGATCATGCAATGTCACAGAACGGTGTTGTTCTTTTGACAACACATTTGGTTCGTGATCATCCAATTTTGCTGCACTGCAACAAAAACAAAAAATTCTTCAGCATTGTCTTTACAATACATATTATGCTGCACTGCAACATAACAACCCGCTGGGGTTGCCGTTGAAGTTGCCATACATCATCGAAAGACCATGCCATGACCAACGCTTCCGAAAAACTCGTCGCCACTGCCAAAGCCGGATTGACGGCCACGCAAGAGCTGGCAACCAAAGCCCAAGCCGCCACGCAAAAGTTGGTGGATTTGAATATGTCGACCGCCAAGGCCACCCTGTCGGACTCGCTGGACCACGCCAAGGCCGTGATGGCGGCCAAAGACCCCCAGGCGCTGGCAGCGTTACAAGCCGGTCTGGCGCAACCAGCCGCCGCCAAGGCCACAGCCTACGCTGAAGAATTCCAGAAGATTGTCGCCGGGGCCAACGCTGAATTCACCAAAGCGGGGCAGGCCAATATGGACGACGTGCAAAAGGGCTTTGCCGCATTGATGGCTAGTGCCACCAACCCGGCCCCAGCCGGGACAGAATCGGCCATGGCCTTTTTCAATAACGCCATGACTGCCAGCCAAAACGCGTTTGCAAGTGCGCAGACCAGCGCCAAGCAAGCTGTGGAAGCGGCACAAGCCAACCTCGCCGCAGTGACCACACAGACCGTTGAGGCGGTCAAGAAAGCCAGCAAGTCTGCCTGATTACCGGTTGAATTGACCCAAGACGAACGGCACCCTGGGGTGCCGTTTCTTTGATTCGACCGTTGACCGCCAACGGGCGTGCGGTCATTGGCGCTCAGTCATCCGCTGCCGGTGGTAATGCCGGATCGTCCATCGCCGTCTCACCCATCGCCAGAACGGTAAACGGATAGTCGGTTTCATATCGCGTGCCATTCTTCAGCACCCGGTGCACGCGCACCATCCAGCTGACCACTGATTGCACGGTCTTGACGCTTGCTGCGGCCCGAGGCGGAATGCTCATCTTGCCGTCAAACTGTTCGGCAACCACCACGTCAAGATCGCTTCGCTCCAACAAGATCTTTTGATTGCTGGTTCGCGTGCCTTGACCATCCGTGCGTTCGCACAAGACAACCACTTTGAGTGATGACATGTAAACCGGTCCGGCCTGGCAAAAATGGATTGAAGTTTGCTGTCCTCGCGACAAAGGATGCTCCCCGATCTCGATCACCGGATCGGGTACTTTGGCGGCACGCATGGCCCGCATCCAGTGGTAAATCAAGAAAGCCTCGATGGCGCCCAGAATCAGGAATGGCCAAAGCCCGCCGAGCAGAGACGGTGCCACGTTGCCGAAGCTGATAAGTGGCAAGACGCCGAAGATCACCAGGGCCAAGACCAGAATGATGATGCTCAGACAGCCCGCAATGCCACGGGTCGACAGGATGGGCGACAAACGAATCGGCAGTTGTTCACCTTGGCTGACTTTGACGTCGGCATAGTCGGGCCGACGTCTCAGGCTACGCCTTAGGAGCCCGCCCCCGAGCAAGATAAAAAATCCAGGAATCAGTGCGCCAAGGTAAAACCGGGGTTGAAAATTTCGCGCCAGAACTGACTTCTGCGGGTTGGCCGGGTCGTACCAGCAAGTCATTCGCACACCTGTATGGATATCGCCCGTTTCCTGGCCGGTTGCCATGATGCCGTCGTGATTGTCGTATCCTTCGGCAAAATAGTGGACTGCATTGACCCTGTATGACCAGCTGAACTCACGATGCGCGGTGTCAGTGCTGTACCGGCTGCCCCCAAGAACAGAGGTCGATGAAGAGTTCACTGTGACGGCACCCTGCACCTGGCACTCGGTCGGTTGATAATGCCAAGCAATGCGGTAATCACGCACCGCTTGCAAGGCAAAAGGCACCATCATGCCCAGGCCGACCAACACAAAGATCAGAAAAAACGGCCAGCCTTTTCTGGCCTGCGCAGAAGCGGCTACCTGGCGGGTGACCATGGTTGCCGATCGGTTGCCGACTTTTCGCTGACGCCGCCACTGTTTTCCCAACATCGATTGCCGGGCCAATCGCTGCCTGATCGACTCATCACAAAACGCTCCTCAGCATCACTCGCGGTGGACGCAATCTATCGCACTTCCGCATCGATGTCCATCAAAAATGTGGTGCGGTGCGTTCTTGGTCGGCGTTTGCGGCGTTCCGAAAGCAACCGCTTGGCGCGTTAGAACAGAGCTTGCATGTGGCGGCTTGGGTTACGATGGCAGCTTGGGCAAGCGCCAACCCATCTGGCTGACGGTGCCAAAGTACATCATGCTTCGAAACCTGATTGTTTTGACTGCCATGCTGCTGGCAGTCGCCCTGGGTCATGCCAAGTCACTGTACTGGCGTGCGGTCGACGTGCAGGCGAACCTCGACGCGGACGGTCTCATGCATGTGATCGAGACACAAACCTTCGTCTTTGATGGGGACTGGAACGGTGGCGAGCGGCGATTTGTCGTCCATCCGGGTCAACGCCTGCAACTCGAAGGTGTGGACCTGATGGAGGACAGCAGGTCGATACCCCTGACGCGCGGAGGTCTGGATGCGGTGAATCACTTTGAACTCACCAACGCGGCCGTGCTGCGTTGGCGCTCAAGGCTACCGAGCGATCCACCCTTTTCGCAAAAGGCGCTGACCTATCGGATTCGCTACACACTCAGCGGTGTGCTTCGTGGCCAGGATGGGCACTTTCGACTCAATCACGACTTTGCGTTTCCGGACCGAACCGGCGTCATCGAACAGTTCACGTCGAGATTCGTGCTGGACCCAAGCTGGACAGGTATGCCTTCGCCACACGTTCAGGAGCAGAGAAACCTTGCGCCAGGCCAGGGGGCCATTGTGCTGGCCGAACTGACGCAACGCGGTTCGTCGCAGCCCCGTTTTGTCATCGCTTTGACATCGCCGATCGGGATTCACGCTTCACTGGGAATGCTGGTCTTGGGTGCCTGCCTGGTCATAGGCTACTTTCTCTGGCAGGAGAACCGGTACGGGCGTTTTGCCCGCATTGCCAGCCCGAGCACCATCGACAGCGCATGGCTGGAAAGTAATGTATTTGCCTATCGCCCTGAAGTTGTCAGTGCCATCGCGCTTGGCTGGGGATCCAATGTTGTCGCCACCATCCTCGCGAGCCTGGTACAGAAGCGCCAAGTGGCGTCGCGTGTTGAGAAACGGTGGTTTCGCCGACCCAAGTTGTCGTTGCGACTGCTGGTGGATGCCGAGACCTTGCCAAAGGAGTATTCGGCATTGATCAACAAGTTGTTCTTTGACGGCAATCGGTCCACAGATACTGATGCTCTGCTGCGACGCTATGCCGGCAAGGGACTTAACCTGACGAGCACTGTCGACGCTCTAATGGGCCGGGAGCTCAACAAATTGCCTGACTGGTCCAAAGCCCCCAGAAAACTGAACTGGAAATTGAACGGTGCCTTGTTGATTGGTTCACTCGTGGCGATGGTGGCCACCGCGCTGGCGGGAAGTCGGGACGGCCTGGACCTGCTGTTGTGGCAGGTTCCCGCAGGGTTGCTCACGCTTTACCTGGGGGTAAGAGTGGGTGAAAGCCAGGCATGGGAAATAGATTGGATGACGCTACGCATCCTGATGATCATCACCATCACGGCCCCACTGTTTGGCATCAGTACGGCCATCTTGCTCGATACGTCTGCCAAAACACTGCATGTCTCGGTTTTGGCAACGATGGTCGCCTGGAATCTGGCCGTGCTGAAAGCCAACCTGGACACGATGCGAATCAACCAGAGCGCCAAGAAGATTCACATTCGCAAAAACATGTGTGCCGCTCGCCAATATTTTCGGGCTCAACTTGGTTCAAAGGCACCCCAACTGAAAGCAAAATGGCTTCCCTACGTGGTGGCCCTCGGTCTTGTCCCAAAGCTTGGCACCCTGTTTGAATCCACCGATACTTCCGGCGTCGCAGCCCAAGACTCAAGTACGTCGATCGATACCGAGCAAGATTCCTTTTCGCTTGGAAAAACGTCAACGCTTTCACACACACCTGCAGCGCCAGTGATCGGCTGGAGTGACAGTGTGTCTGAATCGACAGGAGTCTTGGCAGGTGGATCCTGGTTAAGTGCAGTGGCTGGCATGAAGGTGTACGCCCCCTCTTCTGGTGGCAGCGCGTACAGCAGCAGTTCATCATCAAACGGTAGCACCAGCAGTGGTAGCAGCTCGGGTGGCGGTGGTGGCGGTGGTGGCGGTGGTTGGTAACCTGTAAAAGGCGCATTGTTCTGGTGTTACAAAACCCCGCCCGCTGACCCCGCGTTGGTGCCCAGAAATTGGCGCATGCGCGCCAGTTCGGCCTCCAGCGCCATGCCATAGGCCGCATCGCCTGGGGCGCGGCCCGCCACATAACCCAGTTGCACATCAAGTTGGCCGCCACGCCAGGCCAGATTGGCCCAGCCAATCACCCCGTCACGCCACAATAAAGGCAAGGCGTAGTAGCCGCGCTGGCGCTGCGCTGCCGGGGTATAAGCTTCAAACCGGTAAGCCCAGCCCCAGAACAGCTCAAACCGCCGACGGTCCCACACCACCGGGTCAAAGGGTGCCAGCAGCCGCACCGCATCGGGCAGGCGGCGGCGCGCGGCTGGCGACTCGTCGGCTGGCCAATACCAGCGTATGCCACCCACTTCGGCACTGGCCAGACGCTGACCCGCACGGGCCAATGCAGCGCGGTGCTGGTTCGCCCACTGGGGTACTCCAGCCCGCAAATGACTGACGAGTTCGGCCAATGAGCGCTCGGGCAAGGGCGCATAGTGCTGCACGATGACATCGACCAACGCGTCCATGGCGGCAGCGGGACTGGCTTGCGTCGCGTCCTCCTCTGCCCTTGGCCGCGCCGCATAAGTGCGCACACCGCTGACGCGCCCGGCGATACGCAGCCATCCGCGGTAATGCATGTCATCAAGCAGCTGGGTGCTGGCGCGGGACTGGCCGCCAAACCAGTTGCGTGCCGAGCCGTGGGCAAAGTGTGCATCCACCTCTCGCGGATGAACCACGCCGTGTTCAACCACAAATGCCAGCACAGCCTGTGCTTGCGCCAGCCGCTCAGGGGTCCAGGCGGTGGCCGGCAGGCGCGGGTGCATCAGGGCCTGGGTGCGGCGTGGCAGAAAACCGTAATTGACAAAAAAGTCTTCCTCGATGTCAAGTTTGGCATAGCGCCGGGCCAGGTCCCCGACACGGTAGCCGGTGACACGGTGGCGCAGCGTCAGGTCTTGCGCGGGCGCGGGCGCGCGAATCGGGTCGGCCTGCACAAAACCCAGGCGATCAATGGCGCGCGCCAGCGTGGTCGGGCCAAACAGGCTGCGCGCCACCGCGTAACGGCGCAAGGTGGTCAGGGTCAAGGCCATGGCATGAAGTGTGAGAAGCTGTGTAAAAATACAGTATATCCACCGCACAACCAACACCATGGCAGAACCCCTGAAAAACCAGTACGGCGAAGACGTGCCCCGCGCCATTGCCGCCATGATTGCCGCCGTGCACCCAACTTTTGACAGCGCAGGCTTTGTGGCCGACGTGCTGGATGGGTACAACAGCCTGGAGCTGATGCCGCGCGGCAAAAAAATCGCCATGGCCCTGCGACGCCATATGCCCGAAGACTACCCCAGCGCCGTCGCCATCCTGCTTGACTCGCTGGACCAGCCGCACGGGCGGGACCCGCGCCTGAGCCTGGCGTCGTTCCTGTATCTGCCCCACACCCAGTTTGTGGCCGAGTTTGGTTTGGCGCATTTTGAGGTGTCGATGCGCGCACAACACGCCCTGACGCAGCGTTTTACCGCCGAGTTCAGCATACGGCCCTTTCTGGTACAGCATCCGCAGGCAACATTGCGCCAGCTGCAGATGTGGACGGACGACCCGAGCGCCCATGTGCGCCGACTGGTGTCCGAAGGCACCCGCCCGCGCCTGCCCTGGGCACCGCGGCTGCGCCAGTTTCAGGCCGACCCGACGCCGGTGCTGGCGCTGCTGGAACGGCTCAAGGACGACCCCGAGCTGGTGGTGCGCCGCTCGGTGGCCAACAACCTCAACGACATTGGCAAGGACCATCCCGACCTGCTGGCGCACACCGCCCGGGCCTGGCTGAAAGACGCCAGCCCTGAGCGAACCTGGATCGTGGGCCATGCGCTGCGTTCGGCGGTCAAGCGTGGTGAGGTGGCGGCACTGACCGCGCTGGGTTTTGGCCAGACCGCCGAGGTGACGGTCAAGAACGTGCAGATCACACCCGCTGCCGCACACATCGGCGGCCGGGTGCATATTCGCCTGGAGGTGGCCAACCCACAGACCCAGCCACAGCGTGTGATGGTGGATCTGGCGGTGCATTACATCAAGGCCAACGGCCAGGGCAGCGCCAAGGTGTTCAAACTCAAGGCTCTGGAACTTGCCGCCGGGCAGAGCGCGCCACTGGCCAAGACCCTGTCACTCGCTGAAATGAGCACCCGCAGACACTTCCCGGGTTGGCACCGGGTGGACGTTATCCTCAACGGTCAGGCGCAAGGGCTGGGTGGCTTTGAGCTGACGGCCTGATCGGCTGCAAGTTGCAGACTGCGCAGGCGCCGGTGCTGGGTACCGTCCAGGTCCAGTGGCTGCTGGTTTTTGGCTTGCAGGTAATGGTGGGTGAATACATCCAGGTACGCGTCGAGCACTTGCGCCGCGTGGGGCTCACCGGCCAGCGCCAGGCACAGGGCACCCACCTCCGAGGTGCAAAAGTGGTCACTCCGGCTGGAGCGGCGCAGACGGTATGCAGAGATCTGCTGCGGATGCAGGCTCAGCACCGGCAGGTGATCGAGATAGGGGCTTTTGCGAAACATCTTGCCCGCCTCGGCCCAGGTTGCATCCAGCAGCACAAACAGCGGGCGCTTTGGCTTCTGCCCAGGCGCAGCAACGGCATGCCCAAGTGTGGTCACCACCCGCTCGGGCGCTACAAACTCGCCCGGAAACACCACATAGGGCTGCCATTGCGGATCGGCCAGCAGGGTCAGCAGGCGTGGGTCCACCTCGGTGCGCGCCCAGCTGTAGGCAAAAGTGTCGGCCACCACGTCGGCAATCAGCCAGCCGGTGTTGCTGGGTTTGAGTGGCTCGATATCAGCCATCAGCAGACACATGCCGACCTGCGTGGGCAGGCTCGGGCGCAAGCCGCACAGACAGTGGCTGTGTTTCACCCGGCAGCCGGGGCAGCGCTCCGCCGGGCCGCCACGCGCCCGAAACGGCTTGACGGCGCGCGCCAGGCGTTCGGTGCGCAGGCGGTGGACCGCATGGAGTGCTAGGGGCATACCGTCAGGGTACCGGGGTCGGGGTGGCTGGCTTTGGCTTTTAGGTCGACAAGGGCCAGGTCAGTGGCAACATTTTTATGCCAAATTGGCCTCCAGCGCTTATCAATAAACACATTGGTGCTATCAATAATACTGCTAACTACTTTGCTGGCCGGTGCAAGGCGCAGATCTTGTTGCCAGAAGGGTCACGCAGATACGCCAGGTAAAGCGGGCCGCTGGCAGCCTCGCGCCAGCCTGGCGGGTCTTCGCAGCTGGTGCCGCCATTGGCAACACCTGCGGCATGAAACGCGTCGGCCTGCTCCGGTGACTGCATGGCAAAGCCAATGGTGCTGCCATTGCCATGGGTGGCGGGCTCACCATTGATGGGCGTGGTGATGCCAAACAGGCCCGAGGCGCTGCGGTAGAAATAGCGGCTTTTGTGGGCCACGCCTGGGCCGATGCCCAGCGTGCCCAACAGGGCGTCATAAAACTTTCTTGAGGCTTCCAGATCGTTGGCACCGAGCATCACATGGCTGAACATTGTTTTCTCCGTTGGGCCCTGCAGCGGGCGGGATGGGACGGTGGATGGTAATGGATGGATACACCCGGCGGTGCGCCACCGACGAACCCAAGGACGCCAGATTCAGCTGCTCGCCCTCCATGGTGGCAATGGCCGAGGCGATTTTGCAGGCCATGCGCAGCCAACGCGAGCTTGGGTTCAAGCGCTGATGTTTGGCGCGAAATCAACCGTTAACCCCCTCATAGCATGAGAACGCAGCGATAGAAAATAGATTAAGTCGGTTGGAAAACCAGCCATTGATTTAAGTTAGTCAGTCTTTAAATTTAAATTGGTCAACCCTTGAGTTCTAATCGGCCAATCATTTCCAGCCGTCAATTCCGCAAAATGAGCACCATTGCCCCTGCATCAACTGCCCCAGCCATCGCCCGCCATGTGCAAGGCAAGATCGCGCAGCATACGGCTCAACCCAGAAGCAACTGCCTTGGCTTCACCCCACAGGCGTGCACAGCTCCACCAGAAAGCCATTGATGTCGGCCACATAGGCAATGGTCTGGCCCCAGGGCATCAGCTCCACCGGGCGCATGGGCTTGGCCCCGGCGGCAATGGCGCGCTCCAGCGCGGCGGGCACGTCCGGGGTGCACAGCGCAATCTCGAAACAGGGCGCTGTGGGGTTGGCAGGCTGCGGGTTTTTGCCCAGCTGCTGCATCAGGCTGTGGGCCGAAAAGGCCAGCGTGGTGCTGCCGGTGTTCAGCTCGCCGTAGTCGCCGCCTTCATGCAGAAAGCGCGTGCTGAGGCCAAAAGCGGCCTCGTAAAACTTGAGCGTGGCGGGTACGTCTGGCACGTAGAGGATGGTGTAACCGAGTTGCATGGGGGGCACTCCGGGGTGGGGTGAATCAACTGTTCTTGAGTTCGGCAAACTTGGCCGCCATCGTCGGGTTGCCTCGCGTCAGCTTCTTGATCGTCACGTCTTGCGCCTTGTCGTTGGCCAGACGCAGGTTGCGGTCTGTGCCCAGCAGGGCGTCTTTGGTTTTCTGCAGGTGGTCGATGGACTTGTCGATCTCATCGATGGCCTTTTTGAAGCTGTTGGATGCCAGGTCGTAGTTGCGCGCAAACGCGGTCTTGAACGTTTCCAGGTTGTTTTCGAAGTTGGTGATGTCAATGTTCTGCGCCCTGACCAGCGCCAGCTCTGACTTGTATTTGAGCGAATTCATCGCCGCATTGCGCAGCAGCGTGATGATGGGCAGAAAGAACTGTGGGCGCACCACGTACATCTTGGGGTAGCGGTGGAACACATCCACGATGCCGGTGTTGTACAGCTCGCTGTCTGGCTCCAGCAGGGAAACCAGCACGGCGTATTCGCAGCCCTTTTCAAGGCGGTCCTTGTCCAGCTCTTTCAAAAAATCTTCGTTCCTGTTCTTGGTGCTGGTTCGGTCGTTCTCATTCTTCATTTCGAACATGATCGAGACGATCTCGGTGCCCGATTCGTCCAGGTCGCGAAAAATGTAGTCACCCTTGCTGCCGGTGCGCGCGTCGTTGTCTTTTTCGAAATAGGCGCGTGGAAACGCTGTGGCGCGAATGCGGTTGAACTCTGTCTCGCAGTGCTGCTCAAGCGTCTCGCCCACCATCTTGGTGGACAGGCGCGCCTTCATGTCGCGCAGGCGCTCGATGGCATCGTCGCGGTCTTTGATCTGCGTTTCGTACTTGTCTTTGAGCGACTTTTCGGCGAGTTGCTTCTCCAATTCAGCCCGCGCCAGGCCGTTCTTCAACTCGTCGCGCTCCCGCTCGACCACAGTCACCGCCTGGGTGATGGCCAGCTTTTGCATCACGTCTGTGGAGTCCAGCTTGGCCTTCAAGCCTTGAATTTCGGCGTCTTTGTCCGCAGCGGCCTTTTGCAGCCCGTTGACCAGCTTGGCCTCGGCCAGTTCTGCCGCAGCTACACGGTCGCGCTTGGCCTGCTGAAGTTCATTGGCCAGTGCGTCACGCTCCTTTTGCACGGCACTCAGGGCCTCGGTGATGGCAAGTTTGCGCGCCACCTCTGCTGCATCCAGCCTGGCTTTCAGTTCCTGAATTTCGGAGTCTTTGGCGACTGCTGACTTTTGCATCTCACCCGCCGCTTTGGCCTGCGCAAGCTCGACGGCATTGCGCTTGTCTTGTTCGGCCAATTCAAGGCGCTCATGCAACTGCTGATCGAACGCACCGTCGCGCACTTGCTTCAGGATATCGGCGTACCCCGCCTCGTCGATTTTGAAAGCTTTGCTGCAGTGGGGGCAGATGATTTCGTGCATGTCTGTGCGTCCTGTTCTTGTTAGTTGTCGTCCATCGAACATCTGGGCAAACGAGCTTGCTTGCTAAATCCAGTCTGACCCCTTTTATTCCAAACAGGGGCCTCTAACAGCTCTTCCAACATGCTGCACAGGTCAGCCATGGCGCCGGTCAGCTCACGCATGATCACTGCTTCAATTTTTCTATTTTTAGATCAATTTCTTGTTTGACGAAGTGCCGATATTTGAACGGAACTGATTCGAGCACTGTGCCAATCCAGAGTTTGTCATCAGGATCATTGAGTAGTATCGGATCACCTAATTGAAGTATCGACAACAAGAGTGCCCAACGCTTGTCCTCTGGGCACACTTTAAAAGCGTCGAATAGCTCAATGACGGCAACTTCATTGCGCCGCCGCGTATGAGCAGCAAAAATCGCTGTCCGAACTTCGTTTTCGGTCTCTGTCTGATATAGCAAAGCAAGTTGGACAGTCAACCGATCAGCTGGCAACCAGCCTGCTAGTTCAGCCGCAACACTTCGGCGGCGCCTGTTAGCGCTTTTGCAGGCCCTTTCAAGAGCAATGTCTACGTCTGTGGGCTCTAGGCGTCGCAGTGCGCGTCCGACTGCCGAAACAAGACTGTCTCGTTCCACGGCAGCCGCCAAGTCGAACAAAAGCGTGACAGCACTTTTGGGATCAACATTTGTGAGCAACACGCATTGCTCGCGCTCATAGTGAGAAGAACTCTTCAGGTGACGAAGCACGGCTTCAGTAGCACGATTGCTGTCGAATTTTGCTAGACCCTTGATCGCAAAATATGTTCGAGAAGCTGAGACAGAGTTCACTTCAAAAGCTTTATCCCTTACCAGCTCTCTTAACTGTGTATCGACGGCCTCCGCCGCAATGTCATATGGTGGATTGAGCGCACCGTGTACTACGATGCAATATTGAGATGCTTTTTCTACAGCGAAATCATGTGATGGGTCAAATAGGGCGAGGTGACGTACTACCCGGATTTCTAAATCTCGCCACGCTTTGACGGGTACCGATTCAAGATATGACATCAGGTACGAGATTCCCTTTCCCTTCAGGCTACATAGCGCATTGATTCCCGCGATGCATCGCTCAGTGCTACTGAGCAATTGATTTGCAAATTGTGCGAACTCATCGGACTCGTCGCCCAGTTGTTGGAGTGCGACGCAAGCGTAAACAGCCATCAGCGACGAAGGTGAAATCTTGGCTAGTGTGGCTCTAATCGGTGCAATGAAGGCTGGGTCAGCGCTGACCCACGCAGTAATTAATGCACAACAGAAGTCGTCATCGCCAGCATTTTGAAAATCAGCCAAGGTATCAGCGGCACGCTTTGTAGTCACTGTGGTCATCGGCTCAATCACGCCACGCATGTCCGCTAAATCAACGGAAAAGTAGGGCGATCCGCTGGTCCAAATCGCATCAACCAACAAGTCGTCAGCCTGCGAAGACGCAAGAACGCGCATCGCGCTGTAGTTCTCTTGCATCGGATTCGACTGCGTCCCGTCCGCATCACAAGTTACAGCGGTGCGCGCAATCGCGCCAAGTAGATTTAAGGTCGTCGCATCAGGCCTAATCATTGCGCACTTCAGCCCCCGGTAGCGACCCCAATAGTCAGGAGACCGAAGTTCAGCGTTTATCAATTCTGTAATTCCGCTGCTAGATAGAAGAATTAGAAAGGTTCGCGCTTCTTCCAGCGCGTGATCATGACTACGGCCAGAGTGACCAATTCGACTGCACGCCACCTGCACAAGCATGTTCTCAAGTTCGCCATTTGATTTATCGACCACAAAAGCCAGTAGTTCTGACCTTGAAATTTCATTGAAAAGGCGAAGTGGGAATGTGATCCATATAGCGTCACCGGTACACGTGGCTTGCAGATTTCGCCTCAAGCGTTCTGTAAAGGAGTCAAGCAGAAAATCAAGCAAGGGAATGTCCAACTCGTTCGCTCGTCCTTGGAACAATTGTTCGATAAAACGGCGGCCTTCCTCGCTCTGCTTGGCAATCTCGAGCAGCCTTTTTCTGGTTTCAGTGGGACGGACATGCATCAAATCCGGCAACCACCAGCTACGATACCTCACGAAATCTCCACCTACGTCATCACCCAAATGACGGAGTGCGAGATCTGGATCAAGTTTGACGATGCTGGCAAGCGCCGCACCACCCATCGAGTCAACCTGCTGACTAAGGCAATCGACAAGAAACCCAACTTCGGATGTAGCGTTGAATCTGCCGATGCAATAGATTAAAGATCGTCGCCTATCTTTAGGCATATGGGTGAACAGCATGCCCTTGGTTTCTAACCAAATCTGGGGCGCTGAAGGGTGGTCTAGGCTATTGAGGAGGTAGCCTAGTTCCGATACGCGTACGGTACCGGAATTCAGATTAATGATTCGCTTGCGCAACCACTCCGGGTTCTGTTTCACGCCCGCCTTTAAGGCTGCATGACTTGACTCGTAATCGCTGTACTTCCATCTGCTTTCGCTGTTGTCCAAGCGTTCGCAGCGTTCGAGATGAAGTTCCCAAAGGCGATCAAGCAGACCCAACACAGGCGCGATTGATAGCAACGCGATTCCCACGTTTTGCTTTGTCTCTGAAGAGGACCCAATGAGCTTAGCCGCGTCACCTGCCAAGTCAACTGATTCGTGACGTGCCACCGCAGTCATCGCGTCGGCAATTAGGCTGGCCTGATAGTCGGTTTCGTTTCGGCTACCGAGTTTGTCAAGGCGGGCCAGCAGCAATGGAACAACCCGCATGCCTAGCGTTGGTAGCAGGTGTTGATACAACTCGGACGCGTAGCTCCCGTAAGTTTGTTCCTGCTCAAAAGATTCCAATAGAGTTACGCCTTCAGACAAATCGGTGCATCCGTCTAACAGCATCCAAAGCGTATCCATTGGCAGGTAGTCCAACCGTTTGGAATTATTGGGCCATTGAGGTTGCGCGTACTTTTGAAGGAAGGCTGTCAACTGCGCCAGAGTCCAATCCTTAGTTCTATAACGAAGAACGACTTCCTTTGCGGCTGCCCAGTTCAGCAAACGGTCATGCGCAAGTGATGCGGACCCAGTTTCGTCACACTGCAACCAACCGACGCTGTCCAGCCGACTAAATGAGTCTTCGGACAGCGCTGCTTCGCCCCACTGCGTCCTTTTAAGTGGATACGACTTTTCATCAATCACTCGGCTAGCCAGCGCCGTAACGATTCCGGCATCGCCTTGAATAGTTCGATCCACCATACGCTGCCAAAACCGATCGAAAATTTCATATTCACTGTGCGGCGCATGCTGAAAAGACTCGTGAGCAAGGGCGGTATAGAGTCCGGCAAGAATAGGCATCCGCAATAGTGCCTGCAAGTCTCGCGGTAAATCTGCCCACTTTTGTCCATGCTTCTGTAACAGTGCGTCAACCTCGTCGACTGAAAACTTCGTTACCTCGTGAATCGCAACACCCGCCGGAAGATCATTTTTTAGTTCTTTTACTGCGGAACTTGGTGCCGTGATCACCAAGCGCATGCCCCAACGTTCCCAAGGCCTATCTATGAGATCTTTCAAAAAACCTAGGTCGCGGACATCATCAACGGCAACAGTCAGCCAAGGCATCTCGGCACCAGGTTTGATTTCCTTGTAGCGAGTGCTTAACGCACTGAGGTTTGTTTCGCTGGTTTCACCAAGGCCGTCTTGCCAGACAAGTTGTGCAGCTCTTGCGAGGGTAGCCTCTGTTGTGGCGGCTGCCCTTACAAGTACTGCCACCTCTTGACGATTGCCCAAGTTGACGACCAATTTGGCAAGCCCCCAGGTCTTCCCATCACCGCTACGGCCAGCAATAACTATCACAGGCTTTTTCACTGGCCACTCAATCGTCTTACGCACATCCATTTGTGAACTGTATTTCCACCGACTTGTGTTTTCAGTTGTCAGCTTTGCCATGGTGTCGCTAAGCACCTCAAAGCGAGCTGACGGTGCAGGTACACTTTTTGGCGCAAAAGGCCAAGCGTGAGTCAACCAAGTCACAACAAATCTGGCAGCATTGTTGGCGGCACCTTGTTTCCATTTGTCACGCTCAGCAGAGTTAGCCTGACTCGTGTCTTCGGTACTACTATCGGTTGGCATCAACACTTTTGGCCTAACAATATCGGAAAGGCCGCGAACTATGCCTAAAGTCACGTTCCTGCCGCTGGATGTGGCATAGGCACTCACGCTTACTGCGGCACCCCAACTTTCCATTTCTACAGCCCGCACTGCATTCCCACTGACCTTTACGATTTCGCGCATTAATTCATGATCTGTCACTGTGATCACGTAATTGCTAGCAGCAATTCCCCCAGTGATGATCTGAAATGGTTGATTGTTGGAATTCATCAAGCCAGCATTCCAACCCTTTTGCCAATTGCTACGGTTTTGCATTCCTGACAACAAGCCGTTCCCCCCGATTTCGCTGCTGGGCCGGGAATACAGGCCATCATCTTTAATTTTTCCGCGATCCACGCTCCACACTGAATCGCCTATAACTACATCGCCAGCGTGCATGGGGTCGCTGTCCTTAGGCAACCCACCCGCAACACCTACGACCAACAGGACAATCGGATTGAAGCGTTGCAATCCATCTGTCACCGCTGCCTGCATGGTGTCATTACCCGCCCGTGCAACGACGCCCGTTGCGACAGTTAGGTCGCCGGTCGAAGTAGGCAATATAAATTTGTGCCACTCATACAGGTTTGGAAACTCATGAGTCGGCAAGACTCGATTTGCTTGACAGTGGTTTTTGAGCTCTGAAATAACGGCACTATTCTCCTCCGGCAAAATCGTCAGAATTAATACATCAGAATCGCCCACGATTTCGTTCAAATCCATCTCCCTTTTTTGTAAGCTCGTACTTGTTGCGAAGCTGATTCAACTGTATCTGAGGCGTATGCGTAATAAGGCCGAGGTATGTTAGGCCGTCCGTTGTGGCTAAATCCGAGTTCACTACGTCCCACCACCCGCCAGCGGCACCAAGGGAAACCCAGGCCTTTGGTGACCTTCAAGTGATCACTCGTCACCCAAGTCCCCCAACAACACCCCGCGCCGTGCCAGCCGCTCGCGCGCTTCAAGCAATGCGGCATTCTGCTTTTGCTCCAGCTCGGCTTTGGGGGGCAGTTCGGTCCAGTATTCGGCCATGGTGATGCCAATCTGCTCATGCCGCACCATGCTTTTCCTTCCAGGCAGCAAACACCAACGGCCTGATGCCAAACCGCACCACATTCCCAGGGTGCAAGGCTGCAAACTCATGCAGCACCAGTTGGGTGAAGTGGGCTGCATCAGCAGCGGCTACCGTGGACGGCAGCCTGGCAGTCACGGTGGCAAGGGTCGCGGCCTCGTCGTTTTGAATAATAGCTGCCACCACGTCGCTCAAGGCCTGGCGATAACGCAGGCGAAAAATATCGGGCGGCACCAGGTTCTGTTTGACTGCCGCGTATTGCTGGCATGAGCGCTCGTAGGCCCACACAAACACGTCACTCAGCAGCTCGACGCGGTTGAGTTCATACACACCCATCATCGCGTCCACATAGGCTGCCTGAGGTACGTCGATGAAGGATAGCGGGCACAGATTGTGGCGAATGAGTGGTATGTTGGCCGCCAGTCTTGAGGTGCGCTTGTTCACGTCTTCAAACGGCTGCAGATAGGGCAAATGCACCATCAGAAAAAACGCCTGCTCAAAGGCGTCTTCAATTTCCGCAGCCATTTGCATGACGATGCCAAACAGAACTTCGAGCCGCTGCGGCAAGGCCACCGGCAAATACACGCTGCCGCCAATTTCTACCGCCCGCCGACGAAGGCGGCCCACCGCTGTGGGGTCGGCCATCAAGCCATCCGACAAAAACGCATGCAGCGCCACCATGCAGTCCGGCGTCACTTCGGCGTGGCTGGAGTCGAGCACCAGGTATTCAATGGCCTGTTTGTGGTTCAGGATCATCTGGGTTTCCAGCGCGGTTTTGCCTTCAGCGGCCTGGCCTAATTCAATAAGCCGCTCGGTGTCGAGCCGGCTGTAGGTGTTGCCCTCCAGCATGGAGGAGGCCCAAGACAGGTCAATCAGCAAGCGGTTGAGGATGTCGCGCGCAAAGGTGCCCGCCGGTGTGTGCTCGGTGCGTGCTCTGCCCATGGTGTGCAACTGGTCTCGCAAACTTGTGGGCAAATAGGCGGTGTGATTGGGGTGGTATTGCTCCAGAAACGCCAGCCGGTAGCCCACTGGCGCGCGCAGGGCACGCGGCTGGCGCACGTAGGCTTTGATTTCTTCGCCTTCCGGCGAGGTGGGTACGTAAACCTCGCCTGTCGCCTGGACCGTGGGCACCGGCAACTGGCGCGAAGCAACTCCCTGTGCAACGCCCACATAGCGCGTGGCCCGTGCCTCGCCCATGATCTGAACTTGCCCCTGTGCCACCAAAGTGGCCAGGCGGCGCTGCAGGGTGCGGCGCGGCAAGCGGTTGCCCTGCAATTTGGCGATGGCATCAATGCCCAGGCCGTCGGGTTGCGCAGCAATCAGCGCTACCAGTTGGTCTAGCTCGGTTGAGGGGGTGACGCTTGGCATGTGCTCAGGTTTTGGGTGGCTGGTTGTCAGTATCGCGCCACTTAGAGTGGCACGCAAGAAGTATTGCGACAAATAAAGTGGCGCGCTTTTGTTGGCATTTTATAGATAAAAATGACTCCAGCGCTTGTATTGCTTACCTATTTAGCTACATATTTAGCAGCATATTCCAACCAATACCCAGGGGCTGCACTTGAGGCAAGTGCTGTCAAAACACACCAGGAACCCGAGGCAAGTTGCATCAACCTGCCTCGAGATGCCTATCTTTCGAAGCGCCATATGCCAATTAATATTGAAATATTAACGCTATAAGTTAAACTTTCAATGATGAAAAGCCGCCAATTCGAAACCACCGTCCGCCAAAAACTGCTTCAAACTCCCGCCGTGGTGCTGTTGGGGCCACGCCAGGTGGGCAAGACCACCTTGGCCCGCACGCTGGCCATTGACTGGCCGGGCGGTGCGGTGTATCTGGACTTGGAGCGCCCGGCTGACCGTTTGAGGCTGGAAGATGCCGACACCTATTTGCGCGCCCAGCAGGGCAGGCTGGTCATCCTGGACGAGATTCACCGCGCACCCGGTGTGTTTGAAGTCTTGCGCGGCATCATCGACGACAACCGGCAAGCGGGCATTCGCAGCGGGCAGTTTCTGCTGCTGGGCTCGGCCGCGCTGGCCTTGATGCGCCAAAGCAGCGAAACCCTGGCCGGACGCGTGGCCTACCTCGACATGGCGCCGTTCAATGTGATGGAGGCCACTGCCGCCGACATGGCCGACAACACCTTGTGGCTGCGCGGCGGTTTCCCCGACAGCCTGCTGGCCGCCGACGACAGCCAAAGCCTGGACTGGCGGCGCGACTTTATCCGCAGCTACCTGGAGCGCGACGTGCCCATGTTTGCACCGCGCCTGCCCGCCGAGACGATTGGCCGCCTGTGGACCATGCTGGCGCACAACCAGGGCAGTGTGCTCAATCAGGCGCGCCTGGCCAGCGCTTTAGGCGTGGCCAACCCCACCATTGACCGCTACATTGACCTGCTGGTGGACTTGCAACTGGTGCGCCGCCTGCGCCCGTGGGCTGGCAACTTGGGCAAACGGCTGGTCAAGTCGCCCAAGGTGTATGTGCGTGACAGTGGTCTGCTGCATGGCTTGCTGGCGCTGGAGAGCTTGAACGACCTGCTGGGCCACCCGGTGTGTGGCCTGAGTTATGAGGGCCACTGCCTGGAGAACCTGATCCAGGCGGCAGGCAGTTTGCGCGTGCCTTACTTTTACCGTACCCAGGTGGGCGCAGAAATTGACCTGGTGCTGGAAAAAGGCGGCAAGCCCGAGATCGCGATCGAGGTCAAGCGCTCCATGACCCCCAGCCCGGAAAAAGGCTTTGCCCTGGCCTGCGACGACCTGCAGATCACGCAGCGCTACGTGGTCTACCCAGGGCAGGAACGTATCCCTTTAAGGCATGGCGCACAGGCGATTGGCTTGCTGGATTTGGCAGCGTTGTTGGCGCAGGGCTAACCCAACCTGCACCCCAACCCGCCCTCGCCCCCCACCCCAATCACCAGCCTGTGTGTTGCCCGGGTCGCCGCCACATAAAACAGCCGCGCCGCGTCCTTTTCGTCCTGCCCCGGCGCAGGCATGTGCCCCACCCCGGGCAGTGCCACCACGGGGAACTCGAGGCCCTTGCTGACCTTCATGGTCATCACCTTGATCTTGTCGCTGCCGGGGTCAAAGTCACCCGTGCCGACACGGTTTTCCAGCGGCAGACCTCGCTGATGCAAGACCTGGGCGCACAGGTCGCGGGTCTTCCAGTCAGCACACAGCACGGCCATATCGCCCCAGGCATGGCCTTGCAGATGGGCGCTGGCCAAGTGATCGGCAATGGCCTGGGCCTCCTGGCGCAAGGTCGGCAGGCGAATGATCAGTGGTGCCTCGCCATCGCGCCCGCAGCTGATGGGTTTCACCAAAGGGATGCCGTCGTCGTCTTTGTCGCTGGCGGTCAGCAAATCGGCGGCGACGAGGCTGGCGGTTTGCAAAATCTGCCGGGTGTTGCGGTAGTTGATTTTCAGGATGGTGGTGCGGCCCTGGGCCTGAATGCCCAGGCTTTTGAAGCTGAAGGCTTTGGCACGAGACCGCTCGTAGATACTTTGTGCGTCGTCGTACAACACCAGCAGGCTGTTGGTGGCGGGGTCCACCATCTGTGTCACCAGTTTGAGCCATTCGGGCGCAAAGTCGTGGCCTTCGTCAATCAGCACCGCCTGGTATTGGCCGCTGGGAATCTGTTGGCGGTCAACCGCGGTGATGACGCGTTGCACCATCTCCAGCATTTTGAGGTCCACCGGCAGGCTGTCGGCAGGCAACGTCTGGCCAAAGGCCACCAGCTGGTCACGGCACCATTTGTGAAAATGGCGCACATGCACGCGCTCGGCCAGGCCTTTGGCCTCCATCACGCTGTGCAGCTTGAGACCCAGCGGTTCGTTGAAACAAAGGACCAGCACCGGTTTGCTGTTTTGGGTGCCCGCCCCGGCCAGGTATTCGGCGCGATAGCCCAGAATCATCGTCTTGCCCGAGCCCGCCACGCCATGGATGACGCGGTGGCCGTCGCCCAAGGATCGCGCCAGTTGCTCCTGCTGCAAATCCATCACCCGCATGATCTCGGGCAGCTCGGCCTGGGTGTCGGTGTCGTCAAACAGCGCGCCCTGAAGCTGCACGCGCACCTGCGGGAACATGATCCAGCGCACGCGGTCCAGCATGGGCAGGCTCATCACCCCGCGCATCATGTAGGGGAACATGTCCCACAGGCGGCTTTGCAGGTCTTCGGGGTCCACGGCCTCCAGAATTTCATCGGCGCAGATGACACGGTGTGATTCGATGGCATGTTGCAGCTCGGCCGCCTTGAACTGCTTGCGGGTGATGTGGGTCAGCACCACGCCGTAACTCCACGGGAACGCCACTTGCCCCTGGTGCGGGCCGTCTGGCTGGGTGAGCTGCGGGTCGCGCTTGAGGGCGTCCACCACCCGGTGTGCATATTGGCGTGCTTGCTCCAGCGGATTGATCACGGTTTTGGGCACACCGTCGGGCAGGATCGTCCAGCTTTGTTTGTCTGCACTCTGGATGGTGGTCGGCCTCCAGTCCTTGACCTCCAGAATCAGCAGACCCCGGCGCGGATGCATCACCACAAAGTCCGGGTGCGCGCCGGTGGGGCCAACAGGCACGTCGTACCAAAGCAGGTAGTCATCGTCGAGCTTGTCTTGCAACCGCTGCGCCAGGCGCTTCTCGCCCGATGTCATGCGCGCAACACAAGCACTTAAAGCGGGCAGAAGGGTGGCCATAGGACTGTCGCGTCGCGGATGGTGTACCCGTGGATTATGGCGCGGCGACCGGCTTTCGCGAGACCGACAGACAGGCCGCTGTGGCGGTGGCCAGCGCATCGGCCATACGTGACTGGCGACGCGGATCGAGCAGTTCCAGCTCCTCGTCGCGATGCCGGATGACGCCGGCCTCCAGCAACACGGCCGGCAGCGTGGTGCTGCCAAGCACCAGCAGGGTGTCGTAAAACCAGACACCGTTGTCGGCATCTGCCGCCAAGTGTTTGCGTGCATGCCAGGGCGTCGGCGCAAACCCGGCACGGCGCAACATCCGCCCCATTAGCACCGCGCAGCGCAGACTGGTATCAAGATCAGGATTGCGGGCCGACACAAACAGGCCAAAGCCACGCTTGACCACGGTGTGGGTGGCGGGCCGACCACGCCACGTCCAGGGCAGAAGGAACTCCGCGTCAATCGAGTCATGATGCACCGACACAAAAAGCCCGCTGCCTGCCGCGACCAGCGGCCGCTGCGCCAGGCTGGCAATCCGACCGTCAAAATTGACTTCGCGTACTTGCAAGTCGCGCACACGCATTGCTTTGGCCAGTTGCAGCGCAAGATCGCGGTTGAACTCAAATTCAGCGCGGCCGCGCGCGCTGAGCGCACCACTGTCTTTCAGGCTGTGGCCAACATCCAGCGCCACCTCGAAATACGGGCTTGCACCTGCGCCGCGCGCAAGCAGCAGAAAAAAACACAACCACCACTGTCGGTACCGGTGCAGCATCGCCAAATTATCCGCACCGGCCAAAGTGGTCTGGCGCTCACGCCACCGGATGCTCGATCGCGCGGCCAATGTCTGGCCAGCGGCGATGCAAACCGACCCAGGCGATGACACCAATCGACAGCATCAGCAACGAGGCCAACGCCATGCTGATGGTGGAGTGCATCACCAACGGCGTGACAGCACCCGCCACAAGTCCATTGGCCGTGCTGCCAATGAACGCCTGCAGACTCGATGCCATGCCACGACGCTCGGGGTGAAGGTCCAGCACCAGCAAAGTCACGACCGGCACCATCATGGCCCAGCCAAAGGCAAACACCGCAATGGGCAGCATGGCCCACGCCACATGCGCGGTAAACAACAGGTTGGCCGCCAGATTGACCACCGCGACCACCAGCATGATCAGGAAACCGAAACGAATCTGCTTCTTGGGTGCCAGCCGACCCGCCATGCGCCCGCTCACCCAGGCACCGCCCATGATGCCGGCGATGGTCAGCACAAAAAACCAGAAAAATTGCGTCGGTGCCAGTGCCAGGTGCTCGCCCAGAAACACCGGTGCGGCCAACACATACAAAAACATGCCGTTGAACGGAATGCCGCTGGCCAGCGCCAGCAAGAAAAAACGCGGGTCACGCCCGAGCTTCCAGTAACCCTGCAGCAGATTGTTGATGTGGAGCGACTGACGCTGGCTTTGGTGCAAGGTCTCGGGCAGCAGGCGGAAATTGGCCAACCACAGCGCCACACCCACTGCCGTCAGGAACCAGAAGACACTGTGCCAGCCCAGATGTTCAAACAGCAAGCCGCCCATCATTGGCGCAACGGCCGGAGCTACGCCGAAATAAATGGTGATTTGGCTCATCACCCTCTGCGCCTGCGCGGGCGGGAACATGTCGCGTACCACCGCGCGCGAAACGACAATGCCCGCCCCGGTGGTCAAGCCCTGCAATGCCCTGAAAAACACCAGCTGGCCAATGGTTTGCGACAGCGCGCAACCCATGGAGGCCAGAGTAAATGCCGCCAGCCCCCATAGCACCACGGGTCGGCGACCCACGCTGTCAGAGATCGCACCATGAAACAAGCTCATGAAGGCAAAACCAAACAGGTAGGCCGATAGCGTTTGCTGCATCTGCACCGGCGTAGCACTCAACGAGGCCGCTATGCCGGAAAACGCCGGGATGTAGGTGTCGATAGAAAACGGACCCAGCATCCCCAAGGTGGCCAGCAGAACGGCCAGCGCCCAGGGTGGCGCCCGCCAAAGTGTGCTTGCGTCGGGGTTCATGCCAGCCCGTCAATGGCTGCCATCGGGCCAACAATCAGCAGGCGGATGAGACGGCGCATTTAAAAGGGGGGCTCCGATCAGATAGAAGACCCCAAGTGTGCCTCATTCTCTGACCCAAGAGCCCCCTGGCTCCGGGGGGCGCAGCAGACTAAACGCAGCCAGTGGGCTTGGGCAAACCACCGTATTTGGTGATGGGCTTCATTGGCCCGGTCATCCAGAGTTTGAAGACCGCCTGCTGGTCTTCTTCAAGGTATTTGGCAAACTTGCGAATAGGCGGCACGCTGCCAAACTCATCAAAATATTCACGCGCCTTGAGAATTTGTGCCCATTTGGTGTCATCGAGTTCATATTGGTCAGCATCCGCCATGGCACGGCCCACCTCTTCGGTCCATTCGCCCATGTCAGTTAAATAACCGTCTCCGTCACGTTCCGGCAAATCCATATCAACTCCTTTTTTTATTAATGACAGTGCGTCAGCAGGCTGTCGGCGCGTTTCAGCCCGGCTCAATTACTTGCCGATAGACACTGAATATAGTGGTGTCGGGCCATTTTTCCCGGCAACTACATAAGTACCCATGAAAGTATGCGGGTTTAGTTCTGATTTTGTGGGTTAACCCTGGTGCTGCGAACAAGGAAATCGCCGCAATCAGCCACTTCATTGCGCTATATTGGAGGTCAATGGATTTTCACAGCTTCAATCTCCCCCTCTTTGATCGCATGGGAATACGCGCCAAGCTGATCGCAATTTTTGTAGCGATCAAAGTGGTACCGCTGGTTCTGTTGGCGTGGTTTGCCTGGCAGGCCGCACAAAGCCTGGGCGACGGCGTTTCTGTTCGTGCCGTACAGATGGCTGAAGCCATCCGTTTGACCCAGCAACAGACAGGCAAGACCGCCAGCGATGACGCAGTCAAGGCGCTAGATGAACGTTCGCGCGAAGCGATTGAAGCACTCACCACAGACCTGGCGCGCGAGATCGCCGACTTTCTTTATGACCGGGACAAAGACATTTTGCAGGCGGCAGCACTGGAGCCAAGCGACCAGGCCTACCAGCGTTTTGTCAAGTCCCGTTCCCGCAACCTGTCCACCCACGGTGCCTACAAGCCGACTGAGGATGGCAAAGGCTGGGAACCTGTCGAGGTCTTTAATCCACCCAATCCGG
>JAGOUM010000165.1:2031-6352 GCA_018061265.1 Rhodoferax sp. | reverse complement strand
AATTCGCAGAGTTTGACTACCGCTTGACTAGCCCGCATATTTGCGGCTATGGAAAAAGCAGCAGCGAAAAAATCTACCGCTAAAAAAACAACACAGCCAGCAACAAAGGCCGATAGTGTCGCGCCAAAGAAGGTCGGTGCCCCGACAAAATACACGGAGGAACTGGCAGACGAGATTTGTTCCCGCATCGGGAAAGGCAAGTCGTTGGTGACTGTTGTATCTGAACTGCACATAGATCAATCGGTTGTGTATGACTGGCTCCGCAGGCATCCAAAGTTTGCCGAGAACTACACGCGCGCGCGGGAAATACAGGCTGATTTTCTAGCTGAAGAAATCATAGCAATTTCCGAAGAAAAACAGGTCGAGGTAAAGCACCAAGGCGAAGATATAAAGCTGGACTTGTCGGCCACGATAGTGCAACACAACCGGCTGCGTGTTGATGCTCGCAAATGGTACGCATCCAAGCTGGCACCGAAGAAGTACGGCGACAAGCTGGACACCACACTCACAGGCCCAGATGGCGGCCCCGTGCAGCACTGTGTGACCGTCAAATTCGTATGACGACGACAGAGATACAGTTCCCGGCGAAGTTGCGCCCGCTGTTCATGCCCATGCGGTACAAGGTGCTGCATGGTGGCCGAGGTGGCGCTAAGTCGTGGTCGGTGGCTCGCGCACTCATCATACTGGCAGCACAACAGCCGTTGCGCGTGCTGTGTGCCCGTGAGGTGCAAAAATCCATGCGCGATTCTGTGCATCGGCTGCTAAAAGACCAGATTGCCGAGATGGGTTACGGGCACTTCTACGAGGTTTTGGACACCGAGATTCGCGGCAAAAACGGATCAATTTTCTTGTTCGCTGGTCTGCAAAGCCACACGGTTGACTCTATTAAGTCGTTTGAGGGCGTTGATAAGGTCTGGGTTGAGGAGGCGCACAGTGTCAGCGCAAAGTCCTGGGACACCCTGATTCCGACAATCCGCAAGCCCGACTCCGAGATTTGGGTAACGCTCAACCCGGACATGGACACGGACGACACATACGTCCGGTTTATCGCCACCCCCAGCGACGATACCTGGGTGTGCCAGGTCAACTGGCGAGATAACCCGTGGTTTCCGTATGTGCTGGAGCAAGAGCGCCAGAAGGCGCAGCGCATTAGCCCGGAGTCCTACGAGCACATATGGGAAGGGAATCCCAGGCGCGTGGCCGATGGCGCCATCTATCGCTACGAGATTGATGCTGTCTACAACGATGGCCGAGTGTGCAATGTGCCGTATGACCCGCTTTTGCCCGTGCATACCGCATGGGATTTGGGGTGGAATGACTCCATGACCATCATCATGGTGCAGCGTGGGCCACAGGATGTTCGCATCATTGACCACATCGAGGACAGCAACCGCACTCTGGACTGGTACGTTGCCGAGCTTGGCAAGCGCCAGTACCGCTGGGGCACTGACTACATCCCCCACGATGGCCGCACGCGCAATTTTCAGACTGGCAAATCCACGGAAGAGATGCTGCGCTCCATGGGGCGTACAGTGTCCGTACTGGCTCAGACGAGCGTGGAAGAAGGCATCAAGGCCGCACGGCTGTGTTTCCCAAGGTGCTACTTCGATAAAAACAAGACCGCCAGACTGTTGGAGTGCCTAAAGCGCTATCGGCGTGATGTGCATACAAAGACCAACGAGCCAACTATTCCACTGCACGACGAGTACTCCCATTCGGCTGATGCGTTCCGCTACCTCGGTCAATCAGTAGACCGCATGGCAAGCCAATTTGCCGCATACGTCGAGCCGCCACCTCCGCCCGACTGGAGAATGTAATGATCCACTCCCTTTCCGCAGAAACAATCGCCCCGCTTGACCAACCAGAAGATGATGGTGGGCTTTCGCTTGTCCAATTCGAGCGCATGTTTACCGAGGTGCGCAATCAGCCTGCATGGCGCGCGCGTGCTGACAATGAGATGGAGTACGTTGATGGAAACCAGCTTGATAGTGAGGTGCTGCGCAGGCAGGCCGCTATCGGTATGCCCCCTGCAATTGAGCCGCTGATTGGCCCAGCTATTGAAGCAGTGCTGGGTCTGGAGGCCAAGACGCGCACTGACTGGCGTTTGACGGCTGATGGCTTGGATGGTGACGATGTGGCTGATGCTTTGAACGAGAAGCTCAACCATGCAGAGCGCCAGTCTGGTGCAGACAAGGCATGTTCCGATGCGTTCAAGACACAGTGCTGTGTCGGTATCGGTTGGGTCGAGGTCATGCGCGAGACTGACCCGTTTAAGCCTTTTCCGTACCGCTGCGAGGCCGTGCATCGTAACGAGATATTCTGGGACTTCCTGAGCAAAAAGCCTGACCTGAGCGATGCCAGGTATTTGGTGCGCCGCCGCTGGGCTGATATTGACCAGGCCAAGCTGATGTTCAAATCTCACGCAGAGCTGATTGATCGCGCAGCAGGGCGATGGACGGATCGGTACGAGCTGTCTACAGATGGTGGTACATCGACTGACATGGGCCGCGCATGGGACGAGCAGCGTGGATCGAGCATCGAGGAACAGGAGTGGATGGACTCCGAGAATGGCCGGGTGTGTCTGTTCGAGGTCTGGTATCGCCGTTGGATAGAGGTGGTTGTGTTGCGCTCTCAGGATGGCCGAGTCGAGGAGTACGACGAGGCCAACGAGATGCACAACGAGGCGCTGGCCACAGGCGCAACGCAGCCACAGCGCGCCATCATTGCCAAGATGCGCCGGGCATACTGGATGGGGCCGCACAAGCTGCATGATGGCCCAACACCTTACCCACACCAGAACTTTCCTTACGCTCCTTTCATTGGGCACCGTGAGGATCGCACGGGCGTGCCTTTTGGTCTGGTGCGCGGCATGGTGTATTTGCAAGACAACGTCAATTCTGCCATCAGCAAGATTCGCTGGGGTTTGTCTGCCATCCGCACGGAGCGCACGCGCGGCGCTGTTGCTTACACGGACGAGGTGTTTCGCCAGCAGATAGCACGGCCAGACGCTGACATTATTCTCAACGCGGAGCACATGGCGACTCCTGGGGCCAAGTTTGAGGTGTTCCGAGACTTCCAGCTCAACGAGCAGCAGTACAAAATGCTTATGGATGCTAGGCTTGGCATCGAGCGGGCATCGGGAATATCTTCGTCTTTCGCCGGTCAGCGCGGGACTGCGACCAGCGGCGTGCAAGAGACTACCCAGATAGAGCAGGCAACGCAGTCGCTGGCAAGTCTAATGGATCAGTTCAAGTATGGGCGCACGAAGGTTGGCGAGCTGTTGTTGTCGCTCATCATCGAGGACATGATTGGCAAGCCTGAGATAGTGACGATTCGCGGCAATGCCGTGCTGCCGGATCGGGATGTGGCCATCAATCAGCCCGTGACGGACGAGACAGGTGCCACGATGCTGACAAACGATGTGTCGCGCACCAGGCTCAAGGTTGCACTAAATGACGTGCCCAGCACGCCATCATTCCGCACGCAACAGTTGGCCGCTATGTCCGAGGCATTCAAGGCTATGCCTCCGCAGTATCAGGATGTGGCGCTCCCGCATTTGTTGTCCCTGATGGATATTCCCAATAAGCAGGAAATCATCCAGGCCATCCAGGAGGCCAAGTCGCAACCATCTCCGGAGCAGGTGCAAGCTGAATGGGAGCGTGGGTACAAGGATCGTGAGCTGCTGGCACGCTACAACCCGGAGAAGCTGGCCGCAGAGGTCAAGAAACTCACCGCAGAAGCGGTAGAAACCGGAATCAAGTCTGCATTCGGCGCTGTGCAGGCAGGGCAACTCATTGCACAGATGCCGCAAATCGCGCCGGTGGCCGATGTGGTGATGCAGAACGCTGGCTACCAGCTACCAACACCCGCAGGCGTAGACCCGAATTTCCCGCAGCCAAACATTGCTGTGCCACCTGGCCCAGTAAACCCAGGCGACACATCGCCACAGACACCGACCGATCCAACGTCACAACAGGGCGGCGCTGTAGTTGGTGCAAATATGGGCATCAACACCATGCGCGAGGACTCTGTTCCCGCATGAAATTTGCAGAGTTTGCTATTTCTTTGACATAAATAGAAACTTGTGCTTGCATCCTCGTGAGAGGTCGCATTAGAGCAACGCCGGGATGGCGTGGCATTCCTTCAAACGGAGAGGATGGGGCTACGGCCCCTGACTCGTCCCCTTCAGCGGTCACTGCGATAAGTGACGGGGCAAAAATTGAATCAAGCCGAGTTTTTCGAGGCAAATCAGGTTGACGGTAATCTGACTGACGAGCAGGCCATGCAGATGCTGGCACTGCCAGAGGGCGATAGCGCTACA
>JAGOUM010000165.1:0-1931 GCA_018061265.1 Rhodoferax sp. | reverse complement strand
CTGGAAGCACGGGATTATGAAGCTGCGCAACGGTCGCATTTCGATGCGATCAACAAAGCCCACCCGGACGCGGAATCTATCGCCCAAAGTCAGGAATTGCGGGCATGGATCGGTTCCCAGCCTTCTTATGCACAAGCGGGCATTGTCCATGCGTTACAGCAAGGCACTGCCGAGCAGGTGATTGAGGCGCTGGATGCGTTCAAGGCATCGACAGCAGCACCAAAGGCAACAGCAACCACTACCCCGGCAACGAAGCCGGAAACATTGGCCGCAGCGAAGGCTGCTATTGCAAAGGCGAAGGCCGCACCGCCGCTGAGTTTGTCAGCAGTGCCAGCCGGGTCGCACGCAGCAGTAGACGAGTTGGCGGCTATCAGTGAGATGTCGGATGCGCAGCTTCTCAAGAAGTTTGGCGCACTCGACTCTCCTGGCAAGAGCATGGCCTTGTTGGATCGTATCCCAGGGCTTTGAGTTTTTTGATTTGGCATCGCTGTGAAGCGTAGCCGGTCCCTATCGCTGGAGTTTTTTTATGGCTACCACCAATATCCCTTATGGGTCAGCGCTTGCAATCAAGTTGCAAAGCGCGGGCCTTTTCGCTGCCAACATGCAGCGCAACACAACGCTTAACCGTCTGACGGGCAAATTGCCCCAGCAAGCGGACGCGGAGAGCACCATCCGCAACCAGTCGAGCAACGAAATGCCGATTGTTCGCTGCATGGACTTGCAAAAGACAGCAGGCGACGAGATTACGTTTGACCTGATTAATCCGCTTGGTGGCAAACCAATCATGGGCAGCCGTAATGCCGAGGGCTTGGGTCGTTCCATGTCGTTCAGCCAAGACAGGCTGCGCATTAACCAGTCGCGCTACCCCATTTCTGCGGGTGACACTATGACCCAGCAGCGCACGCCGCACGAGCTGCGCAAGCTGGCCCGCGCCCTTGGCGAGAACTACATGAACCGCCTGAGCGATCAGTTGATTCTGACGCATTTGGCCGGTGCCCGTGGGTTCCACAACAACATCGAATGGGCATTGCCGCTGGCATCTGACCCGGATTTTGCCGAGATTTGCGTCAATCCGGTGAAGGCTCCAACGAAGAACCGCCACTTTATCTCTACCGGCTCCGGTATTGAGACGGTGAAGGCATCTGGCAATGAAATCACCATTGCATCGACCGATGTGATGAATACGGATTTGATTGATGCCCTGCGCACTACGATGGACAGCATGGCCGTGCCTCCACCCCCGGTGATTTTCGAGGGTGACAAGATGGCCAGTGACGCACCACTGCGCGTGTTGCTGGTTTCCAGCGAGCAGTACACATCCATCCTGCAATCCAACTCTGGCGCATTCCGCACGTTCCAGGCCAATGCCATGGCCCGTTCGCAGCAAGCCGGCCAGAACCCGCTCTTCATGGGCGAGGCCGGTTTGTGGAATGGCATTTTGATTGTCAAGATGCCCAAGCCGATTCGCTTCTATGCAGGTGACTCGCTGCGCTGGTGCGCAAGCTACACCAGCGAGACTGAAACGGCTACCGACCTGGTGCCTGCCGCTTTCAGCACGACCCATGCGGTTGACCGCGCCATCCTGTTGGGTGGTCAAGCGCTGGCCGAAGCCTGGGGCAAGCATACCAAGTCCGGTTTCCCGTTCTTTTTCTCTGAAAAAGAGCTGGATCACGGCGACAAGCTGGAATTGCTGCTGGGTGCCATCAATGGCCGCTCGAAGATTCGCTTCGAGATTGACCACGGTGATTCCAAACAGTTCACCGACCATGGCGTGATTGCGATTGATACCGCTGTCAAGCTGCCTGCCTAACCCCAACGGAGGATAACCAAATGGCAACTATCACTCGCAAACAACTCGCGCACCAGGCGCAATTCGGCGGCACGCCTTACGGCAATGTGTCGGTGCTTTCGTTCAACGTTACGACCAATTC
>JAGOUM010000164.1 GCA_018061265.1 Rhodoferax sp. | reverse complement strand
CCAGTTGCGGGTCTTTGCAGACGACTGCTTTCTAGCACCAAGTTGGCAATCTGTTTCCCTCATCAAATCAGGCGAAATATTTCGTTCGTACTCAGATACTGGTAATACTTTTTTCCAGCATGTAAGAGATTCGCTGGACACGACGGCATTTGCAAAAAATATATGAAAACCTGTGCTTCACTTACGAGGGAGCCAATGCACCGCCACCCATTGCTTGGTAGAGCGTGACCGTATTTGATAGCCGTCGTGCTCGTACGTCCAAAGTAGCAATGTAGGCTTGCTGTGCTTGCTGTTGCGACAGGAGTAGCTGCAAATAGCTTACTGAACCCAATGCATATTGCCGCTCAACCAGTTTGAGTGCTTGTGTTGCCGACGCATTGGCGCTTTCCAGTGACTGCTGCACAAGCGCGTCGCTTTCAATGGTGCGAAGTACATCGGCTACGTTGCGTAGCGACTGCAGCACAGTTTGCTGATAGTTGGCCTTTGCGGCATCCAGACCCGCCTCAAGGGCCTTGGTGTTGGCTCGCAGTCCGGGGTTGAACAGGGGTTGCACCAGTTGGCCGCCCAGACTCCAGATCAAGGAGCCTGCGCCGAACAAACTGGCCGTTGTCAATGCTTGCGACCCCAGGTTGGCGGTCAGTGTGAGTTGCGGATACAACTTTGCGACAGCGACCCCGTATTGCGCGCTTGCCGTTTGAAGCAAAGCTTCGGATGCCCGCACGTCAGGGCGACGGCGCACCCACTCCGAAGGGACGCTCACGGGCAGGATGCCTGGCAAAGCAAAATCAGCAAGCTCGAATTCAGGCAATCCGCTTTCCCCTGGTGCCAAGCCCGCCAGCAGCGCCAAAAGATGGCGGGTTTGCTCTTTTCTATTGAGAATTCCATACAACCCCGCTTGGGTTTGTTCCATTTGCGCCTGCAAAGCAAGGACTTCAAGTTGCGTGCCAGCACCCAATTCAATGCGCTTGCGCGTGATGGCAATTTGCTCAGCTTGTCCTTGCAGCAGGGTGTTCGTCGCGTCAATTTGAGCCGCGAGTTGGGCCTGCGTGATGGCAGTCAGCACCAGATTGGCCGCCAGCGTGAGGCGTGCACCTTCAAGCTGGTAGGACTGATAGTCCGCTTGCGCTGTCAACGCTTCCAACGCACGGCGGTTGCCGCCGGCCAGATCAAGGTCGTAACTCACGGCAACCGTTGCGTTGTACAGATCGTAGGCGCGCTCTCCGTCAGGTAAACCCGCGGCAGCATTGTTGGTCCCAAGCCGTTGGGCACCCAGCTTGGCGTTAACCTGAGGTAGCTCAGTGGCGCCCGATGTGGCCGCGTAGTTGTGCTGCGCCTGGCGCAAGGTGGCTTGCGCGGCAGCGAGGGTTGGGCTGGCAACCAATGCTTGGTCGATCAGGCGGGTGAGCTTGTCAGATTGGAGTGCTTTCCACCATTCGGTAGGCACGGCTTCTGCCTCAAACTGCTGCGACGCACCATGAACCCCTGGGCTGGCAGCGGTCTTGGCAGGCAGAGTGGTGGTGGTAAAACCCGTCACCAGGGGTGATTCAGGGCGCTGGTAATCAGGCCCTGAGGCGCAGCCAACCAGAGCAGCGACCAGTGGTGTCAGTAAAAACAGGTGTGCCCATTGCTGTAAATAGCGGGGCATGGTTTGTTGGTTCATTTTTTTTGATTCCTTGGTGCGTCTAAAACTCAATACTCAGCGTGACTGAGCCATAAGCGTGGCTTGGGCCTTGCTCCTCAAACTCCCTGCTTCGCCAAACCCTCATGACGGCCAGCTTGACGCCGTGGCCTGCCACCGGACTCTGCGCGCTAAACCCGACAGCAGCCTGCGCAACCCAGGGAATTCGGGTGACGCTGTGGCTGGACTGAAAAAGGTTGCCGTCAAGCGAGTAGTCGTGCAACACCAACTTGGTCTCCAGCGTTCCAAAAAGATGGATGCCGGCACGCGGCCTGGTGGCCAGCGAGGCGCTGTCGCCCGGCCCCCCATGAATGGATGACGCAGATGGCGGACGGTTTTCAGCCCCCGGCCGGATCGGATAGGTGCCGAAGTCGTTGGGTATGTTCCAGCCCACACGGCCTTCAATACCCACCATGGCTGAGGTTTCGATGTTGCCCAACTGGAGCCCCAGTCGGCGAATCGTGTCAGCCGAAAAACCTGGCGTGATGGCACCTGTGCCACGGTATGCCTTGAACTTTCTGTCCAGCGCCATTTGCAGCGCTGGCTCATTGCCAAGCTGGTTGTCCCAGCCCTGGAATTGATCGACGCCGATCACATCATGAACCAGGTTTTGAGCTTCCTCGGCCAACGCCAGAGGCCCAATCACACCCAGGGTGAGTTCTCGCGTGTCCAATATTTCCGAGTCGCCTTGGGGCTCGTGTTTGCGCCGGTTCCATGCCATGCCGACATAAAGCAGTCCGGCGTAGGGGCGGTCATTCAGAATCAAATCAGTTCTGGCAGGGTCTTGCGGGGTGTACATGGACTGGCCAAATTTCACAACCACGTTTTGCGAATGTGCCGGGTTTTCCGCATCCGCCCAAAACCCGGGGTTCAGGAGCGTGATGAGTTCGGCTTGGAGCCGCACCGGGGTAGGCAGGCATTCTGGTTTGAGCTGGCCGACGATGTCATGTGACACCGCCGTGAATGCCACGCCACTGGTGTAGTTCTGGTCGGTGTCGGCAAACAAGTCGTTTTCCAGCCGGGCGGTGAGGCCCCGGAATTTGATCTGCTCCTGTGGCTGGCAATTGTTGGCGTTGGGCGGATCGGTATGGGCTTCCTGCGCGGTGGCACTTGTTGCGCCCATCATCAGCCCGAATACCAAAACGGCGTGGCACAGTTCACGAGGGGCATGCATGTCGAGCGGCAATGTGAAAATTTTGATGAGGGTGCGCATGGTCAATCCAGTGTGGGGTCTTGCGCGGGTGGTTCGCCGCCGTAAAACTTTTGCAGGGCGGCAATAATTTCTTCTGCTGCGTCAACAACAGTAAAGAGCTGCAGGTCTTGTGCGCTGATGAAGCCCTCTGCAATCAAAAATTCAAAATTGATGGCCTGGCGCCAGAAATCGGTTCCCACCAATACGATTGGCACCCGGCGGACTTTGCCGGTTTGCACCAGCGTAAGCACCTCAAAGAGTTCGTCCATGGTGCCAAAGCCGCCCGGGAAAACCACCAAGGCCCTGGCGCGCATCAAAAAATGCATCTTTCGCAGCCCGAAGTAGCGAAACTGAAAGCACAGGCCAGGTGTGATGAACGGATTGGGTGCTTGCTCGTGTTGTAGCGTGATGTTCAAACCAATGCTGCGCGCACCCGCTTCGAAGGCCCCCCGATTCGCCGCTTCCATGATGCCGGGGCCGCCCCCGGTCACCACCACAAAATCTCGCCGACCCTCCTGCTGAAATCTTAGGGAGACAATTTCAGAGAAGCGCCTTGCCACTTCGTAATAGTGCGATTGACGCACTTGTTGACGGGCACGGGCCATGTCTGTGGGTAGGCTGTCGTCGTCCGGGTTTGAACAGGCGCGGGCTTTCACTGCTGCCAGTGCAGCCTGGGCTTGCTGGGGCGAGGCCACGCGCGCACTGCCAAACACCACCACAGTCGACTGAATTTTGTGTCGGCGCAGATAGCGCTCCGGCTTGAGCAATTCAAGTTGAAGCCGGATCGGACGCGAATCGGGATCGGCCAGCAACTCGTGGTCTTCCTGGGCCAGACGGTAAGAGGGGTGCGCAAGAATCGCTTCAAGTTGTGCGCTCTGCCCACTATGGGTGGTGCTCATAGCTGAAAACTCTGGCCAATTTCTGGCACGTCCACGGTCCAGTTTTTCTCAGTGCGCAACTGCTGCGCAAAGTTGTTGGCGGCAGCGGCTTCGCCGTGAACCACAAAGGTGCGTCCTGGTGGTTTGCTGAACCCGCCTGCCCATGCCATGAGTGCTTTTTGATCAGCATGGGCCGAGAAGCCACCCAGGGTATGGATGGACGCGCGCACGGCAACTTCTTCGCCAAAAATACGGACCACTTTCTCGCCATCCACCAAACGACGTCCGAGCGTGCCACCGGCCTGAAAGCCTGTAATCAACACACTGCATTCGGGTCGCCCCAGGTTGTGCCGCAAGTGGTGCTTGATGCGCCCGGCGTCACACATGCCGCTGGCGGAAATGATGATGGCGCCGGAGCGAATTTGGTTGAGCGCCATGGATTCGGCAACATCGGCCACGAAGTGCATCGTGGGCAGATTTTTAGCCTGTGCATGCCATTGTGTGATGCGGTGCGCTTCTGCATCAAACAGTTCGAAATGCTTTTTTGTGATTTTTGTCACCGCCACCGCCATGGGAGAGTCAACGAAGATGTTGAGGTGGCTCAGGCGGCCCTGCTCAGTGAGCTGATGCAGGTGGTAGATGAGCTCTTGCGTGCGCCCCACCGCGAAAGCCGGAACAATCACATTGCCCCGGCGTTTGTACAAGGTGTGTTCAACGATGTCGGCCAGTTCCGACAGCGTGGTGGGTAAGTCCTTGTGATTGCGGTCGCCATAGGTGGACTCAATCAGCAGCACATCAGCTTCTTCAATGCGTGTGGGATCTTTGAGGATGGGGCGCCCCGGTTGGCCCAAGTCGCCCGACGCCACCAGTTTGCGGGTGACACCGTCTTCAGTTACCCATATTTCGATGATGGCTGAGCCCAGAATGTGCCCGGCATCACGAAAGCAGCACGCAACCGATGCATGTGGTGCGAAGCGCTCGTCGTAGTCAACCGGACGGACTTGTTCGAGGCAGTTCCTTGCATCCTGCACGGTGTAGATCGGCGAGAGTGCATCTGGCCTGTGCCGCCGTTGCGCACGGTCGGCATCCATTTCTTGAATGTGCCCACTGTCGGGCAGCATCACGCCCAGCAGGTCGGTTGTGGCACGGGTGGTGTAGACGGGGCCACCAAAGCCGTTCAGCACCAGTTTTGGCAGCAAACCACTGTGGTCAATATGGGCATGGGTGAGCAGCACAAAGTCGATCGCACGCGGATCAAAATCAAACGGTTTGTGGTTTCGCGCCGGGGCCTCCCGCCCGCCTTGCACCATGCCGCAGTCGATCAGAAAGCGGCACTGATCGGTCTCGACCAAATAACAGGAGCCTGTCACTTCGCGTGCTGCGCCCATAAAGCTAAGTTTCATCGTATTCCCCTTGTAGTTCACCGTAAAAAATCACTTCGGCACGGCGCGCCGTCATGGCGCTGCACCTTTGGCGCCGACGGTGGGGCGGGCCGAGGCATCATTGCTGTTGTAGAAATGCGCCACGAAAGACTTCTGAAACTCGTTATGGCAGTTGTCGCAACTCTCTTGGAGTTTTCGAAACATCAGCATGGCGCCATGACCGTCGTTGGACTTTGCTGCCTTACCCACGGCTTGCGCATGTTCGTAAATTGACCCGTCGTAGGCTTTGTACTTGCCTATGTGAGTGCCAACGAAGCCCATGATGCGCATTTTTTCAATGAATGGCGGCTGGGGATGATCAGCAATGCGTGGCGCGATTTTTTCTACCAATGGCCAGTCTTCCCGCGCAATACCATCGGCCATGAGGTGCATGTTTTTCTCCAGGTCTTGCATGATTTTGCGCAGGGCAAGTGGCTCGGGCAAGGCGATGTCATTGGCCTGTGCCGTGGTGGCGAGGCCTGCCAGCAGTGCGCCGATCATGCTGACTGCAAAGGCGGTTGCGAAGTATCGTTTGTGGTTCATGTCTCAGTCGATTCCCCGACCTTCACCCGCCTCTTCGTGGGTGACGCCGTCGCGAATGTGGTAAATCCGCTTGAAGGTGGGAATGATTTTTTCGTCGTGGGTGACGACGATGATGGCGGTGTCGAACTGCTTGGCCATCTGATTAAGGATGCGGATCACTGCCAGGGCGCGTTCACTATCCAGCGGCGCAGTAGGTTCATCTGCCAGGATCACCGGGGGTCGATTGACCAGGCCGCGGGCGATCGCAACCCGCTGTTGTTCGCCGCCGGAAAGCTGTGATGGCATGGCTTTGGCACGGTGCTGTACATCCAGTGCGGTCAACAACGCCAGCGCCTTTTTGCGGGCCTCAGCGTTGGGAATGCCCGCCAACATAGGTAGCAGGGCGACGTTGTCGGTTACATCCAGGAATGGGATCAGGTAAGGGGCCTGGAAGACAAATCCAATTTTGTCGCGCCGCAAGGCGCGCAAGTCGGGGATTTTCCAGCCGTTATCGTAGATCACGTCCTGGCCCAAAACCATGCGCCCGGATGTCGGTTCAATGATCGCGCCCAGGCATTTGAGCAGTGTGCTTTTGCCAGAACCAGAAGGTCCGACCAATCCCACGACCTCACCGGGTGCGACGACCATGTTCACCCCCTTGA
>JAGOUM010000052.1 GCA_018061265.1 Rhodoferax sp. | reverse complement strand
CGCCCAGCCATGTTGGTCGCGATGGTAATCATCTTGGAGCGACCCGCCTGGGCAACGATGTCTGCCTCACGGGCGTGCTGCTTGGCGTTGAGCACCTGATGCGGCAGCTTTTCTTTTTCCAGCAGCTGGGCAATGATCTCCGAGTTCTCGATCGATGTGGTGCCCACCAGCACGGGCTGCCCCCGCTCGAAACACTCGCGTATATCCTGAATGGCGGCCTTGTATTTTTCCGCAGTGGTTTTGTAAACCCGATCGAACTGGTCATCACGCCGGCTCGGCTGATTGGGTGGAATCACCACCGTTTCGAGCCCATAAATTTCCTGGAATTCGTAAGCTTCGGTGTCAGCCGTGCCGGTCATACCGGCCAGCTTTCCGTACAAGCGGAAGTAATTCTGGAAGGTAATAGAAGCCATCGTCTGGTTTTCAGGCTGAATGGCCACGCCTTCCTTGGCTTCAACCGCTTGGTGCAAACCATCACTCCAACGTCTGCCGGTCATCAGGCGGCCAGTGAACTCATCCACGATCACGATCTCCCCCGCCTGCACCACATAGTGTTGGTCCCGGTGGTAAAGATGCTGGGCCCGCAATGCAGCATAAAGATGGTGCATCAAAGTGATGTTGGACGGGTCGTACAGGCTGGCGCCTTCAGGCAACAGGCCCAGCTCATACAGGATACGTTCCGAATTTTCATGACCCCGCTCGGTCAGGAACACCTGATGACTCTTTTCATCAATCGTGAAGTCGCCCGGCTTGGTGATGCCCTCACCCGTGTGGGGGTCAGCTTCACCTTCCTGTTTTTCAAGCTTGGGAACCACCCGCTTGATCGACAAATACAGGTCAGTCTGGTCTTCGGCCTGACCGCTGATGATCAGAGGTGTTCTGGCTTCATCGATCAGGATCGAGTCCACCTCGTCGACGATGGCGTAATTGAGGCCACGCTGCACCCGATCGGCGGCCTCGTAAACCATGTTGTCGCGCAGGTAATCAAAGCCATACTCGTTGTTGGTGCCGTAGGTGATATCGGAACGGTACGCCGCCTGTTTATCCTCACGCGACATCTGCGGCAAGTTGATGCCAACCGAAAGGCCCAAAAAGTTGTACAGCTTGCCCATCCACTGGGCATCTCGACCAGCCAGGTAGTCGTTCACGGTCACAACGTGAACCCCCTTGCCAGTCAGAGCGTTGAGATAAACCGGCAGGGTCGCGGTGAGCGTTTTGCCCTCACCGGTGCCCATTTCAGAGATCTTGCCATAGTGCAACGACATGCCACCGAGCAACTGCACGTCGAAGTGGCGCATCTTCATGACACGCTTGGAGCCCTCCCGCACCACGGCAAACGCTTCTGGCAACAAGTCGTCCAGACTGGCACCCTGACTAAACCGCTGTCTGAACTCATCGGTCTTGGCTCGCAAAGCGTCATCAGGCAATGATTCGAACGCTTGCTCCAGTGCATTGATCTTGACAATGGCGTGGCGATATTTCTTGAGCAGGCGGTCATTACGACTGCCAAAAATTTTGGTGAGGAAGTTGGTTGCCATGAATACGGGGCGCTCGTTTCTGACCACGACGGGCCAGACGGCTGCGCAGTCCTTTTTTTACAATTTAACTGATATGGGGATAACCCGAGGTAACTCAAGCTGTGGCGCAAATACGCCGCGTGAACTGCTTTGGCCGGATTTTAGCTTTGCATGGCTTACGGGCTATTTTCATCTTATCGGGCCATGTCCGCCAAAGGCTTTGACCTAGGCTTGGTGGCATCCAAAGACGCGGTCGCCAGACCGCCAACCCGCTCACCCGCCAGCAAAAACTTCTGCGGGTCCTGCGGTATGCCCTGGACGAGAACCTCAAAATGCAAGTGGGAACCGGTCGAACGCCCAGAGGTACCCATTTCGGCAATAACTTGCCCACGCTTGACCAGGTCACCCTTTTTTACCAGAACCCGTGACGCGTGGGCGTAACGGGTAACGAGTTCATTGCCATGGTCAATTTCAATCTGTTTGCCATAGGCAGGATGGTATTCATCGCCCACAATCACACCACCCGCCGCGGCCAGGATAGGGGTTCCGACCGGACCGGGAAAATCCAGCCCGGTGTGCAAGGCAGATTGCCCGGTAAAAGGGTCAACGCGCCAGCCAAATAGTGAACCGACGTCTCCATGAGAAACAGGTCGTTGGGTCGGCACCATCATGCTCTTCATCCGACGTTCAAACAGGCGGGATTCGAGCACAGTCAGCAGGTCAGTGCGCTGGTGTGTCAGATTCTCCAAATCATCCAGCGCAAGCTTGACTTCGTCCAGTGTTAATGAACGCGCCCCGATTTGAATACCGCCCTGACCCGGCGTACCCTTCACTTGGGTCGCATTCATGCCTGCCAATCCGGAGACCCGCTCGCCCAAGGACTCTAGCTGGGCAAGCTTGGCCTGCATTTCTCCGAGTTGCCGGGCCATCAGATCAAGATTTTCGCGCAGGTACCGGTCCCGTTGGTCAAACTCATCCTTGGTCACCAATTTGACGACCGCCCCGATAATCGGCCAACCCTCGCGTGCACCTTTTAAAAATACCCAGTGGTACAAACCCAGGGCAGTCAGCATCAATGTCAACGCAGCCAGCATGAACCCAATCAGCATCTGAGTCGCACTCAGATGAACTGCCCTGGTTCTGGCCAACCGGGTATCCGTGATGATCACTTGCATTTGTTTTTGTCTCCTATCACATGAATAAAAAACGCAGTTTGTTCACTTTGTTGCAGGCAACCCAAAACGACCCCGGTTTGGCTAGACTGATGGCACTACAAAAAGGCTCCCAAGACAGGTTGCACGCGATCCTGCAACTGATTCCAGCAAGTTTGCGACCCAGTGTCCAATGTGGCCCTTTGGAAGATGGCATTTGGTGCTTGCTGCTTGCCAACACCACGACCGCCGCCAAAATGCGTCAATTGGTCCCGACATTTGAGGCACATTTGCGGGTTAGTGGGCTCGAGGTTAAATCGATCCGTCTTAAAGTCAAACGCCAATGAAAATTGTCATTCGATCAAACGACACCGTTCGTTCTCTGAAACACACCTCATTGTCATCGACATGAGAGGCCTCGATTCCCGAATGCAGCCGTGCTATGAACTACCCTCTGACGAGCAATCATTGAAACTGATTTTGCCTCTGTTTGTACCCCCCGCTTTGTCCGGATGTCAATGTACCACCCTGTACTGCTTTGAAGTGGCTTTGGGTGATTCCCCAATAAAAAAGGCGGCTAAGTGGTTATTCTTAGCAGCCTATGTATGAATGACTGGTGCCGATTATCGGATTCGAACTGATGACCTACCGCTTACAAGGCGGTTGCTCTACCAACTGAGCTAAATCGGCAACGGGCCGGATTCTACATGACTGAACAGGCGCCGGAAAACCGTTTACTTGATGCGAGTCAAGGTGGGTTTGGATGCTGGCTTGGTTAACTTGACCTTTGTATCACCTGACACAGCATCCTCGGCATCGAGCACAGGGGCATCACCTGAATGAAGTGGCGACTTCGATCCGCGCTGTTCAGCCAATGCGATCACTGGTCGTTGAGTCGACGACGCTGTTGGCCGTGTCAATACCGGGCGATCCGGTTTTGGGAACGCCATGCCCTGGCCGTTCTCGCGGGCAAATATGGCAATCACCTGCTCAATGGGAACGATAATTTCCCCCACAGCCCCTGAAAAACGGGCCTTGAATTCAAGATAGTCGTTTCCCAGGCGCAAAGCAGTTGTTGCGTCCATTCCAATATTGAGCACAATTTCGCCATCCTTCACGTACTCAAGCGGCACCTGCACCGAGCCATCAACTGCGACCGTGACATACGGCGTCAGTCCATTGTCACTGCACCATTCGTGAAGCGCCCGGATCAGGTACGGGCGAGTGGACGTGGGTTCGATACTTTGACTTGAAGACATGGACTAGGCGCTTACTTGCGCATCACCTTTTCGGACGGAGTCAAGGCTTCAATATAGGCTGGACGAGAGAAAATGCGCTCCGCATATTTGAGCAACGGAGCGGCGTTTTTGCTCAGCTCAATTCCGTAGTAGTCCAGACGCCACAGCAATGGCGCGATCGCAACGTCCAGCATGGAGAAACCGTCACCCAGCATGAACTTGTTTTTAAGGAACACAGGCGCGAGTTGCGTCAACCGGTCACGGATGTGAGCACGCGCCTTCTCCAGCGCTTTTTCATTTGACTTTGCGGTTCTTGACTCAAGAATAGAAACATGAACGAACAGCTCTTTTTCAAAGTTAAGCAAGAACAAGCGAACCCTGGCACGATCCACCGGATCACCGGGCATCAGTTGGGGATGCGGGAAACGCTCATCGATGTACTCGTTGATGATGTTGGACTCATACAAAATCAGATCGCGCTCGACCAGAATAGGCACTTGACCGTAGGGATTCATCACACTGATGTCTTCCGGTTTGTTGTAAAGGTCAACGTCCCGAATCTCAAAGTCCATGCCTTTCTCGAAAAGCACGAAGCGGCAACGGTGTGAGAAAGGGCAAGTTGTGCCCGAATAAAGCACCATCATGGTGAAGGCTCCTAAAAACTAAAAGAGCGGGAGGCTGTCAGGCCACCCACTCTGAATTACCTGCGCAACACCAGTGGTCGCACAGGCGGAAGAATCAAACTATTTGATGTCTTTCCAATAAGCAGCGTTAAGCCGCCAAGTCAGCAGGGTCAAGCCCGCCAAAAATACCAAAACCCAAATGCCAATGTTCTTGCGTGAGGTCTGCGCCGGCTCAGCCATCCACTGCAGATAATTTACCAAATCCCCAATTGTCTGATCGTACTGGGCAGGTGTCACCGTACTCTGCATTTCCCACAAAACGTGGGGCATGGCAACATTCGGGAACACGTGGTTGTTCCATCCGGTTGGCTTGGTTTCATCGCGATAGAAACCGCGCATATAGGAATAAAGGTAGTCTGCACCAGTACCACCCGCACCGGCCCGAGAGCGAGCAATCACAGTCAGATCCGGCGGGTTAACACCAAACCAGGCTTTTGCCTGTTTTGGGTCAATGGCCGCAATCATGGTCTCGCCCAATTTGCCATTGGTGACCAGTAGGTTGTCCTTGATCTGCTCAGGCGTGAGACCGATGTCCTGGAGTCTGTTGAAGCGCATAAACGCAGCTGAATGGCAGTTCAGACAATAATTGACAAATGTCTTGGCACCACTTTGCAAGGCTGCCATGTCGGTGATCTTGTTTGGCGCCTTGTCCCAAGCCGCACCACCTTCACTGGCGTTTACCGACGCCGAAACGCCAAGAGCGCATACCAATCCGAGAACGATCTTTTTTGTGAAACCCATATTACTCATGTTGTGTTCTCCTGCTCAATGCGCCGTGAACGTCACGCGACTGGGCACTGTCTTAAACGTACCAAGACGGCTCCACCAAGGCATCAGGATAAAAAACCCGAAGTAGAACAAGGTCCCTGCCTGGGAAATGCGTCCAGCAATATCAGAAACCGGTTGTGTGCCGAGGTATCCGATCACAAAGAAGTTGATCACAAAAACGGCATACAACACTTTGTGCCAGTTCGGACGGTAGCGAATCGACTTCACCGGACTGTTATCAAGCCAAGGCAGGAAAAACAGAATCACAACACCACCTCCCATGGCAACAACGCCCCAGAACTTGGCGTCAATCGCCATCATCAAGGCACAAATTACCACGGCACCGCCCACAATAGCACCCTTGAACAGGACCGGCATCTTGATCTTGGCCACCGCCAGCACGGCACCAATAATGACACAGGCAATCAACACATACATCATCTCGCTGGTGACGGCGCGTAACAGGGTGTAAAACGGTGTGAAGTACCAGACCGGCGCAATGTGTAATGGCGTCTGGAACGGGTCGGCCGGGATGAAGTTGTTGTACTCCAGGAAATAGCCCCCCATTTCCGGAGCAAAAAACACCACCGCACTGAATACAAACAGAAAGACGCTGACGCCAAATACATCATGCACAGAGTAGTAGGGATGGAACGGAATCCCGTCCAGTGGAACACCATTGGCATCCTTTGTTGCCTTGATTTCAACCCCGTCTGGATTGTTGGAGCCCACTTCATGCAGCGCGATGATGTGCGCAACGACCAACCCTAACAACACCAGAGGAACCGCGATGACGTGGAAGCTGAAAAACCGGTTCAATGTCGCATCGCCCACCACAAAATCACCACGAATCAGCAGTGCCAGATCCGGACCAACAAACGGAATCGCCGAGAACAAATTCACGATCACCTGAGCACCCCAATAGCTCATCTGTCCCCAGGGCAACAGATAGCCCATGAAGGCTTCTGCCATCAATGCCAGGAAAATACCACATCCAAACAGCCAAATCAGCTCACGAGGTTTGCGGTAACTACCGTACATCAGGCCACGGAACATGTGCAGATAAACCACAACAAAAAATGCCGAGGCACCTGTCGAGTGCATGTAACGAATCAACCAACCCCAAGGGACATCACGCATGATGTACTCCACCGAAGCAAACGCCAAGGCGGCGTCCGGCTTGTAATGCATCACCAGGAAAATTCCGGTGACGATCTGGATCACAAGCACCAGGAGAGACAAGGATCCAAAGATGTACCAGAAGTTAAAGTTCTTTGGAGCGTAATACTCACTCATGTGCTCCTTGAAGAGCTTGGACAACGGAAACCGGTTGTCGACCCAGTTGAGTGCTTTTTCGCCCAATGGGGCGTTGGGGGAGATTTCGTGAAATTCAGCCATGTTGTTCGTCCTTAGGCTTTCTTGTCGTCACCAATGAGCAGCTTGGTGTCGGACAGATACATATGTGGGGGCACTTCCAGATTATCAGGTGCTGGCTTGTTCTTATAAACACGCCCTGCCAAGTCGAAGGTAGAGCCATGGCAAGGGCAGAAAAAACCACCATCCCAGTCATCCGGCAATGAAGGTTGAGGCCCCGCCTTGAACTTATCAGATGGCGAACATCCTAAATGGGTACAAATGCCCACGACCACCAGATACTCAGGTTTACGGGAACGGACTTCGTTGCGCGCGTATTCGGGTGCCTGTTCAGCGGGTTTACGTTCCGACTTTGGATCGGCAAGTTGGTCGTTGTGTTTTGGCAAGGCAGCCAATTGCTCTGGGGTACGCCGCACAATCCAGACAGGTTTACCCCGCCACTCGACCGTCAGCTTTTCGCCTGGGGCAAGGGCAGAAATGTCGGCTTCGACAGCTGCACCCGCGGCTTTGGCCTTTTCGGAAGGCAGGAAGGAACTGACAAACGGAACGACTGCAGCGACACCACCAACGGCACCAGCGCAACCGGACGCAATCAACCAAGTCCGCTTGCTTGCGTCGTTGAGACTGCTTTCAGCGATAGCTTCACTCATGGAAATCCTCGAAGATAAAGACCACAACACATTACAGCTTTTGATTGTATCCGAGCAACTTGCTCCCAAATGACAGCCAAACCCTCGCTGGTGCCCTCCAAGAAAATTATATGCAGGGTTACTGATATTTAGGCGACCGATTGAGATCATTTATATTCGGCACTTCTATTTTCTTTCTGTGGAGTCAAAAGTCATGGGCATGGTGTCAGAGTTCAAGGAGTTCGCGGTCAAAGGCAATGTCATGGACCTCGCCGTGGGTGTCATCATTGGTGGTGCATTTGGCAAGATCGTGGACTCCGTTGTAGGAGATCTGATCATGCCGATGGTGGGTGCCGTCTTTGGCAAGCTGGATTTCTCCAACCTTTTTGTAGTCTTGGGGCAAATACCGGCTGGGACTGGCGCGACTCTGACTGACCTGAAGAAGGCGGGTGTTCCGGTTTTGGCCTATGGCAACTTCATTACGGTTGCAGTCAATTTTGCAATATTGGCATTCATCATTTTCATGATGGTCAAACAGATCAATCGGCTGAAGAAAGAAGCCCCGGCAGCACCCGCACCCGCGCCTGCACCCACTCCTGAAGATGTGATCTTGCTACGCGAAATCCGGGACAGCCTCAAGAAGTAGTGCTTTTGAATCGCAAAAAGAGCCCGCCTGATTGATCCCGGGGGGGCTGTCGAATCAGGCCCTAAATGCCTGCCAATTGCCTGGCAACACGAATCGCCTCCGTCAGACTCGAAGCATCTGCTTGTCCGGTCCCGGCGATGTCAAATGCGGTACCGTGGTCGGGACTGGTGCGTACCAAGGGCAGGCCCAGCGTGACATTGACGCCTTTCTCAACACCGAGGTATTTCACCGGGATCAGCCCTTGATCGTGGTACATGGCCAGCACCACGTCAAACTCCCCTGATTTTTCGGCGGTAGCGCGGGCACGCATGAACACAGTGTCGGGAGCCAGCGCATCGCTGGTGTATACGCCTTGTAGCCGTGCAGCAGCAATTGCAGGCTCTATGACGAGTGACTCTTCGTCTCCAAACAAACCACCCTCGCCGGCATGCGGATTAAGTGCCGCCACACCAATGCGCGGCGCTCGCCCCAACATGTCAGACAGCGCTCGGTGTGTAATCAACAGACTTTGAAGTACATTGTCAAAAGTTACCGCCTCAATGGCCCGGCGCAAGGACATATGAATACTCACCAGCACCACGCGCAGTTCATCGTTGGCCAGCATCATGCGCACCGGCAGATCGGAGATTGATTTGCCCGAATGCACCGCTGAGAGGGACTGCAACAACTCTGTGTGACCGGGAAAGACGTTATAGGGTGCACCCGCCAGAGACAATGCCGCCTTGTTAAGCGGCGCAGTCACCACGGCAGCAACTTCGCCGCGCAGTGCCGCATTGGCGGCCCAAGTAACACAGTCACCTGCCATGAGGCCAGCCTGAGCCGATACCTGTCCAAACGGCACTGGTAAAGCTCCGTCCGGCACGATCTGCAGCACAGGAATGCAACGTGGCGGACAGTCCAATGCGTCTCGAATGGCTGTGACCTGAGCCACCGGAATCGGGGGAGAACTACCGCCAACGATCTGGGCCGCTCGGCGAATCGTGGCCATATCACCCACAACACAGCAGCCGGCCGTCAGGGTCGGCGCGTCGCGGAAAGACTTCACAATGATCTCCGCCCCGATGCCAGCCGGGTCGCCGAGTGTGATTGCAATTGGTAGTTTCATCGTCAGAGTCTCACGCAAGGTTCAGGCCGGGTTATCAATTTCGATGAACGTGTGGATCAAACCGTACTGTTGAGACACCCATTCGCCTACAGCCGGGACACCATACCGTTCTGTCGCGTGATGCCCGCAGGCAAAATAGGCGACACCACATTCGCGTGCCAAATGGGCCTGTGGCTCGGAGATTTCTCCAGTCACAAAGGCATCGGCACCTGCCGCAATCGCCGCTTCAAAGTAAGCTTGGGCACCGCCACTACACCAAGCTATATTATTTATAGCTTTATTGCGCGCTCCTACAAGCGTAACCGGTCGATTGAGCACTTGCTCAAGATGGATGGCCAACGCACCTGCGCTGTCAAAGTGGCCGCCATCTGATCGTCCTCCAAGCATTCCAAGTGATTGTTCACCAAAACGGCAGTGTGGCGTCAACCCCAACTTTTGGCCAAGCTGTGCGTTGTTGCCAAGTTCGGGATGTGCATCCAGCGGCAAATGGTAGGCCAGCAGGTTGATGTCATGGGCCAGCAGCAAAGCCAGGCGTTGCTTCATCCAGCCGGTGATACAAGCGTCCTGCCCCCGCCAGAACAGACCATGGTGGACCAAAATTGCATCCGCTTGCGCCTCAATGGCGGCCTCTATCAAAGCCCGACTGGCCGTGACACCGGACACAATCCTGCTTATCCCCTCGCGACCTTCGACTTGAAGACCGTTCGGGCCGTAGTCCTTAAAATTCTCCGGCTGTAGCAGCGTGTTGACCGCTTCAAGAAGTTGATGTCGTGAAACCATGTATCGATTTTTGTTGCGCCCAGTGAGCTGTCAATGATAGTGCGCCAAGTCCAGCGCCAGTTGTTAATCATGCTCTTTCAGCGGGTCTGGCTTCCACATCACAGTCACACCCTTGACCGGCAGCGATCCAGCGGCCGGCCCAGCGCATCAGTAGCCAACGCAACAAAGGTGCCATCCAGCGCATTGTTGCTGGCAAACCCTCCTGCAAGACCTGCCCTGGTTCGCTCATGGCTCCACAACGGTACCGCTGAGAAACCGGCTCCCAAAACAGCAATCGGCATGCGCCATCTCGCTGCCCGGTCAAAACCACACCAAGAGGACAAGGCTCCATGAGGCAACACACACCACAGCCGTTGCACGCTTCACCAGCCGCAGGCTTTTCAGGAGCCTGTGTATAAATATGGATGATCCGATGATGTTCAGACATTGAATTCAGACGGCACACCTACAATTTAAGTCCGGTCAACAACCCCTCTCAGTGCTTCAATCGCCTGTGCCATTGTCCATGAAACGCTTCTGGCTGCTGTTTTCTCAATCGGTGACGGTCCTGCTGGCCGCTTATTTTGTGCTTACCACACTCAAGCCAGGGTGGTTTGGCCAAACTGGCAGCAAAGTCGGCACGGTCGCCGTTGTCGAGGCCATTGCACCTGTCACAGGCAGTGTCCCAGTTGGCAGCTTCCGACTGGCTGCTCAAAAATCCTCATCCGCGGTGGTCAGCATCAACACCAGCAAGAACGCCCGGCAGAACCCCCACAACAGCGACCCCTGGTTCCGGTTTTTCTTTGGGGAGCAGGAAGACCAGCCCCAGGTTGGCTTGGGCAGCGGTGTGATCGTAAGTCCCGACGGCTACATCCTGACCAATAACCATGTGGTGGAAAGCGCTGACGAGATCGAGGTCATTCTCAATGACAGCCGACGTGCCCGGGCCAAGGTGATCGGCACCGATCCGGAGTCGGACCTGGCGGTGTTAAAAATTGACCTTGACCGCCTTCCGGTGATTGTGATGGGCAATTCCAACAGCCTGCAAGTGGGTGATCAGGTCCTGGCCATCGGCAATCCGTTTGGCGTCGGACAGACCGTGACCAGCGGCATTGTCAGTGCCCTCGGACGCAACCAACTGGGCATCAACACCTTCGAGAACTTCATTCAGACCGATGCGGCAATCAACCCCGGCAACTCGGGCGGTGCGCTGGTTGACACCGCAGGTAACCTGCTGGGGATCAATACAGCCATTTATTCACGCTCTGGAGGAAGCATGGGCATCGGTTTTGCCATACCGGTCTCCACCGCGCGGATGGTGCTTGAAGGCATTGTGAAAGACGGTCAGGTCACCCGTGGCTGGATCGGTGTCGAGCCCAATGAACTGACACCAGAACTGGCGCAAACCTTTGGTGTGGACGCCAGTCAGGGTGTCATCATTACGGGGGTACTACAAAACGGTCCGGCGGCCAAAGGTGGCATGAAACCGGGAGATGTGGTCAACGCCGTCGCTGGAGAAGCAGTGCATAACGTGGCGGAACTGTTGACTGCTGTCGCTGCGCTCAAGCCAGGCACTTCCTCGGCGTTTGATGTGCAACGTGGCTCGAGTCACGTCAGCTTGCAGATCACGCCCGGTGTTCGGCCCAAACCGCGCCAACGACCTCAATAGGTTTGAGCGCCGAAATCAGGGGGATGCAGCAGATTCGTCATCTGCTGCTTTGGTATGCCGAATAAACAGCTGCGCCGCCCAGATGCCTACCTCATACAACAGACACATCGGGATGGCCAACGCCAATTGCGATACCACATCCGGCGGCGTGACAATGGCCGCAATAATGAAGGCCAGCACGACAAAATAGCCACGAAAGTCCTTCAGCTTCTGGATGCTGAAAATGCCCATGCGTGCCAGCACAACAACAACAACGGGTACCTCGAAGGCCAGACCGAATGCCAGGAACATGGACAGGACAAATCCAAGATAGGCCTCAATGTCTGGTGATGCAGTGATACTTTTGGGTGCAAAACTCTGAATAAATGCGAACACTCTGCCAAACACAAAGTAGTAACAAAATGCCACCCCAACAAAAAAGAGCACGGTGCTGGAGAAAACCAGGGGCAGCACCAGCTTTTTTTCGTGTGAGTAGAGGCCCGGTGCAACAAAAGCCCATATCTGATACAAAACTGCAGGCAGGGCAATCAGGAAAGCCGCCATTAAAAGCACCTTGAGCGGCACCATGAACGGCGATATCACCGAGGTCGCAATCATGGTCGAACCCGCAGGCAGATGCGCCACCAGGGGAGCGGCAAGATAGTCATACAAGGCAGCCGGCCCCGGATAAGCCGCCAACACAATGGCCACCACCACAATAGCCAGTGTGGCTTTGACGAGCCGGTCACGCAACTCGATCAGATGCTGGACAAAGGGCTGCTCCGAGCCCGCAAGCTCGTCTTCTTTTTTGGAAGAATCAGACATCAGCGAAATCCGATAGGCCGAAAGCGTTTCACTCTGGCCGCGCCCGACAAGGCATGTTTGCGCACACCAGCCCGCGCCTTATACCAATTGGGCATGGCAGACTGCTTGATACGCCACTTCTTTTTGGGGTTCTGGTACTCTGGCACTGGCTGCGGCACTGCCAGCTCAGTGTTGATCGCCTGAGTTTCCCCCGTTGCATCGGCCCAAGACTTTTCGAAGTCCTCGGTTCCGCTCTTTATGGACTGGGTGACATCGCGTGCCGCATTTTCAACCGAGTCCTTCATCTTTTTGAGTTCATCCAACTCCATGGATCGATTGACCTCGGCCTTCACGTCAGACATATAACGCTGCGCCTTGCCCAGCAAAGTCCCGACCATGCGCGCAACACCCGGCAGTTTTTCCGGACCAATCACCACCAACGCAACAGCACCAATCAGGGCCAGTTTGGAAATACCCAAATCAATCATGCATGCCCTTGTAGCTCAGCACCCGCCTGCTTCACGACTTCTGTTTGGCTTCCACGTCAATCGTGGTTTTGTCAGCGTTGACCGAACTGGTGACCTGTGAAGGAGCGGCGGCTTTGTCCTCCGGCGATGTGCCGCCTTCTTTCATACCATCCTTGAAACCCTTGACGGCGCCGCCCAAATCAGATCCGATGTTTTTCAGCTTTTTGGTACCAAAGACCAGAACCACAATCAACAGCACAACCAGCCAGTGCCAGATAGAAAACGAACCCATAACAATCTCCTGAGGAATTTATTCAATTTTAAGCGGGGCTCCGGCCCGAGCCAGAAATTCTCGACCCTTAACCCCGCAACCAGGGGCGTGGCCCACCCATGATGTGGATGTGCAGGTGATGAATATCCTGTACACCATCAACACCCGTATTGCACACCATCCGAAAACCGCCTTGCGGGTAAGGACGACAACCCTCTTGCAATGCCAGTTTGGGCACCAGAACCATCATGCGCCCCATCATGGCGGCATGATCGTCCGCAAGGAGTGCCATGGCCGGAATGTGCAGCTTGGGAATGATCAGGAAATGCACCGGAGCGGAAGGATGAATATCGTGAAAAGCATACAGTTCTTCGTCCTGGTAAACCATTCTTGACGGGATCTCGCCAGTCGCGATCTTGCAGAATAAGCAGTTGGTGTCGTGCTGTGAATTTGCATCAATCATGAGGCACTTTCCATGGCCAGGCCTTTGTTCATACGGACCATACCGCTGACAATGCGGTACAAAAACCAGACCGAAATGACCAGCCAGGCCAACCAGCCTGGCAGCACAAACAGGAGCCACAGTGGCACTGTGACCAAATACAGCACAGCGGCAATCAACACCGTGCGGATGCGCCAGCGAAAGTGCGATGCATGCCAGGTGCCAGCGGCGTCATCCCGCTTGACCAGATCGATCACCAATGCGGCGATCAGCAGCACTGGACCAAACTGGCCACCCGGGATCAAGGCACCAACCGCAACAATGAGATGAAGTATGTAACTGATGGTGCCAACCGTGTTGAGTGCATTCATGCGTTGCACATCCGGGTTGGCAGTGGTGTCTGGCTCCGGCTCGGGCCGGCTGAAGTCCTGGGTCATGGGCTTGCCTCGTGTGTTTCGTTTTCCCGGTATGCCAGTTTTCGCAACGCCTTTTCCTCCAGCCCACTGGTGCCAACCCGGCGCTCAAGTTCGGCAATCACATCCGCTGGCCCCAGGCCGTAATGTGCCAAAGCCACCATGCAATGAAACCAGAGGTCTGCCATCTCATAAACAATTTTCGCTTTGTCACCGCCATGGTCGGCGTCTTTGGCAGCCATCACCGTTTCGGTGGCTTCTTCTCCAATTTTTTTCAGAAATGCATCAGGCCCCTTGTGCAGCAAGCGCGCCACATAGCTGGACTCCGGGTCGCCACCGTTGCCCGGCAGGCGGCCTTCGATCACGGCAGCGAGTTGCTGCAAAGCATTTTCCAAAGATGAATTTGTCGGCATAAGGTGGGCGGGGCTGTTGCGGTCGAACCAATGGTATCGAAAAACCGCTGGCCTTATTTGTAGATGTCTTGCGGATCTTTGAGCACTGGATCAACGGCGCACCATTGCCCCGCTTCCAGACGGCTGAAAAAACAACTGTGTCGCCCGGTATGGCAGGCAATGCCCGGTATGTGCCCGGTCTGGGTGACCTGCAGCAGCAACACATCGGCGTCGCAGTCAAGCCGAATGTCGTGCACGGTCTGCACATGGCCAGACTCTTCGCCCTTAAACCACAGCTTGTTGCGTGAACGGCTGAAGTACACCGCACGCCCTAGGGTAACCGTCTGTTGCAGTGCTTCGCGGTTCATCCAGGCGAACATCAGCACGTCGCCCGTGGCTTGTTCCTGGGCAATCACCGGGACCAGGCCCTGTGCGTCCCATCGGATCGCGTCAAGATAATTCATAACCACATTGTCGGTGCATTTAACTATCAATAAAGAGAGCTGCTAGCACTTTTAAATAAAGGGCTGGAGGCCAAAAAGATCACTATACCCGAACGGGAATGCCGCGCTCGGCCAAACGTGTCTTGGCTTGCGCCACTGTGAACTCGCCGTAATGAAAAATGCTCGCCGCCAGCACCGCATCAGCGCCACCGAGCTGAATGCCGTCGGCCAGGTGGTCGAGCGTACCAACACCGCCGGAGGCAATCACCGGCACACTCACGGCGTCACTCACGGCACGCGTCAGCGCCAGGTCAAAGCCGACCTTGGTGCCGTCGCGATCCATGCTGGTGAGCAAAATCTCGCCAGCGCCAAACTCGGCCATCTGGCTGGCCCAGCGGACCGCATCCAAACCGGTGTTCTTGCGCCCACCATGGCTAAAAACATCCCAGCCTTCACCCACGGGTTGACCCTTGGCATCGGGCCGAAGTGCGTCGGTGGCGGTGCGACGTTTGGCGTCAATGGCCACCACGATGCACTGCGCCCCATATTTGCGCGAGGCATCACGAATAACCTGCGGGTTGGCGATCGCCGCCGAATTGAAGCTGGTCTTGTCGGCGCCCGCGTTGAGCAGCCGGCGCACATCATCGACCGTTCGCACGCCACCGCCCACCGTGAGCGGAATGAAGACCTGGCTGGCCACGGCCTCGATAATGTGCAAAATCAGGTCGCGACCATCGCTGGTGGCGGTAATGTCGAGAAAGGTGAGTTCGTCGGCACCCTGCTCGTTGTAGCCCGCAGCGATTTCCACAGGATCGCCGGCGTCGCGCAATTCGACAAAGTTGACGCCCTTGACCACGCGGCCACCGGTAACGTCCAGGCACGGAATAATACGTTTGGCTAACATGCGCCTGAGTTTAACGGCTTGGCCGCCCCAAGGCATCAGCAGAGAAGGTCAGCGGGTTGAGGTGCTAAACACTGTCATTCAGCCATTCAACTCATCGGCCCTTGCTTGTGCGGCTTCAAAGTCAAGATCACCGCTGTAAATTGACCGGCCACAAATCACACCCTCAATACCTTCGTCTTCCACGGCACACAAGGCTTCAATGTCAGACATATTGGAGAGCCCCCCGGAGGCAATCACCGGTATGCTCAACGCTTGCGCCAATCGCACTGTGGCTTCTATATTAATACCGGTGAGCATGCCATCACGGCCAATGTCGGTGTAAATAATGGACTCAACACCGAAGTCCTCAAACTTCTTGCCCAGGTCCACCACGTCATGCCGGGTGAGTTTGCTCCAGCCATCGGTGGCAACTTTGCCGTCCTTGGCATCCAGACCAACGATGATGTGACCGCCAAACGCGGTACAGGCATCCTGCAGAAAGCCTGGGTTGCGCACCGCTGCGGTGCCAATGATGACGTAACGCAGCCCGGCGTCGAGATAACGCTCGATGGTGTCGAGGTCGCGGATGCCTCCACCCAACTGGACATCGACCTCACTGCCCACTTCTTTGAGTATCTTGCGGATGGCCGCCTCGTTTTTCGGCTGGCCGGCAAATGCACCATTCAAATCGACAAGATGTAATCGTCTGGCACCCTTGTCCACCCATGAACGCGCCATCACCATCGGCTCTTCGCTGAAGGTGGTGGCCAGTTTCATATCACCTTGTTGCAGGCGAACACAGTGACCGTCTTTAAGGTCAATCGCAGGAATTAACAGCATGATGCAAAAGGCTGGAGGAGAAAACGGGAACGGCAACAACGATGCTTCATCGTGCAGAGAGTTGCTTCGTGTTCATGAAAGACTCAAACAGGTCAAGGGTTCCAGTGGAGAAAGTTGCGGTACAACGACAGGCCGTGGTCGGCACTTTTCTCGGGGTGAAATTGTGTAGCAAAAATATTATCACGCGCAATGGCTGAACTGAAGCGCTGACCGTAGTCGGTCTGGCCCGCACTGTGGCGTGTATCAGACGGTTTGCTATAAAAACTGTGAACAAAGTAGAAATAACTGCCGTCCGGCACATCTCCCCAGACCGGGTGGGTCTGCCCGGCGTGGGACACGCGCCAAACTTGGTTCCAGCCCATTTGCGGCACCTTGTAGCGGCTACCGTCGGGCTGAAGTTGCCCGGCCAGCTCAAATTTGAGCACCTCACCATGAATCAAGCCCAGGCCCGGGGTATCGCCCTCGGCACTGTGATCGAGCAACATTTGCATGCCAACACAAACTCCGAACATCGGTTTCGAGGCGGCCGCCTCCAGCACCGAGTCCTGCAAGCCCGACTCACGCAACTCGCGCATGCAGTCTGGCATGGCGCCTTGCCCCGGCAAAACAACCCGCTCGGCTGCACGCACGGTGTCCGGGTCAGCAGTTATGACCACGGAAAACCCACTGTCAAGCGCAGCCGCCTGTACTGCCTGCGACACCGAGCGCAGGTTGCCCATACCGTAGTCCACCACCGCGACGACTTTATTGGCGCAGGGTTTGTTAATTAAAACCATAGCTACTTACACAATACCTATATGGGCTTGAAACAATTTTTTTATAAATTTAGAGACTACCCTTGGTCGATGGCACCTGGCCTTGGGCACGGGAATCAAATTCAATGGCACTTCGCAGAGCGCGGGCAAAGGCCTTGAACAGGCTCTCCACCTGATGGTGGGCGTTGCTGCCCTTGAGAACATCGAGGTGCAGCGTGACCCCGGCATGGTTCACAAAACCCTGAAAAAACTCGTGCACCAGCTGGGTATCAAAGGTACCAATGGTGCCGGCCGTGAATTGCACGTCCATCACGAGGCCCGGGCGACCTGAAAAATCCACCACCGCCCGGCTCAGCGCTTCATCCAGCGGCACATAGGCGTGGCCAAATCGGCGAATGCCTTTTTTGTCACCCATCGCTTGGCGCAGCGCCTGCCCCAGAGTGATGCCCACATCCTCAACCGTGTGGTGCGCATCGATGTGCAAGTCACCCTCGGCATCGATGTCGAGGTCAATCAGCCCGTGGCGCGCAATCTGGTCCAGCATATGGTCAAAAAAACCAATCCCGGTGTGCAAGCGCGAGACACCCGTGCCATCCAGATTGATACGCACCGAGACCTGGGTCTCGACCGTGTTGCGGGACAGCTCGGCAATGCGTGGCGCACAGGTCGCTGGTGTTTCAGGTAGTTCAGTGAGAGGGTAGTTGGTCATAGTGAGGCTCGCAGGGCGGCCAGCAAAAGGCGGTTTTCGGGCTCGGTACCCACCGTCAGGCGCAGGCAGTTGAGTAGCAGTGGGTGCATTTTAGAAACGTTCTTGATCAGCACGCCGCGCGAACACAGGCCTGAGAAGGTCTTTTGTGCGTCAGAGACACGCAACAGGATCATATTGGCTTCACTTGGAAACACCCGCACGTCAGGCAGGTGCAAGAGCTCGGACAAAAGAAACGTGCGCTGTGATCGAATATCCTGCGCTTGGGACTCAAAAACTGACGTGTGTTCCAGGGCGAACAGGGCCGCTTCGGCGTTGAGTACGCTAATGTTGTAGGGTGGGCGCACTTTGTCGATCTGTTGAATCAGCGCATCGGGCCCAATCAGATAACCCAGGCGCACGCCAGCCAGGCCAAACTTGCTTAGCGTGCGCAATAACAACACATGGCTGTGCCGTGCCAGCCGGTCAATGTACGACCGTGCAGCAAAAGGTTGGTAGGCCTCGTCAATTACCACCAGACCGCCCTGCGTTCGGGTTGCATCAATGACAGCTTCCATGGCAGAGTCGTCCCACAGGTTGGCCGTCGGGTTATTCGGGTAAGCCAGATAGGTCAAGGCGGGGTTGTGCCGAGTGATTGCCTCCAGCATGGCAGGCACATCCAATGCGAAGTCGTCGGTCAGTGGCACTCCAACAAAATTGAGCCCCTGCAACTGTGCACTCATGGCATACATCACAAAACCTGGCTCGGGTGCCAGCACGCTGGCTTTGATTGACCGGCCCTCAGAATCACATGGCCTGGCGCATGCCATTGCTAGCAGACTGATCAGTTCGTCCGATCCATTCCCCAGTGTCAGGCCAAAACCATCTGCCACGCCGGCATGCTGCAGCAATGCGCTACGTAAATCTGTCACACGGTGGCCCGGATAACGGTTCAACGCCAAGGCACCGAGGCGCTGACCCAGGGCGGACTGCAACTCGGCTGGCAGGCGATGCGGGTTTTCCATAGCGTCGAGCTTGACCATGCCCTGTGCATCCTGCACCACATAAGGCTGCATGCCTTGTACATCGAAACGTATTCGGCCGATCGGCTCTGGCAACAAAGAAGGCATAGGCAGCGTTTATCAAATCATGTGTCCCCGGCAAAATCCCGGGGCACCTTGATCTTACCGCGCCACAGTGGCCGAGTGGTGCAGGGAGCAGCCGGCGTTTGCCGCCGTGTTTTTGCCACTATGATTCACCAATTGGGTGTCCCGACAGGAACCTTGGTGTCTACAGGCAACTCGTTTTATCAACCAGGAGAAGCGTAAATGCGCAGACGTGTCATTGGGGGTTTGGGAACAATCTTGGCCACACTGGCTCTGGGTCCGTTGCGACCGGTTTGGGCACGGGGAGACGGTGACTATAAGATCCAGCGTGCCACCTACGGCACGGCTCAACGCAATGTGGACGTCACCCAGCGGCTGCGTGAATTGGCCCGGCGTGACGAACGATTTGTCCTGAAAAATGAAACCTTTGGTGTCGATCCGGACGAACATCGAGTTAAAACCTTGTGGATTTACGCCACCGATTCCAATGGCCGTTCGCGCACCTTTGAATACACCGAGGGCAGCTGGGTGGATGGCTCCCAGTTCAGTGGCTGGGGCGGTGGCAACTGGGGAAACGGTGGAAGCGGCTGGGATAACAACGACAACAGTAACAATCGCAATGAGTACCGGATCTTGCGGGCCCAGTACGGTACTGCCGAGCGCAATATCGATGTCACGCAGCGCTTGCGCGAGCTGGCGCGAAATGACCAGCGCTTTCGGCTGCGCAACGAGACCTTTGGTAGCGACCCACATCCTGGCCGCCCCAAAACCCTGCGCATCTATGCCCGCAGTCCGAACGGTCAGACCCGCACATTTGAGTATGCAGAGAGCAGTTGGGTGGACGGTTCACAGTTCAGCGGCTGGGGTGGTGGAAACTGGGGGGACGACAACTGGAATGGTGGATGGGGCGGCAACCGCCCGGAGATTCCCCAAGGCGGCGATAGCGGACTCGATTTCAACGAGGGTCTGCGGATCCTGCGCGCCGAATATGGTGCGGGTCGTCAGACCTGGGACATTGCAGATCGTCTGCAACAGCGTGTTTTTAATGGCCGACTCAATGTCAAGGTCAACAACAGTACCGCGGGCGGTGATCCAGCCAATGGCCGCCCCAAACAATTGCGCATCACTTACAGCGTCAACGGACGCCAGCGTAGCCGGGTCCTCAACGAGGGTGAATTCCTGTCGCTGCCTTGATCACCATGCCCTTGCCAGCTGTCACCAGCGAGTCATTCGCTGGTCGCATGTGATGCGCCCAAGCGCATTTCAGCGGCGCGTGCATGGGCTTGTAAACCCTCACCGCGGGCCAACACCGAGGCAATATTCCCCAGGGTTTGTGCACCCGCGGCACTGACCTCAATCAGGCTGCTGCGTTTCTGAAAATCATAGACACCCAATGGTGAGCTAAAGCGCGCAGTACCGCTTGTCGGCAGCACATGGTTGGGGCCGGCACAATAGTCGCCCAAACTCTCGCTGGTGTAGGCACCTAGAAAAATCGCCCCGGCGTGCTTGAGCATTGGCTCCCATCGGTGTGGGTCCCGGCTGGAAACTTCCAAATGCTCCGGCGCAATGCGATTGCTGATGGCACAGGCTTCTTGCATATCGCGCGTCAGAATTAACGCGCCCCGGTCGCTCAATGATTTGGCGATGATGTGTTGGCGCGGCATCTCTGGCAACAGACGGTCGATCGCCAGTTGGATCTGGTCAATGTACGCGGCATCCGGACATAACAAAATACTTTGTGCCAACTCATCATGTTCGGCCTGGCTGAACATGTCCATGGCCACCCAGTCAGGGGGGGTTGTGCCGTCAGCCAGTACCAGGATTTCACTCGGACCGGCAATCATGTCAATACCCACAACGCCAAAAACACGTTTCTTGGCGCTGGCAACATAGACATTTCCCGGTCCGGTGATCTTGTCAACCTTGGGCACCGTCGCCGTGCCATAGGCCAGTGCTGCCACAGCCTGGGCACCACCAATCGTGAAAACACGTGTGACGCCGGCCAGGTGCGCCGCGGCCAGCACCAGCATGTTTTTTTCACCCCTTGGCGTGGGAACCACCATGATGATCTCACTCACCCCAGCAACATGGGCCGGAATGGCATTCATCAGCACACTGGACGGGTAGGCCGCCTTACCGCCTGGGACATAGATGCCCACACGATCCAGCGGTGTCACTTTCTGGCCCAACAGCGTGCCATCTTCATCACGGTAGCTCCAGCTCTCTCCACTCGCTTTGCGCTGCGCCTGGTGGTAACTTCGGATTCGATGTGCTGCTGCTTCGAGCGCCTGGCGCTGGTCTTCTGGCAAACCCTCAAATGCCAGCTTTAACTCGGAATGACTCAGCTCCAACTGCCCTACGCTGTCGGCCTGCAGGTGATCAAAACGCGCGGTGTAATCGAGCACCGCACGATCGCCATGCTGGCGCACATCGGCCAGGATATCAGCCACCCGTTGCTCAATACCCGCATCCGTTTGAGCGGACCACTGCATCCGTGCACTTAACTCAACATCAAAGCTGGTGCTGAGTGTGGTCAATCGAACAGGTGAAGCTTTTAAAGTCATCGTAATTCCCAGTTGTATTCTTCCAATTTACCGACGCTACCCAGTGACTCTGACTCAGCGTTTGAGCCGACACAGCCAGCAGGCTGATCATTTTTCTGCCGGGGCAACCTGCTTGAGCGTCGGACTGATCTGTACCGAATGGCCGCATCACAGCCCGACTGATTACCGGGTAGATGCCATCTGCAAGACCCCCTGTTGTCAGTTCATCCCCGGGATCCCATGCCACGGCGTCGGCTGTTTCGAGTTCTCGACCAACACGAGGCAAATTCTAAGTGAGGGGTCAAGGCCCTTCAGCAAAAAACACCCGCCTGATCATGCGTTGAGGTGATCGGGGAGCTAAAGGCACTGCGGCAGCGTCTGAACTTCGGAAAATCTGCGCAAACATTCCTGCGCCAGCAGTTTTACCTGTTCGAGCTCTTTTGGGCTGAAATTTCTGCCAGCCACATCCCGGTTGGTTACGGCGACAGCATCACCCGACGTCGCCGCGATGCTGGCCCAGATATAGGCCTTGACCTCATCTTGCGGAAGGTAGCGGCCCCTGCCAAACGCCACCCCAAGGTTGGATTGCGCGGGCTGGTAGCCACGCACAGCCGATTGTTTAAGCCAGCGCATGGCCTGGCGGGTGTCCGATTTGACACCTTTGCCGGTCAGATACAGCAAGCTGAGCTCAAACTGGGCCCTCGGGTTGCCGGTATTCGCCAAGGACTTGAACTGGCTCAATGCCGCCGCAAAATCGCCTCGACTTTTAGATGCAACTGCGTCTTCAATGGGGCCAGCCTGCACCTGGGCGGCTATAAGCAACATCCAGATCGCCGAGACCAGGTTATAGCCATTCATTCTGGTCATCGAGGTATTTGAAACGTCGTCTCAGCTGGCCAACGCCAATGTCACTTCGTCAATTCTTGCCAACACATCTGGCGTCAGCAACGGCACAACCGGTATCGCCCCCAGATTCTCAGTCAACTGGGAGAGCCTGGAGGCACCCATGATGACGGTACTCACCCGAGGGTTTTTTGCCACCCAGGCAATGGCCAACTGACTGAGGCTGCAGCCAAGTTCCACTGCGATGGCACCGAGTTGTACAACCGCCGCGTTCTTTGCGATGTCTGTCAAGCCGTTGGCCAGAAAACCCATACCTTCAATAGCACCGCGGCTGCCCGATGGAATGCCGTTGCGGTACTTGCCGGTCAGCAAACCGCTGGCCAATGGACTCCAGGTGGTGAGACCCAGACCCATGTCGTCATACAGCCTCGCGTACTCTTTTTCAACCCGACGGCGATGAAACAAGTGGTACTGCGGTTGCTCCATGACCGGTTTGTGAAGGTGATGCCGGTCTGCAATATCCCATGCGGCCTGGATCTCCTGGGCCGACCACTCACTGGTGCCCCAATACAGTGCCTTACCTGACCAGATCATTTGACTCATTGACCAGACAGTTTCCTCGATGGGAGTGTGCGGGTCCGGGCGATGGCAATACACCAAGTCAATGTGGTCCAGCCCCATGCGCTTGAGCGAGCCATCAATGGCCTGGCTCAGGTACTTGCGGTTAAGGGTGTCTTTTTTGTTCGCCGTGGGGCCCGCCTTGTGCAGCCCCCAAAAAAACTTGGTGGAAACAATGTAGTCAAGACGTGGCCAGTGCAGCGCTTTCAGTGCCGCGCCCATGACCACTTCACTCTGCCCAGACGCATACACCTCGGCGTTGTCGAAAAAATTCACTCCCGCGTCAAAGGCGGCGGCCATCATTTCACGGGCACCCGCCACATCAACCTGATTTTGGTAGGTGACCCATGAGCCCAGCGACAGCTCACTGACTTGAAGACCGCTGCGGCCAAGACGACGGTATTGCATCAGAAACCTGCCGTGGCTGTGAGTCAGCTGCGAACCACCAGCACTGGCAGCTTGGTGTGCGACAGTACGGCTTGTGCAACACTGCCGAGCACCAGTTTTTCGAGACCGCTTCGGCCATGTGAACCCATCACAATCAGGTCGGCTTCGAGCGATGCACCCGCCTCAACGATGCCACGCCAGGCCGTGTGCGCCTCGATGACAGAGGTATCCACCGCCACACCCGCATTGGCAAAAGCCTCCTTGGCGGCGTGGACCGAGGCATTGGCCTCGGCGGTTGCAGCGCTGAGGTACTCGGCCTGTCCGTAGGCAAAGTCGGTACCCACGCCGGTGAACGGGTATGGATCAATGACATAAATGACCGTCACGGTACTTCCAAACGCCCGAGCAAGTTCGATGGCTTTGCCCACGGCCACCTCGGACGTACCCGAACCATCTACCGGCACCAATATATGTTGGAACATGACTCACTCCTCACATGAAAAAACCAGCGGGAAGAACGCCACCATCAAATGTCTTCTGGCACCATCTTGATGGCACCACAAGGACACTCTGAGACGCAAATGCCACAGCCTTTGCAATAATCGTAATTGAAATCAAAGCCCTTGCCCGGCCCCTTCTTGATGACCGCGTTGTCCGGGCATACGCCATAACAGTTGTCGCACTCAAAACAATTGCCGCACGACAGGCAGCGCCGTGCCTCAAACAAGGCGTTGCTTTCGTCCAGCCCCCCTTGCACTTCCTCAAAGGTCGACTGACGACGAATGATGTCGAGCATGGGACGCACGGTTTTGGGTGCGTCGCTGTAGTACCAGGTGTTGAGCTTGTCGAATGTGGCAATTTCAGCTTTGGGTGCGGGTTTGTAGGCTTCCCCACGCAGCCAGGCGTCAATGTTGCGCGCAGCCTTTTTGCCGTGACCGATGGCCACCGTCACGTTGCGGTCGGCCGGCACCATGTCGCCGCCGGCAAAAATGCCGGAGTGGCCGGTCATCATCTGCGGGTTGACCTGCACCACACCGTCTTGCACGACCAGTCCGGGCACGCCCTCGATCAGCGACAAATCCACATCCTGGCCGAGTGCCAGCACCACCGAGTCGGCCTCAAGGGTTTCAAACTCACCGGTGGGTTGCGGAAAGCCCTTCTCGTCCAGTGCCATCTTTTCAACCGTGATCGAGGACTCGCCGGCCTGCTTGATGGTGGAGAGCCATTTGATCAGCACCCCCTCTTGCAGCGCTTCTTCGACCTCAAAGTCGTGTGCCGGCATTTTTTCGCGGTTACGACGGTAGACGATGATGGCCTCGCTGGCGCCAAGCCGCTTGGCAGTACGTGCGACATCGATCGCGGTGTTGCCACCTCCATACACCACCACCTTGCGCCCCAGCATCGGCTTGTCTTCACCTTCCATGGAGCGCAGCACGGCCACGGCGTCAAGCACCTTGGCCGAATCACCCGCCGGAATGAATGCCCGCTTGGCGATGTGTGCACCCACGGCCAAAAACACGGCATCAAATCCGCCTTGCTGCTTGGATTCGAGCACGTTGCTGATCTTGCTGTTGTACTGTATGTCCACACCCAAGTCGACGATGCGCTGTACTTCGTCGTCCAGCACCTGCCGCGGCAACCGGTACTGTGGTATGCCAAAACGCATCATGCCGCCCGGCAGGGGACCCGCCTCGTGCACGGTCACCTGGTGCCCCAAACGGGCCAAGTGGTAAGC
>JAGOUM010000051.1 GCA_018061265.1 Rhodoferax sp. | reverse complement strand
CTATGGATGTCATTGGCACGCCGTTACAAGCGCGCGCCGGACGAACTGCCTACCTTGCTTTTGCAATGGCGCTCGGAGCTTGCCACGCTCGACGCTGCCGCTGATTTGCACTCAATCGAGCAGGCGCTGGACCAGGCATGGCTGGATTACCAGCGTGAAGCGCAAGAGTTGTCACAGGCCAGAAGCCGCGCCGCACAACAGCTGGCGCAGGCAATCACCCTTGCCATGCAGGGGCTGGGCATGGGTGGTGGGCAGTTCAAGGTTGACATTTCTCCTTCTGCGCAACCACAACAAAGCGGACTGGACGACATCAGTTTTCTGGTGGCAGGCCACATCGGCAGCACACCACGCCCAGTCAACAAAGTGGCCTCGGGGGGTGAGTTGTCCCGCATTGCATTGGCCATTGCGGTGACCACCAGCCAGCTCGGCAGCGCCCCCACACTGATCTTTGACGAAGTCGATGCGGGTGTAGGGGGTGCGGTGGCCGAGACGGTCGGTCGGCTGATGCATCGACTCGGTGCCGACCGGCAAGTGCTGGCCGTGACCCACTTGCCGCAGGTGGCTGCCTGCGCGGACCAACATCTGGTGGTTCGCAAACAACTGAGAGCCGGTGTCACAGTGAGTCTGGTGGATCTGGTTCAGGGCGAGCAGCGGGTTGCCGAGCTGGCACGAATGCTCGGCGGTGAACGAATTCTGGCAAGCACACTTGCACATGCACGAGACATGTTGCAGCCGCAGAGCAGCGGACATGCCTGATTCACCCACCGAACTGAAGATCGTGCTGATCACCGGCATGTCCGGTTCAGGCAAATCGGTCGCTTTGCACGCGCTGGAGGATCTTGGTTTTTACTGCGTCGACAATCTGCCACCGGAATTACTCCTGCCTCTTGTAGAGCTTGAGCGCCAACAACATTGCCGACGGCTGGCCATTGCCATGGATGTTCGCAGTGCACAGGCATTGCCGCTGGTTCCAGAGCTGCTCAAGCAGATCAAAGCACACCACATCCATGTTGACTCGATTTTTCTGGATGCCACCACCGACACCTTGATCCGAAGGTTTTCCGAGACGCGCAGACGCCATCCATTGTCCGTCATCACCGGTCTTGCCGTGCAGGCTGACCACCGGCATGCCCTGGCCGAAGCCATAGAACTTGAGCGCGAGCTGTTAAGCGACCTGCGTGCCCAGGCTCATGTCATTGACTCCAGCATCATCCGCCCCACCCAGTTGCAAAGTTATGTCAAATCTTTCATCGAGGCGCCTGCAGACCAGCTGACCCTGGTGTTTGAGTCGTTTGCTTTCAAGCGCGGCATCCCCAGCGACGCGGACTTCGTTTTTGACGTACGTATGTTGCCCAACCCGCATTACGAACCGGATTTGCGAGCCCTGACCGGAAAGGACGCCGCTGTGGTCAGTTTCCTGCAGCGTGAAGCCGAAGTGGTGCATATGTTCGCGCACATCAGCGGCTTTCTGGACCATTGGCTTGACGCTCTGGCACAGAATCATCGCAGCTATGTCACAGTGGCCATCGGCTGTACCGGTGGCCAGCACCGATCGGTTTATCTGGTGGAACAGCTGGCCGCGCATTACGAGTCGCGCTGGGTCACCTTGCGTCGACATCGGGAAATGGATGCGCGAGCCGCTGTGGATTAGGCGTGTAGCAACTTGCTGATCGGGACCGGCAGTCCAAGTTGCCGCCACTGTACCTGCGTCATCCAGGCGCCGTCTGGCATTGGCTTGATGTGTGCATCCAAGTCAACCTGAACCGGGTGTAAATGCAGATCCTTATGGGTCAGCACATGCTTGACTGCAGGAAGCTGCTTGATGGAATATCCCGCAGGCAGTGCTGCCTGCAGGCTGGCGAGGTCATCAAACCATGGCATGCAATACAGACCGGCCCAGACGCCAGGGGTCGGGCGCCGCTCGAGCCAAACCTCACCTGTACTTGATCGCGCCCAAAGCAGCCAGATGGATTGTGTGCTGCGCCTGATCTTGCGACTTCGCAGCGGAATCTGATCCACCATTTCTCGACGGCGGGCAAGACACTCTGGTGCCAGCGGGCACACCCCACATACCGGTTTCTTGCTGGTGCAGACGGTTGCACCCAGATCCATCATTCCCTGGGTGTACCGAGGCATCTGTAGTGTCAAATCACGTTTTGGCAATAGCTGAGTGGCCTGGTCCCACAGGTCGCGTTCATTGCTTGCGCGTGCCAGATCAGCATCAAAGGCCAGGAAACGCGCCAGTACGCGGCGGACGTTGCCATCCAGAATGGCCACCCGCTCTGCAAAACAGATGGCGGCGATGGCCGCTGCAGTGGACTTGCCGATGCCCGGCAGGGTTTGTAACTCGCGCGCACTGCGGGGGAATTCGCCCCCATACCGGACGCTCACAACTTTGGCACAACGGTGCAGATTGCGCGCCCGACTGTAATAGCCCAGCCCAGCCCACAGCGCCAGAACATCGTCAAAGGGCGCTTCGGCCAACGCACGCACATCGGCAAAGCGCGCCAGAAATCTCTCGAAGTACAAACGTACGGTGACCACCTGGGTTTGCTGCAACATGATCTCGGAGAGCCATACCCGGTACGGGTCGCCGCTGCCCTGCCAAGGCAGGTCATTGCGTCCATGCTCCCGCTGCCAGGACACCACGACCGACGACAGCGAAAACCGGGTGGGATCTGTATCTGGATCTATTGACATGCGCGATAACGTCAACGCGCTTCCGCCATCTGCAGCAGGTAACCGGTCAGCTCATCGAGTTTGCACTGCGCCTGCTCGAGTTCGAGAACACGACCCTCCACTTCGGCAATGCGGCTATCCAGCCCCTCAGACGCGTGGGCAATCCGGTCGACAGCCTCCAGACGTCGTACAAAATTACGCCGCCGCTCACGCAACTGGGCATCCAATTGCGCCGCTGCAGACTTGCTCCATGCCTCCACGTCTGCCAACGCCGATTCGTAAACGCCTCGCAAACGGGTTGACAGTGCCCTGACCAGCTTCTGGGCAAACTCTGGCTGTGCCAACCTGATTGTGTTGGCAACACCCAGATACTGCAGGTGGCTGCGCTCAATCAAGGCAAGTTCGCCAAGATAATGGCCAACTTCCGGCTCATCAGGCGCGTGAAGCGAGAAACCGTAGTCGGTATTCAGCTGGGAAAATGTGGCCACAAACATTGCATGAATTTCAAGGCCCTTGGCATGAACCTGCTGCAAATTGGCGCGCAAACGCTCAAACGTTTCGGCATAAGCGCGTTTGACGCCCAGTTTGAATCCCTTCTGGTTCAGGGCGGTAACCAGAACCACCATTTCCTGATTCAGATGCGACGACCCCAACAGACCAAAAATCTCTCGCAGTAGCTTGAGGTGTACCGATCGGACCGCGTGGATCTTGATTCCGGCAGCTTCAAAATCCGCTTGTTCAGCGGCAATCCGGGCACGCATGTTCCGGATGACCGGGCGGTTTTTGCCTTGCAAACTTTTCAGTTCGATCGATTGTTCGGTGATTTCGTGCCTGCGTATCTGGATCGCCCTGGCAGTTTCGCTACGCAGGCGCGTAATGCCCTGCCCGATCAGATGGCCCAACAGTTGCCGCCTTCGCCCGACGATACCTTGACTTAAGGCATCTTCAAACACCGCAAGTCGGCTGCGATTGAGCAATGCGCCATCACCTGTCAGCTTGCCCAGAAGTCCTTTCTGAGCCGAAAGAGCCAGCACCTGCTCACGGTTTACGCCAAGAATCTGGGCGCTGTCGCACATTTGTTTGTCCAGTTGCTCCTGGACGACTTCATCGCTGTCGAGTGCATCCCACAAGGTATCAATCTTGTTGAGTACCACCAAGCGTGCCGCAGAGTCGCGCTGATCATGCGGCAAATGCTCCTGCCAAATGGACAGGTCCGACTGGGTCACACCGGTGTCAGCGCCCAATACGAACACAATGGCTTGCGCCTGGGCGATCAGATTGACCGTCAGCTCTGGCTCGGTACCGATGGCGTTCAACCCGGGTGTGTCGAGAATGACCAGACCCTGGCGCAACAGCGGGTGGGCCACATTGACCAGCGCGTGCCGCCATTTGGGTATCTCCACCAGACCATCCGTATCGGCGGTCACCAAACCCTGCGGGTTCAGCCCGTTAAAAAAACCCAGCGCGCGGGCTTCGGGCGGACTGACCCGTCGTGTTTCGGCCACGCGGGCAAACGCCTGCGCCAGTTGTTTGGGGTTACTCACCTCAAGCGGGATGTGTTGCCACTGGTCCGCCACCATGCGCCATTCCATCAGCGACTGAGGCTGCATCCGCGTTTCGATAGGCAACAACCTCAAACAGGGTGGCAAAGTCGGGTCGAACGCCAGTTCGGTCGGACACATGGTTGTCCGACCCGCACTGGCGGGCATGATGCGCCGCCCGTAGTCCGCAAAAAACACGGCGTTGATCAGCTCTGACTTGCCGCGCGAAAACTCGGCCACAAAAGCCACGGTCACCTTGTCCTGCCTGACCTGGGCTTCGAGCTGATGCAGACGCTCTTCCAACGAGGCGTCAAGCATGTCCTGGTCGTTAAGCCACTGTGCCAACAGCTTCAAGCGCAAGGCAAACTCACGTCGCCACGCGCCATGCTGGTCAAATGTCTCGTTAAATGAAGTTCCCAATCAGCCTCCGGTGATGCTGGCGACCCAATATAGCACCCACGAGTCACAACGCCGTCAATGCGACCAGGTCAACGTTTTTGACACTGCGGACAAAAGAAACTGGAACGCTGGCCCTGGCGAATCATGCGAATGGGGGTGTCGCAGCGTTTGCACGGCAGCTTCTGTCGGTCATACACCATCGCCTCGAGCTGAAAATGACCCGCCTGCCCGTCCGCACTGGAAAAATCGCGCAGCGTGCTGCCGCCCTTGGACACTGCAATCGACAGCACCTCAACAATGGCCGCACCTAAACGGGCAATACGTGCCCGACTCAAAGTGTTGGCTCTGGCGTCTGGCCGGATTCCCGCCATGAACAAGGCTTCCGAGGCGTAAATATTGCCAACACCGACCACCAGGTCCCCCGCCATCAAGACCTGCTTGACGCTGGTTTGACGCGCCCTTAGTCCCCGAAAAAACAACTCAAGATCAAAGGCTTCCCCGAGTGGCTCCATCCCGAGATGGTCCATCAGTTTGCGAGCCATGGGATCGCTCAGCTTGTCGACATACACCACCGCACCAAAGCGCCTTGGGTCGTTCAACCTCAAAGTGCCATGGGTGGTGCACAAGTCAAAGTGATCGTGCACCCCTGGTGTGGACAAGTTAGACGCAAACAACAGGCTGCCAGACATTCCCAGATGCAACAGCAAGTACCCGTGATCAAACTTGACGATCAGGTATTTTCCGCGCCGGTCCACACCACATACGCACCGCCCAATCAGCACCTCGCCCTGGCAACCCAAAGGCCAGCGCAGTGGTTTGCCCAAGCGCACGCCCAATACCTCAGCGCCAGTGATGGCGTTGACAAAACTGCGTCGGCTGACTTCCACTTCGGGTAATTCGGGCATCGGGCGCGCTTTCAGGTGGGCATGGATTATTATGAACGGATGCTTCTTCAACACTATTTTTTTCGCGGTGTAGCCTCCTTTATTCTGAGTGGGGTGATTGGTGTTTGCGCCCAAGGTGCAAGTTCGCCGGATAGCAGCGCCAAACCCTCCGCCATGGATGCGCCGCTGTTTTACCAGTTGCTTCTCGGTGAACTCAATGCCCGTAACGACGAGTCCGGGGCTGCGTTCTCGCTGATGCTGGACGCGGCGCGTAAGACCCGCGACCCGGCCGTGTTCCGGCGGGCGGTTCAAGTGGCCATTCGGGCCCGCGCAGGCGAATCGGCGTTGCAAGCCGCCAAAGCCTGGCGTGATGCCGATCCCACGTCCAGCGAAGCCAATCTGTTTGTGCTGCAGATTCTGCTCGGGCAGAACCGGGTCGCTGAAACGGTTGAGCCCATTCAACGTGAGGTCAAGCTGACGCCGGCCCCGCAGCAGCGTGATTTCATCTGGCGTTTGCCCGGCTATTTTGACCGTGTCGGCGACCGCCGCCTGGCCGCGACGACCTTACAAAACGCTTTGAGCGCGCTGACCGACGATAAGTTTGTGGGCGCTACCGCGGGCGCGGTGATCGGCCGCATGTGGCACCGCGCAGGCGACAATTTTTCGGCACTGGCCGCTGCCAGCAAGGCGCTGGCGATGGACCCCAGCTCGGAGCATCCGGCCATGCTCGCCCTGTCGATGTTAGGAGCCGATGCCCCGTTGGCTGAGCAGCTGGTCAAGCAGCACCTGCCCCATGCAAGCCCCGAATTTCGCCTGAATTTTGCCAAGGCACTGCTAGGCCAGCAACGGGAGGTGGAGGCTCGAAGCGAGCTGGCGCAACTCAAAAGCAGTCGGCCCGACTTCGCCGAGGCTTGGCTGATCGGCGGCGCCCTTGACCTGCAAATGCAGCAGCTTGATACGTCGCAGCCGCAATTGCAACGCTATCTGGATTTGATCGAAGTGATTCCGATGAGCGAGCGCTCCGCCGAGGTCAAGCGCGGGCGCTCGCAGGCGATGATGTCTCTGGCGCAGGTCGCGCAGGGTCGCAAAGACTTTGCGCAGGCAGATGCCTGGCTGCTTCGTGTGGACAATCCCGAGGACGTCCTGCGTGCGCAGGTGCAGCGCGCCAGTCTGCTGGCACAGCAGGGCAAACTGGAAGAGGCGCTGGCCCTGATTCAAAGCCAGACCGAGCGTTCCGAGGCCGATGCACGACTGAAGCGTATGGCCGAAGTGGCCCTTTTGCGCGAGCAAAAAATGTTTGCGCGTGCCCGTGACCGGCTTAGGGCGGCCATGGCGCAGGATCCGCATGACACAGAACTGATTTATGACCTGGCCATGGTCAGCGAGAAATTGGGCGATCTGGACGAGATGGAGCGACTGTTGCGCAGCCTGATCGCCACCAAGCCTGAGGACCCCCATGCCTACAATGCACTGGGTTACTCACTGGCAGACCGAAACCTGCGCCTCCCTGAAGCTCGGGCTTTGATTGTCAGAGCGCTGGAACTTTCACCAGGCGACCCCTTCATCACGGACAGCCTGGCATGGGCAGAGTTTCGCAGTGGCAACCATGCTGAGGCACTGCGGTTGTTGCAAACGGCCTTCAAAGACAAACCTGACGCCGAGATCGCAGCGCATCTGGGAGAAATTTTGTGGGTAAACCAACGCCGCCCTGAAGCGCTGCAAGTGTTTCGAGAGGGGCTAAAACTCAATCGGGACAATGAAACCCTGCAAGAAACCCTGAAGCGACTGCAAATTTCATTGTGAACCGTCGTTTGTTTCCGATTGTCGCTGCCGCCTTTTTTGCTTTGTTTTTTATAGCTGGTTGCGCAATCAAGGAAAGCGCTAAAGGCCAAAATAGCATACAAACATCGGTGTGGTATGGAAAGCTCCTTCTGCGCACGCATGCGGATCCTGCCAACCAACAGGGCCTGGCACAGACTTTCAACGCCAGCTTCGAACTCCAAGGCAATGCCCAGACTGGTCAGTTGCGCCTTTCAACGCCGCTGGGTACTACGGCGGCCCTGGTTGAATGGACATCCCAAGAGGCCAAGCTGAACCTGCCGGGCAAAACCCAGTCGTTTACCAACCTCGATACATTGAGCCAGCAACTGCTTGGTACCGTGGTACCTGTCGCCGGTTTTTTTGACTGGTTGCGCGGAATTGATCGACCAATCAACGGCTGGTCAGTTGACCTCAGCGAGTTCGAACAAGGCAAAATCGGGGCCCACCGACAGCACCCCACACCCGCAGCAGAGCTGAGACTGCTGCTTGAACAGTGAGCCACGCGTTGGCAATTCACCATTCTGAACCATGAAGTCTCTCTACGATGTCAGCGCCCCCGCAAAGCTCAACCTGTTTCTGCACATCGTGGGCCGGCGTGAGGATGGTTATCACCTGCTGGAATCTGTCTTTCGGTTGATCGACTGGTGTGACACGCTGCATTTCGAAACTCGCACCGATGGCCAGATCAGCCGAGAGGACCTCGGTGATGTGCTACCCGCCGAAGATCTCGTGGTGCGTGCGGCAAAGTTGCTGCAACAGTTCAGCAACACCCGTCTGGGTGCCCATATCGCCATTCACAAACGGATTCCGGCACAGGCTGGACTGGGTGGCGGCTCCAGTGATGCAGCGTCCACGCTGCTGGCGCTCAATCGTCTTTGGCAACTCCGGCTTGACTTGGCAAGCTTGTTAGCGCTGGGCATAAAACTCGGTGCCGATGTGCCGTTTTTCCTGGGCGGCAACAATGCATTTGTAACCGGCATTGGTGAAAACCTGAACCCGATCAGCCTGCCGCCGGCACGCTATATGGTTGTCAAACCACCGGCCGGTCTGGAAACCAGGCGAATTTTTTCGAACCCCCAACTAAAAAGAGATTCTGAACCCACTATAATCTCAGGCTTCGCTGCAAACCCTGGGGGCTATGGTCGCAACGATTTGCAAGAGCTTGCATTGCAGCTTTGTCCAGAGGTTGGTGATGCCATCCGTTGGCTCGCTGGGATGGGCTTGAGTGGCAGGATGACAGGCTCTGGCAGTGCGGTTTTCGCCGAACTGCCACTAGAGGGAGAGATAGTCGGGGTTCCTGATGTGTATCAGGGCAAGGTGTGTAACGGATTGGCCGCCCATCCATTGTTGGGCTGGGCAGCTTAGATTGGTTTATCGGTAAGGCGTTTCACGTCTTACCCGTGTAGGGGAGTCGCCAAGCTGGTTAAGGCACTGGATTTTGATTCCAGCATGCGAAGGTTCGAATCCTTCTTCCCCTGCCAAATATTGCGCATGTTTCTAGACATGTGAAAGCTTTTTGCGATCAACTCGTTGGGATTTACATGCTGGCCGATCAACCCCCTGAATTCATGGTTTTTACCGGCAATGCGAATCCCTCGCTGGCGGCAAATATCGCGCACTACCTGAAGACCGACTTGGGCGCTGCAGAGGTCGGTCGTTTTTCAGACGGCGAAGTCACCGTTGAAATCAAGCAGAATGTGCGCGCGCGCGACGTTTTTGTGGTTCAGTCCACCTGTGCACCGACCAACGAAAACCTGATGGAGCTGCTGATCATGGTGGACGCACTCAAACGTGCTTCTGCAGAGCGCATCAGTGCGGTGATTCCGTATTTTGGCTACGCCCGTCAAGACCGACGTCCGCGCTCAAGTCGGGTGCCAATCACTGCCAAGGTGGTTGCCAACATGCTGCAAGCGGTGGGTGTGGCTCGGGTGCTGACGATGGATTTACACGCCGACCAGATCCAGGGGTTCTTTGATATTCCGGTGGACAATATTTACGCATCGCCTGTTTTGCTGGGCGACCTGAAACAGAAAAAATACGAAGACCTGATTGTGGTCTCCCCCGACGTGGGCGGGGTGGTGCGCGCCAGGGCACTTGCCAAGCAACTCGATTGTGATCTGGCCATTATCGACAAGCGCCGCCCGCGTGCCAACGTCAGCGAGGTGATGCACGTCATCGGCGAGATCGAGGGGCGCAACTGCGTGGTGATGGACGACATGATTGACACCGCCGGTACCCTGGTCAAGGCGGCCGAAGTGCTCAAGCAGCGTGGTGCCAAAAAAGTCTACGCGTACTGCACACATCCGATTTTTTCAGGCCCAGCCATCAGTCGAATCAGCCAGGGTGATGCGCTCGATGAGGTTGTGGTCACCAATACCATTCCCTTAAGTCCGGCGGCAATGGCATGTACCAAGATTCGTCAGTTAAATGTAGCGCCGTTGATCGCAGAAACCATTCAGCGCATTGCGGCAGGCAAATCGGTGATGAGTTTGTTTTCTGACCAGGACAATCTGTTCTGATCAGAAATTTCGAGTGGCCCGTTTAGCCCATTCGGGTTACGGGCTTTTTTTAATCAGGGTCGCACTGGTCGCGGTCGGCCCTTTATGGAGTTAGTCAATGAAATTTATCGCTTTTGAGCGTTCCAAGCACGGTACGGGTGCGAGCCGCCGTCTGCGCATCACCGGTCGCACACCGGGCATCGTCTATGGCGGTGCTACCGAACCACAACTGATTGAGGTGGACCACAACGCGTTGTGGCATGCACTCAAAAAAGAGGCATTCCACTCCAGCATTCTGACAATGGAAATGGGCGGCGCTGAGAGTGCCGTGCTGCTACGCGACGTGCAGGTACACCCGTTCAAACAACAGATTCTGCATATAGATTTTCAGCGTGTCGACGCCAGCACCAAACTGCACATGAAGGTGCCGCTGCACTTTGTGGGTGACGACCAATCGCCAGCGATCAAGACCGAAGGGTGTATTGCCAACCATGTGATCAACGAAATTGATGTCTTGTGTCTGCCCGCTGACCTGCCCGAATTTGTTCAGGTGGACCTCAGTGGTCTACGCAAAGGCAGTTCCTTGCATCTGGCAGAGATTGTGTTGCCCAAGGGTGTCAAGGCAGTGACCCATGGCAGCAACAAAAACCCGGTGGTTGTCTCCGTGGTGGTGATTGCTGCGGCAGATGCACCGGCGGCAGATGCGACGACTGAAGCGGCACCGGCCAAACCGGCCGGCAAGGCAGGCGCCAAACCAGCCGCCAAGCCCGCCAAAAAATAAGTGCGCGAAGCACCCCCGACAGGCCCACCTCGGTGGGCCTTTTTGTTTCTCCTTGACATAATGAAGACATGATCCGACTGTTTGTAGGTTTGGGAAACCCTGGCCCAGATTACTCTGCCACCCGGCATAACGCTGGTTTCTGGTGGGTGGACGCATTGGCCCAACTGAGCAAGACGAGCTTGCAAATGGACAAAGGCTATCACGGACTGACGGCAAGGGCTAGCTTGGAGGGTCAAACCATCTGGCTGCTGCAACCTCAGACCTTTATGAACCAGAGTGGAAAGTCAGTCGCGGCACTGGCCAACTTTTTCAAGATTTCACCGCAGGAGATTCTGGTCGCCCACGATGAACTGGATATTGCACCAGGCGAAGCCAAACTCAAACTGGGCGGCAGTCATGCCGGTCACAACGGCTTGCGCGATATCCATGCCCAACTGGGCAGCGACCAGTATTGGCGTCTACGCCTCGGGATCGGGCACCCGGGCAATCGCTCAGAAGTCATTCATTGGGTATTGAAGAAGCCGTCAGCCGACGATCGCATTGCCATCCACCAGAGCATTGACCGCGCATTGACCGCCGCCCCTCATCTGATCAAAGGCGAGATGGAAGCCGCCACCCGCTTGATCCATACCAGCAAAGCGCCAAGGCCCAAACCACCGCGTCCACAGACGGTCCCGATGCCAACCACCGACGCTGTGGAACCGACCACCGACACTGCCACACCATGAGAACCTGGCGAATCGCTTTTATAACAATAGCACTAACCACTCTAACTAATTGGGCTGGAGCCCAAGTCGTTTATAAATGTGGCGCCACTTACAGCCAGTTGCCATGCCCCGATGCAGAAACGCTGCAAGTCAACGATGATCGCTCGTCAGAACAACAGCAACAAACCAGGCAGGCAACCCGGCGTGACCAGCAACAGGCTGAGCAGCTAGCCAAGGCGCGAACACATCCGGACAAAGCGGCAGGGGCACGAACTCCGACCTCGCATCCAGCGGCAAACAAAAAAACCAAACCGGTTCAAACCACATCAACCGCCGCGCCTGTCAAGCCGGTTGCCAACAACACTGCGGTACCCATTGCAAAACTCGCGAGCAAACCGGTACAGTTTGTTGCCCAAATACCCGAGTCTGCCGCGGCCAAGGGGAAAAAGAAAAAACCGTCGACCGTGGACAACAAAGACTGACGCCTAGTGTCAGCGAGGTTGAGTTCCGGGTGAAGGTGCTTGCACGGTGTGATTTAGAGGGGTTCGCGCCACGGAAAGTGCCTGCAATTGCCGGTACTTGCGCCACAAGCTGACCTTGTCCTCGACCCATTGTGGATGAATGGGAATGCAGCTGACCGGGCAAATCTGCACACATTGGGGCTCGTCAAAATGGCCGACACATTCAGTGCATTTCTCTGGGTCAATCTCATAGATGTCTCGACCGAGGTAAATGGCATCATTAGGGCATTCAGGTTCACACACATCACAATTGATGCACTCGTCCGTGATCATCAAGGCCATGATGATTGCGCAGTGGTGGTCTCAGGCACCGGTTTCCGGGCTGGGGTTGTCGGCAGCCTTGACAATCACCACCGGCACACCGGCAGAATGAAGCACTTCGTTGGAAACTGACCCCAGCAAAGCCCGGCGCAAGGTACTGGTGCCGGTGGCACCCATCACCACCATGTTACAGCCATAGTTCTCCAGAATATCCACCAGCGTGTGTGCTGGATCACCACTGGCGACCTCGGTTTCGTAGGCGACACCTGCCCCATCAAGCAGCGATTGCGCGGCCATCAGTGTATTGGCACCCGCGGCAGCACTGACTTGCTCGATCACACGCGGATCATGGGCCACCATCAGTTCATAGAGGCTGGCCGGCTCCTGCACATTGGCCAGCACCACACTGATGTCGAGCCCGTCAGAGCCCAGACGAATGGCAAAACGAACAGCATCCAGTGCGACTGCCGAGCCGTCAAAGGGCAAAAGAATTTTCATGTTGACTCCATTCAAAACTATCAGCCGCCGTTCAAGACGCGCACCTTGGCAAGCAGGCTCTGGTGGACACCCGCCGAGACGAACTTATCCACTTCACCACCAAGTGTGGCGATTTCCCGGACAAAGGTGCTCGAAATGAACTGAAATCTGTCACCTGGTGTCAGAAAAACAGTTTCCACATCGGGCATCAGTGCCCGGTTCATACCTGCCAGCTGAAACTCGTAGTCAAAATCGGTGACGGCGCGCAATCCACGTACCATCGCTTTGGCTCCTCGCGCAATGACAAAATCCCGCATCAATCCCTGATAACTTTCCACTTGAACTTGCGGGTACGCCGACAGTGCCTCCCGGGTCATGCTCAAACGTTCGTCCAATGTGAACATGGCTTTTTTGTGATGCCCGGCCGCAACCGCGACGATCAAACGCCCAAAGAGAGCCGCGGCGCGCCGGACGACATCCTCATGCCCTAGCGTTATGGGGTCAAAAGTACCGGGGTAAACTGCAATCAGGTTGTTGGGCATCGGGGTGAGTCAGTTCAGCGTCGCGCAAGTATTATGAGCCGATCGGAAAGCTTTATCCGCCAGCTGGTCGAGGTACCACCCGCAGACTGGCCAGAAGAATATCTTTCTCCTCGGGGTCCGCGAGCGCATCAATCATTTCGACGCCCGTTTGATAGTGCTGCAGATGCGCAGCCGCCTTACCAGCGCAGTTGGCGGCATTGGCCATGACCACATGGGACAAGGCCAATTCCCACGGCTCGCTATCGCGGCCCAGAAAATACTGATGGGCCCCATTGGCGTAAGGCTCGGCCAGACTGGTGTGGCCGAGCAGCGCATGGACCTGGGCGAGCAAGAGTTGAGACAACGCGCAATGGTGCTCAGTGCCGACAGCCTGCCAAAGGTGGGCAGCGGCATGCGCTGCATGGAGCATTTCCTGGTCTTCTGCCAGTGTGCGCGCCGCCTGTTCCGACAGGGTCCAGGCGCGATTGTTGGCTGAAGCGGCCAATCGGCGGGTCCAAGCGTCACGTTCCTCAGGTTTTTCTTCTGTCGTCATAGGTTGATACCCCAAAATACTCCCAAATCAAATATCAATACAGTAGCAGTCATGCGCCATTTCAAAAGGGATGGATGGCAAAATTTACCTGAAGTTAAAAGGGCATCTTTGGCATTCCTTTCATGCCGCCCAGTCGCTTCATCATTTTCATCATGCCGCCACCTTTCATTTTTTTCATCATATCCTGCATCTGCTCAAACTCTTTGAGCATGCGGTTGACTTCCTGCACCTGGACGCCAGCACCGGCCGCAATGCGGCGTTTGCGGGTGGCTTTGATCAGCTCCGGCTTGCTACGCTCCAAGGCCGTCATGCTGTGAATGATGCCTTCCTTGCGCTTGATGTCCTTCTCGACCCGACCCAGATCAACTTGACCCGCCTTGGCTGTCATGGCGGAGGGCAGTTTGTCCATCAGGCTGCTGAGCCCACCCATCTGCCGCATTTGCTGGATCTGGCTGAGAAAATCGTTCAGGTCAAAAGTGGCACCACTCTTCACCTTGGCGGCAAGCTTCTGCGCCGCGGCTAGGTCAACGCCGGACGTCACCTGCTCGACCAGCGCCAGAATATCACCCATACCCAGTACCCGTCCGGCATGCCGTTCGGCGTCAAAAACCTCCAGTCCGTCAAGTTTCTCGCTGGTGCCCGCAAACTTGATCGGTGCACCCGTCACTTGCCGCACGGACAGTGCAGCACCACCACGGGAGTCCCCATCAAGCTTAGTCAGGACAATGCCGGTCAATGGCAGAGCGTCCTTGAACGCACGCGCTGTGTTGATTGCATCCTGCCCCTGCATGGCATCCACAACAAAAAGCGTTTCGACCGGATTGATCGCCGCATGCAGTTCACGAATCTCGCGCATCAACGCTTCATCAATGGCCAGTCGACCGGCCGTATCAACCAGCAACACATCGAAGTAGTGTTTTCGCGCGTAGTCCAGTGCGGCCAGTGCAATGTCCACCGGCTTTTGATCCGGGCTGCTGGAGAACCACTGTGCCCCGGCCTGGGCTGTCACTGTTTTGAGCTGCTCAATGGCGGCCGGACGGTACACGTCACCCGAAACCGTCAACACCTTCTTGCCTCGTTTCTCAATCAGATGTTTGGCCAGCTTCGCCGTGGTGGTGGTTTTGCCTGCACCTTGCAAACCGGCCATCAAGATCACCGCCGGTGGTTGCGCCGCCAGATTGATGTCGGCCACACCATCTCCCATGGTGGATGCCAGTTCCTTGTTGACGATGGACACCAGCGCTTGCCCTGGGGTCAGTGAGCCCAGTACGTCCTGCCCCAACGCCTTTTCCTTGACACGCGCAATGAAGTCACGAACTACCGGCAGAGCGACGTCCGCCTCCAATAAAGCCATGCGAACCTCACGCAGCATGTCGGCCACGTTATTTTCGGTGATACGCGCCTGTCCGCGGATTTCTTTGACCAGTCGGGAGAGTTTGTCGGTAAGTGCGGATGCCATAGAGGGGTGTGCTCCGGCAAGCGGAGCCTGGGTTGTGACCACTTGGGGAGTGGTGGGGTACAAAACGCTAAACTGTACGCATGATTTTAGCCAGTGCCTCCCCATTGACGCTAACGCTCGCCACGGCCGCTGCGGCGGCTTATGCCGCAGCGGCCACTGGCGCGGCCCGCTCGAGCCAGACCTTGTCACGACTGGCAGTCTGGTTAGCCTGGAGTTTGCACGGTCTGTTGCTGGCCATGGGCCTGTTGGGATCTGAGCCTCGATTTGGTTTTGCGCCAGCCCTGTCTGTAACGGCCTGGCTGGTGGGTTTGGTGTATGCGGTGGAAAGCCATGTTTACCCGCGGCTCCGGACGCCCTGGGTTCTGGCGGGTGTTGGCGCGGGTGCCGTTATGCTGGGACTGCTGTTCCCGGGCAATTTGCTGCATACCGCCGCATCGGGCTGGTTGCCATTACATTGGGCACTGGGGATCGCGTCGTACGGTCTGTTTGCAGTGGCGGCGGTGCACGCCTGGCTGATGACACGCGCCGAAGTCAGAATTCGCAACGCCGCTGACGCCCATACCGGACTGCCCCTGCTGACCATGGAGCGCCTGACTTTCCGCTTTGTCGGCGTCGGCTTTGTTCTTCTGACTGCGACCCTGCTGGCAGGTTTCTTTTTTGGCAACCACTTGTACGGCAGTTCTCACGCACTCAAATGGGACCACAAAGCTGCATTTTCAGTGCTGTCCTGGCTGACGTTCGCCGTTCTACTGATTGGCCGGGCCAGATTTGGCTGGCGTGGGCGGCGCGCAGTCAGGGTGCTCTACATTGGGTCGGGCCTGCTTCTACTGGCCTATGCGGGTTCGCGTTTTGTACTTGAAGTAGTGCTGGGGCGAAGCCTGTGAAATTGCTGCTGCTGGTGGCGGTCATTGTCGGGGTCGTCTGGCTGTGGCGAAATCGCCCGCCTGACGAACCACTTCCCCCCAAAACCGCACCACCCGACCCTGCGAATCCTGTCAACATGACACGCTGTACGCTGTGCGGGGTCCATGTACCTGAAGGCGAGATCTGTGCTGGCAAAAATGGCGTCTATTGTTGTGAAGAGCACCGACACCAGTTGGAGCCCTGAATGCCCTCGCAATTGCTGAGTCCAGCGTGGCTGGCCACGTCTGCGTCAGGCCGGTCCCATCTTGCTTCGGCCCAGGAGTTCGACCGCCTCTGGCTTGGATTTATGACCGGTCGGGTCACGCTGGGCGTCGCGCTGGCCTTACTGCATACCGGCATCTATCTGATGTCCACCGCCCCCAATCAATGGCCCACCCTGATCAGCGTGGTCTATGTCGCAGCGGCCTTGCTGGTTCGGATTGTGGCTCAACCACAGCATCTGAACACCCGTCTGGACGGCCAATGGGTCTTCACCGTGGGCGTCGATGTCATGACCTTTGCCGCCCTGCAGGTTTTTCAGAACACAGGCATCAACTACACCCCCCTGCTGGCGTTGCCGGTGCTGATGGCCAGCATTCTGGGTTCAGCGCGCCTGGCAATGTCGTCGGCTGCAGCCGTCACTTTGCTGCTTTTCGCCCATGCCGGATGGCAGTCACTGCTTGCACCCCCTGAAAGTGACATCACCACCTTTTTCCTTCAGGCTGCACTGACCGGTGCGGCCTGCTTTGCGGTTTCGTTCATTGCCGGCCAACTCAGTTCGCGCATGGCAAGTGTCGAGCAGCGGGCACAACACAATCAGCTGGCTGCTGAAGTGCAGCGACAGGTCAACGCACTGGTGATCGAGTCTCTGGCCGATGCCGTGCTGGTGGCAGACGAACACGGGCAAGTGCGGTCTGCCAACCCTGCCGCGCATCGCTTACTGGGTACCAACCCGACTCAACAAGACCTTGAGGTCAATTTGAACCAGCAAACCGATTGGCAGTCACTCTCACGTGTCATCAATGCCAGTTTTAAGCAACAGCAGGCGCAACTGGCAAATATCACGATCCACTATGGCACACAGGGCGCGCGCCAGGTTCGCGTACAGACTCAATTGACCAATCCGCAGACCTTGTACGCCCAGCGACTGTGTGTAGTTTTTCTCCAGGACCAACGAGAAATCCAGGCGCGCATCCGCTCGGAAAAACTCGCCGGCATGGGGCGTATGTCTGCGGCAGTTGCCCATGAAATACGCAACCCTCTGTCGGCGATCGCTCAGGCCAACGCGCTATTGGCAGAGGAGCTTCACGACCCATCGCACCTGCGACTGTCGGATATGGTGGCGCAAAACGCCCAACGGCTTGAAAAAATTGTCCGTGACGTTTTGCATCTGGCGCAGGCAGGTGCTGTCCAGTCACCGGAAATCCCGCAAACCCTGGTGTTCCCGGAAACAGTGCTACGGGTCTGCAGCGACTGGCAAAGACAGAATCAGGTTGAGGCTGAGTTACAGCTTTGCCTGCCGACAGACTCGGTTGTTGTCACATTCGATCCAGAACATTTGCGCCGGGTGTTGTTCAACTTGCTCGACAACGCCAGACGCTACACAGACCGGGAACCAGGCAGTATTCAGGTGAGCGCAGATACCCGCGAAGCGCAGTCGGAACAACCGTACGTTCGCTTGTGTGTCTGGAGCAAAGGTGCCGCACTTGAGCCCGCAGTCGAGCAGCACCTGTTTGAGCCGTTTTTTTCATCCGAGAGCCGCTCAAGCGGGTTAGGACTGTACATTTGCCGGGAGCTTTGTGAAAGTCACGGGGCAAGTATTTCCTATGAACGCTGCGCCCGCGAGGTCCAAGGCAACAGGCAGGGAGGAAATGCGTTCATCCTGTCACTCAAGGCAAAAAACACTGTGCCAATTCCCGCAGGCCAAGACATCTAAAGCGCTATGACCATGCCTGAAAAGCCCCACAGAATTTTGGTTGTTGACGATGAGCCAGACTTGCGCACGCTGTACGAATTGACCTTGCTTCGAGAAGGATATCTTGTCGATGCGGCTCAGGATCTGGAGCAGGCCCGCGCCCTACTCGCAGCAAACACCTATTCTGTAATCATCACTGACATGCGATTGCCTGATGGCTTGGGAATGTCGCTGATCACGGAGATCAAAACCCAGCACCGCCCTGAACGCAGTGTCGTTATCACTGCCTATGGTTCAGCCCAAAATGCGGTTGAGGCGCTCAAGGCGGGTGCCTTCGATTATTTGACCAAACCCGTCGACCTGAAACAGTTCCGCAATGTTGTCGCAACCGCTGTGATCGGATCAACCAGCACAACCGAGACCTCAAGTTTCAACAAACTGGCGAGTCCAACTCCGGCAAGTGCTTTGGGCCAGCGGGCCTTGGCCAAGCTGGTCGGGCGATCCGAATGTATGCAAAACACCAAGGACCGTATCCTCAAGGTTGCCGCCAGTATGGCACCGGTCATGATCACAGGGGAATCAGGCACCGGCAAAGAACTTGTGGCCTACGCAATTCACGCCAACAGCCATCGCGCAAAAGGACCATGGGTCGCCGTGAATTGTGGTGCCATTCCGGAGAATCTTTTGGAGGCGGAATTTTTTGGTGTCAAAAAAGGCGCCTATACCGGTGCCCAACAAGACCGGGAAGGGTTTTTTCATGCGGCACGTGGTGGTACCCTGTTTCTTGATGAGATCGGTGATCTGCCACTTGCCATGCAGTCAAAGTTGCTGCGCGCCATTCAGGAGCGCCGTATTCGTCCGTTGGGGTCTACAGCTGAAGATCCAGTCGACGTTCGCATCGTCAGCGCCACACACAAGAATCTTGCCAATGAAGTGAAGGAAGCACGGTTCAGGCAAGACCTTTTTTATCGATTGAACGTGATTGATCTGGTCATCGCGCCACTGCGCGAGCGTACCGAGGATCTGCCAGAGTTATGTACTGCCCTACTGACCCATATTGCCGAAGAGTCGGGCATTGCCGTTCCTGAACTACCCGCTGAAGTCATCATTCAGCTTGCTCAACTTCCCTTGCCCGGCAACGTCCGAGAACTGGAGAATCTGCTTTACCGAGCAGTGGCCTTGGGCGATGGTCAGCGATTGCAACTGGAATCCATTGCGCTCCTGCCTTACCCGCCTGCCAGTTCCAAGCTGCCGTCAGGTCTGGCAGAACCTACTCAGGCGACATCGATACCCCTTGATTTACAAGCGCACCTCGATTCCCTTGAGCGATCAATACTGCTGCAGGTGCTGCAGGAAACCAGTTTTAATCGCACTGCAGCTGCGACACGATTGGGCATCAGCCTGCGTCAAATGCGCTATCGCATTACACGCTTGCAGATCGAAATGCCGACAAGCGCGGAGACCGGTGATGACAGTGATGTATCCAGCTGACTCCAATAACAAACCCGGGCTTTGGCATGACGGCTGGCTTTTGTCGGCCTCTGCGTTGCGCTCGGAGAACTTCGGCCCAAGACCTGTTGATGCGCATATTGACTTGCTGGTGCTGCATTCGATCAGCCTGCCTCCTGGACATTACCTTGGAGATGCTGTGCATCAGCTGTTTACCAACCAACTTGATTGGTCTGCCCATCCGTATTTCAAACAGATCGAAGGTCTTCGGGTATCAGCGCACTTCTTTATCCGTCGGAACGGTGCAATCTGGCAGTTTGTCAGCTGTGATGACCGGGCTTGGCATGCGGGCCAGTCGTGTTACCGAGGGCGAGACAACTGTAACGATGACAGCATCGGCATTGAGCTTGAAGGACTGGAAGGTGAGCCGTTTGAGGATGCCCAGTATGCCGCCCTGCATCACCTGTGCCTCATCATTTTTCAGCGCTATCCAATCGCCCACATTGCAGGTCACGAGCACATTGCAACAGGCCGGAAATTTGATCCTGGGCCAGGCTTCGACTGGCTCCGGCTGCAGAGATCCTTGCAGCTTGAAGATCGGTACTTACCCTTATCCGCGATGAGGGATGCGCCTGGTGAACAGGACTGTTCTGCAGCCCCAATGGCCAGCGGCGAGGCGAAAAACACAAAGCAGAAAGCCCGTTGACCGCTATTGAATCGCGAGATTTTTCATCGAAATTGTCACCCCGTCTTTTCTCGAAAAACACTAGCTGTAGCGTCTGACCACCCTGGTACTCCACAGATATAGTGTTAAGCTTCGCCAAATGATGGCGGCACCGGCTTGATGCAGATGCCCTGCCCAGCATCCATACCCCCCTTTTTTGCACCTGTTACGAAAGAGCCCATGCACCACAGCCTCTCTACATCCACGCCCACAAGTTCCAGCCCGCTTCACGGCGAAGCCACCGGAGTACTGTCTACAAGTGGGTCCTCGACCTTGAGTCAGTATCAGATCATTCGGCGCAACGGTGCTGTTGTGCCGTTTGAACCGAACAAAATCGCAGTGGCCATGATGAAAGCCTTTCTGGCAGTGCATGGAACGCAAGGAGCTGCTTCTGCGAGTGTCCGCGAAACTGTTGAAGAGTTGACTCAAGGGGTGATTCGAGCGCTGGTACGTTCTCGCCCGGCCGGTGGGACTTTTCACATCGAAGATGTTCAGGATCAGGTGGAACTTGGACTGATGCGCAGCAGCCATCATGAAATCGCCCGTGCCTATGTGCTGTATCGGGAAAAACGTTCACAAGAACGTGCCCAGAAAGTTATACCCACCGACGCAGTCGCTGCGGTTTTGCATGCCATTGATAACGGGCAACGTGTGGTTCTGGATCTGGCTCGGCTTAACGGCATCATCTCTGACGCCTGCGAAGGACTGGGTGACTCCGTCAGGCCCCAGCCCATCCTTGCTGAAACCATGAGAAACCTGTACGACGGGGTTCCGATGGAAGAGGTTTACAAAGCGTCGGTCCTGGCTGCGCGAACCCTGATCGAAAAGGATCCGGACTACACCTTTGCCACTGCACGGCTGCTGTTTCACACCATTGCCAAAGAAGTGCTGGGACAGGATGTGGCCAAGGCGGATATGCCACAGGCGTACACCGATTACTTCGCGACCTTTATCCAACGCGGTGTGGAGCACGAGCTGCTGGATGAAAAGCTGCTGCAGTTTGATCTAACCCGCCTGGCTTCGGCGCTGAAAGCGGAACGCGACCTGCAGTTTGACTATTTGGGCTTGCAAACCCTGTACGACCGCTATTTCCTGCACATCGGAAAAACACGCATAGAACTGCCACAAGCCTTCTTTATGCGGGTCGCAATGGGCCTGGCACTCAATGAAATCGACCGGGAAACGCGTGCCATCGAATTCTATGAAGTGCTGTCGAGCTTTGACTTCATGTCCAGCACTCCCACTTTGTTCAACAGCGGCACTCGGCGCTCCCAACTGTCGAGTTGTTACCTGACAACGGTGCCTGACGACCTGGATGGAATTTACGAAGCGATCAAAGAGAACGCACTGTTGTCCAAGTTCGCTGGCGGACTGGGGAACGACTGGACACAAGTTCGTGCGCTGGGTAGTCACATCAAGGGAACCAACGGTGAATCACAAGGTGTTGTGCCCTTTCTCAAAGTTGTGAACGACACTGCGGTTGCGGTCAACCAGGGTGGCAAGCGCAAGGGTGCGGTGTGCACCTACCTTGAAACCTGGCATCTTGATATTGAAGAGTTTCTGGAGTTGCGCAAGAACACGGGGGATGATCGGCGCCGCACACACGACATGAACACCTCCAACTGGATTCCCGATCTGTTTATGCGCAGAGTGATGGAAAAGGGTCAGTGGACCTTGTTCTCACCCAATAATGTGCCCGACCTGCATGACAAATTTGGTGCGGAGTTTGAAACGGCTTACTTGGCCTATGAAGAAAAAGCGAATCGCGGCGAGATTCAACCCTCCCGCAGTATTGCGGCGACCGATCTCTGGCGCAAGATGTTGACCATGTTGTTCGAGACCGGCCATCCGTGGATTACGTTCAAAGACGCCTGCAACATTCGCTCTCCGCAACAGCATGCCGGCGTCGTGCATTCGAGCAATCTTTGCACTGAAATCACCCTCAACACCAGCAAAACTGAAACAGCGGTCTGTAACCTGGGATCTGTCAATCTGTTACGCCATCTTAAAGACGGCGGCATTGACCATGCGAAACTGAAGAAAACAGTGACGACCGCGATGCGTATGCTCGACAACGTCATCGACATCAACTACTACGCCGTCAAGAAGGCACGAGACTCCAATCTTCGTCATCGTCCTGTAGGTCTTGGACTGATGGCGTTTCAGGACAGCCTATACCAATTGCGCATTCCCTATGCCAGTGAATCGGCAGTTGCATTTGCCGACACATCGATGGAAGCCATCTGCTACTACGCGTACTGGGCGTCTGCAGAGTTGGCGCGTGAGCGCGGCAAGTACTCCAGCTACCGCGGCTCCTTGTGGGACAAAGGCGTGTTGCCACTTGACACGCTGGATATGCTGGCAGCGCAACGTGGCGGCTATGTAGAGGTTGATCGAAGCACCACCCTGGATTGGGATGCGTTACGCAACAAAATCGCCCAGGACGGCATGCGCAACTCCAATTGTGTGGCTATCGCACCCACTGCGACCATTTCCAACATCATTGGGGTGGATGCATCGATAGAACCAAGTTTTGGCAACTTGTCGGTCAAATCCAATTTGTCGGGCGAATTCACCATCATCAACAGCTATTTGGTACACGACCTCAAGCGCCTGGGGCTCTGGGACGATGTGATGGTGATGGACTTGAAACATTTTGATGGCTCATTGCAGCCCATCGACCGTGTTCCAGTCGACATCAAGTCTCTCTACGCCACCGCCTTCGAGATTGACACCCGATGGTTAATTGAGGCTGCCTCACGGCGACAAAAATGGATTGATCAGGCCCAATCGCTCAACATTTATATGTCTGGTGCCTCAGGCAAAAAACTGGATGACACTTACAAACTGGCCTGGATACGTGGCCTGAAGACAACATACTACCTGCGTACCCAGTCTGCCACCCAGGCCGAAAAATCGACAGTTGCGGCTGGCCGCTTGAACGCCGTCTCCTCTGGTGTTGAAACGAGAGGTCTGGGCAGCCTCTCTGCACTTGATCAGGCAGCCGCTGCGGCCCGACAACAAATCTCAGCCGGTCCCGCAACGGACGTGAAATTCTGCGGTGTAGACGATCCCACTTGTGAATCATGCCAATAGTGTTGGTGCTGTGGATGCACTGTGCGATGCGCGATCACAACAGCGTTGTATGCATCCGTATCAACCGCCATACCAATGCTATCTATTTTTTGAACACTCTCTGATAATCCGATGATAGGAATTTGATATGTTGTCCTGGGACGAAGAAGCCACCCCCACCGCCATTGCACCCACACAGCGTGCACAACCTAAACCGTTGCAGACCGGGCACTTCGATGGTCCAGCTGCACAACTCCCGGAACTTGTGGCGGCACTGGCACCCATCTCCGCTAAGGCAGAAAGCAACCTGTCGACGCCGTCATCCAGGCGTGTGATCGCTGCCGACAAACGCATCATCAATGGCAAGACAGATGTCAATCAGCTGGTGCCATTCAAATACAAATGGGCCTGGGAAAAGTACCTTTCAAGTTGCGCCAATCACTGGATGCCTCAGGAAGTCAACATGACGCGGGACATCGCACTGTGGAAAGACCCCAATGGTCTAAGTGAGGATGAACGCCGGATTGTCAAACGCAATCTGGGGTTTTTTGTCACCGCCGACTCCCTTGCTGCCAACAACATTGTGCTGGGAACCTACCGGCACATCACCGCGCCAGAGTGCCGACAGTTCATGTTACGTCAGGCTTTCGAGGAAGCCATTCATACCCATGCCTATCAATACATCGTTGAATCCCTCGGACTCGACGAAGGCGAAATTTTCAGTGCCTATCATGAAATCAAATCGATCCGTGACAAGGATGAGTTCCTGTTGCCGTTTATCGAAGTCATCATGGATCCCCAGTTCAAGACGGGTACACCACAGACTGATCAGACACTGCTCAAGTCGTTGATTGTGTTTGCCTGTTTAATGGAAGGGCTGTTCTTTTATGTCGGCTTCACCCAAATTCTGGCACTCGGTCGACAAAACAAGATGACCGGAGCGGCTGAACAGTATCAGTACATTCTGCGTGATGAATCAATGCATTGCAACTTTGGCATCGACCTGATCAACCAGCTCAAACTTGAGAATCCACAGCTTTGGACACCGGAATTCAAGGCGGAAATCAGGTCGTTGTTCGAGCAGGCCGTTGACCTGGAATACCGTTACGCGGAAGACACCATGCCACGTGGCGTTTTAGGTATGAATGCGTCGATGTTCAAAGGTTACCTGCGGTATATCGCCAATCGACGTGCCACCCAAATTGGTCTGGAGGCGATGTTTCCTAACGAGGAAAATCCTTTTCCCTGGATGAGCGAAATGATTGATCTGAAGAAGGAACGCAATTTCTTTGAGACCCGAGTCATTGAGTACCAGTCTGGTGGCGCCTTATCGTGGGATTGAGGGCGTCGCCTGGCCTCACTCATTTCACAAGTTATACGCTTGTGGCACCCCATTCATGCTGCTGGGTCAAGCCCAGCAGCATGAATCGCTTCGCGTCGACCGAATTTCGCGAAGTGCTCTTTGTTAACTGATCAAGGAGATTTGAATGGCAACTGCGAAAAAGACCGCCGCCCCAAAAGCGGTACCTGTAACCAAGGCCCCGGCGGCCAAAAAAGAGACACCGGCTAAAAAAGCTGCCCCTGCCAAAAAGGCTCCGCCAGTAAAGGCAGCAGCACCGACGAAAACTACACCATCAGCCAAGGCAGTAGCTCCGGCAAAAGCTGCAGCCCCGGCAAAGGTGGCAAAGGCGGCGACCCCCGCCAAAAAAGCGGCCACACCGAAGGAACCGGCCAAGAAAACAACGGTTGCCAAAGCCGTCGCCCCGGTCGCAAAAACCGTTGTGGCCAAAAAGGCAAGCGCAGGTAAAGCCACCGCACCGACCAAAACCGTCGCTGCACCTGCAACCAAGAAGGCGGCTCCGAGTAAGCCGACTGCGCCCGCAAAAAAAGTCGCCGCTAAGCCTGCCGCAAAAAAGGAAGTTGCGACTCCTGCGAAAAAAGCTGCTCCTGCAGCGCAAACCAAACTCAACCCGCAAGCTGCGTGGCCTTTTCCTACCGGCAAAAAACCCTGAGAATGGTGCCCTGTCAAGAAAAAAGATCGGGGTTACACGACCCCGGTCTTTTTCAGGGGTAAAAAGCCAATA
>JAGOUM010000163.1 GCA_018061265.1 Rhodoferax sp. | reverse complement strand
GCCTGCGACAGACTGGCGCGCAGGCTGGCAATGCGGCTCATGGCCTTCATCTTGGCATGCAGCACCGGCTCGGGCACAAACTTGCTCATGAAATCGTCGCCACCAGCTTCAATCGCGGTGACAAGGTTCTCCACCGTGTCGGATGAGGTCAGGAAAATGATGGGTGTCCAGGCCCACTGCTGCGTGGCCTCAAAGGCGCGGATACGGTTGGCGGCCTCAAAACCGTTCATCACCGGCATTTCGATGTCCATTAGCACCAGATCTGGCGCCGCGAGCGTAAACGCGTCGACCGCCGCCTGGCCATCCGCGGCATGCAACACCTCATAACCATAACTGGCCAGCCGTGCCGTCATCACCTGCACCACCGAACGGGCATCATCCACCAACAAAATCTTCATCCAGCGACCTTCGTTATCCTTGTTTTCAGCCGACCCCGATGATAGTCATAAAGAGGATGTTTCAGAAGTTTTTCAGCGCATGGGTCGGCTACGATGACACCTTGGCACACTGACGCAACCGTATTTCACCCCCCTGCTCTTCATGCAGAAAGACAATTTCTTTTGAGATTCCCGACACAAGGCAATTTGCGCAGCATCACCGCCATGCTGATCGCGGTGGGTTTTTTTGCTTTCATGGACACCGTGCTCAAATTGCTTTCGGCCCGGTACCCGCCGCTGCAAGTGGTGGCGCTGCGTGGCTGGGTGGCCTTGCCGTTGACATTGCTTTGGATTAGCTGGCGCGGTACCTGGTCGACCTTGCTGCGGGTGCGCTGGGGTTTGCACTTGCTGCGCGGTGTGCTGGCCATCCTGATGCTGGCGCTGTTCACCTTTGGCGTCAAACATTTACCGCTGGCCAATGCTTACACGATTTTTTTCATCGCGCCGCTGTTGATGACCCTGCTGGCCGGGCCTGTGCTGGGTGAGAGGTCTGCCTCGGCGCACCGTTGGGCATTGGCAACAGGCATGGTCGGGGTACTGGTTGCACTTCGTCCCGGGGGAGACGGCCTGGTGAGCTGGGCCGGCCTGGCGGTGCTTGGCTCGGCCGTCTGTTACGCGGCGTCTGCGGTGTTTGGCCGCCTGTGCAGCCGCACTGACAGCAGCGAAAGCCTGATGTTGTGGCTGATGCTGTTCCTGGCTTTGGTGGGCAGCGCTCTGGCAGCACCTCAATGGACGCCTGTGCTGGGCAGTGACGCCTGGTTGTTGCTGGCGCTGGCCTTATCAGGTTTTGGGGGTCAGGTAGCCATCACCGATGCCTTTCGCCACGGGCAGGCCTCGGCGGTGGCGCCGTTCGAATACACCGCGCTGGCCTGGGGCATTGCGGTCGACTGGCTGATCTGGTCTGCCCTGCCTGACCGCTACACCCTGCTGGGCGGTGGCATCGTGGTGATGAGCGGGCTGTATGTGCTGCGGCACGAACGGGCGGGCGCTGCGAGCCGCAAGCGAAGCAACTAACAAGTCCGGCATATGGGAAGCTTGAGCGGGTTACGACCAAAGCATTGATGACACAAATTCATCCTGTCGCCGCCAAAGCAATGCAGCAATGTATAGCGGTTTCTTAGTTTGGTTGTTTGAGTAAGTGTGGCCTGGCCTGCCCCAAGAAAGACGAAAGACCGCATGTAGCGGCCTTTCCATTTGGTGCATCTTTCAGCTTGTTAGCGTTCAGAGCGCATATCCCAATCGATTAGTGGCTAAACTTTAGCACACCAGCACAGAGGTCGGTTTTCGAAAAACATCAGGGAGACACACATGGCGGTATTGCGGTACAGGCTCGCTCTTGATTTGGGATCAACGTCACTGGGCTGGGCCATGATCCGGCTCAATCATGACAACCCGCCAGCTCCCGTTGCCGTCATCAAAGCAGGTGTGCGCATCTTCTCCGATGGTCGCAACCCCAAAGACGGTTCCTCACTGGCCGTGACTCGGCGCGAGGCCCGCGCCATGCGTCGCAGGCGTGACCGACTGCTCAAGCGCAAAGAGCGCATGATCCAAACGCTCATTAACCACGGGTTATTTCCCGCCGACGAGGCCCAGCGCAAAGCCTTGGTCAAACTTAACCCTTACGCACTGCGCGCCAAAGGCCTCGACCAAGCATTGACCCCACCAGAATTTGCCCGCGCCCTCTTTCACATTACCCAGCGGCGCGGCTTCAAAAGCAACCGAAAAACCGACAAGAAGGACAACGACAGCGGCGCACTCAAACAGGCCATCAGCAAGTTACGCACGGCCATGACTGAAGAAAACTGCCGCACTGTCGGTGAATGGTTGCACAAGCGAGATATCGCAGGCCAGACGGTACGCGCCCGCTACCGCCAAACCAAAGTCACCAAAGGCGACGGCAAAACCAGGATCGACAAAAGCTACGACCTGTACATTGACCGGGCCATGATCGAAGCCGAGTTTGATGCGTTATGGTCCAAACAGGCCTCACTCAACCCGATGCTGTTCAACGACCGCGCGCGCGATGAGCTGCGCTACTGCCTGCTGTTTCAGCGCCCACTCAAGCCCGTCAAACCGGGCCGCTGCACTTTGATGCCCGAGGAAGAACGTGCCCCGCTGGCCCTGCCCAGCGTACAGCGATTTCGCATCTATCAGGAAGTAAACAATCTGCGCATCTTGCGGCAGGGGTTGAAAGAAGAAGCGCTCACACTCAAGCAGCGTGACGATTTGGTGACGGCGCTGGAGGTGAATAACAAACGCACCTTCACACAAATCAAATCCCTGCTGGGTTTGGGTGGTGCCATGCAATTCAATTTTGAAGATCCGAAGCGTCAGGAACTCAAGGGCAACACGACCAGCGCGATCTTGTCCAAAGACACCCTTTTTGGCAAAGCATGGCTGGGGTTTGATGAGGCGAAGCAAAATGCCATCGTGATGCGACTCGTCAAGGACGAGAACGAAGCCAAACTGATGCGCTGGCTGCAAGAGGAAACCGGCGTGGACGAGGCTCATGCCGAGGCCATCGCCAACATAGGCTTGCCGGAGGGTTACGGCAGCCTGTGCAGCCAAGCACTGGCGCGCATCCTGCCCGAGTTGCGTCGTGGTGTGGTGACCTACGACAAGGCGGTATTGGCCGCTGGTTTTGACCATCACAGCAATATCAGCCCTGCGGCCACGGGTGAAATCCTTCCCGAACTGCCCTACTACGGCATTCCGTTACAACGCCATGTCGGCTTTGGTTCTGGCAAGCCGGAGGACAGCGATGAAAAGCGCTACGGCAAGATTGCCAACCCCACGGTGCACATCGGCCTGAACCAGGTGCGATTGGTGGTGAACGCACTGCTCAAACGCTATGGGCACCCGAGCGAAGTGATTGTGGAGCTGGCGCGTGACCTCAAACAAAGCAAAGAACAGCGCGACGAAGACAACAAACGCCAGGCAGACAACCAGCGAAGGAACCTGCGCCTGCGCTCTGATATTGCGATCGTGTTGAACATCAGCCCAGAACGCGTGCGGGCCGCTGACATCCAAAAGATGATTCTGTGGGAAGAATTGAGCGACAACGTGGCAGACCGCCGTTGCCCCTACTCCGGCGTGCAGATCAGCGCAGCCATGTTACTGAGCGATCAAGTGGAAATTGAGCACATCCTGCCCTTTTCGGAAACGCTGGACGACAGCCTGAATAACAAAACCGTGGCCATGCGCCAGGCCAATCGCATCAAAGGCAACCGCACACCCTGGCAAGCTCGAAATGACTTTGAGGCACAAGGCTGGCACTATGTTGGCATGCTGGCGCGCGCCGAACTGATGCCCAAAACAAAACGCTACCGCTTTGGTGAAGAAGGCTACCAACGTTGGCTCAAAGACGACGCCGGTTTTCTCGCAAGGGCTCTCAACGACACCCGGTACCTTAGCAAGGTGGCCCGCGAATACCTCAGCCTGGTCTGCCCGCAAAACACCCGTGTCATCCCGGGGCGCATGACTGCCATGCTGCGCGCCAAGTTTGGACTCAATGACGTACTAGGGCTCAACGGTGAAAAAAACCGCAACGACCACCGTCACCATGCGGTGGACGCCTGTGTGATCGCCGTGACTGACCAAGGCCTGTTGCAGCGATTCGCACAAGCCAGCGCCAGCGCGCGAGAACAACAACTCAACCGTCTGGTTGATGACATGCCCCTGCCTTGGCCAAGCTATCGCGAGCATGTGGCTCGGGCGATTGGCAACATCTGGGTCAGCCACAAGCCTGACCATGGGCATGAAGGTGCCATGCACAACAACACGGCCTATGGGCTGCTGGGCAATGGCCGCGTGACAGTTCACAAAGTGGTAGATGGCAAGCGCGAACGATTGGAAGACAACCTCAAGGTCATCGAGTTCAGCAGCGCAAAGGCCAGCACACGTCACGGCCTGTTGCCCACAGGAGAGCCTCGCCCATACAAGGGCTACAAGGGTGACAGCAACTATTGCATCGAGATCGTGCGCAACGACAAAGGCAAATGGGAAGGCGAAGTCATTTCAACTTTTGAGGCCTACCAACTGGTGCGCCAACACGGGCTGGAACGGCTGCGGCATCCAAAGCTAAGTTTCAGCGGGAAACCGTTGGTGATGCGGATAAGTCTTGACGACACGGTCCGACTTAATGTGGATGGAACATCCCGGACCATGCGCGTGGCCACACTGAGCGGCAATGGTCAAGTGTTTATGGCAGACATCCAAGAAGCGAACGTGGACGCCAGGAACAGGGACAAGAGTGATCCATTCACCTATATTTCCAAGATGGCAGGATCGTTTCAGAAGTCCAAAGCCCGTCGCATCACCATCTCCCCCATCGGCGAACTCCACGATTCGGGATTCAAGAAGTAAACACCATGATCGGTCGCATTGTTGAAGTGGCCGATGACCGTCGGCATCTGTCCCTGCATCGCGGGTTCATGCTGGTGCATGACACCGAGGGTGAACGTAGACAGTTGGGACACGTGCCACTGGATGACATTGCCGCTGTCATCGCCAACGCCCATGGTCTGACCTACACCAACAACCTGCTGGTGGCCTTGTCCGAGCGCGGTGCACCTTTTGTGCTATGTGCATCCAATCACAATGCAGTCGGCATGCTGCTACCGATTGATGGCAACTTCCAGCAGGCCAAACGCATCGAAGCGCAGATTGCTGCCAGCCTGCCTACTCACAAACGCTTGTGGGCGGCGGTGGTGCGATCCAAGCTGGAGCAACAGGCTGCCGCGCTTGAAGCTGTTGGCGCACCGACCGCCCCGCTGGCGGCCTTGGTGTGCAAGGTCAGGAGTGGCGACCCGGACAACATCGAAGCCCAAGGCGCACGTCGCTACTGGGGGCTGTTGTTTGGCGAAACATTCCGACGCGACCAGGACGGCGGTTGCGACACCAATGTGCTGCTGAACTATGGCTACACCGTTTTGCGGGCCTGCACAGCTCGTGCCGTCATCGCAGCGGGCTTGCATCCCAGCATTGGTCTGCATCACAGCAATGACAACAACGCCATGCGCTTGGTAGACGACTTGATGGAACCCTTTCGCCCCGTGATTGACCTGAAGGTATGGCAACTGCGGCGAAACGGCGAGAACCTGGTGACCCAAGAAACCAAACGTGCGCTGGTCCGCTCACTCTACGACGACATGCAAACCGATGTGGGTGCCACCCCGGTGATGGTGTGCACGCAAAAGCTGGCGGTATCACTAGCGCAGGTTTATCTGGGTGAGCGCCAAAAACTGGACCTGCCATTGCCCGGTCTGCCTATTGCATTGGCCAAATCGCTTCAAGATGAATAGCAGGTTACACCCATGTTGTCGGGATACAGACTGATGTGGATGATTGTGATGTTTGACCTGCCGGTGGTGGCCAAAGCCGAGCGCAAAGCTGCCACTGAGTTTCGTAACACCCTGCTGGACATGGGTTTCGAGATGAGTCAGTTCAGTGTCTACATGCGCTTTTGTACCAGCGGCACGCAGATTGAAACCTACTGCAAACGGGTGGAAGAAGTCTTGCCACAAGGAGGGAAAGTAAATATCCTGCAATTCACCGACAAGCAGTACGAACGCATCGTCAGCTTTCACGGAAAAACCCTACAACCCGCCAACAAAACACCCGATCAGTTTGACCTTTTTTAGACCATGTGCCTCGTTTTTCAAAGCCCAAAAACGAAAAACCCCGTGACGAATCAAGGGGTTATCGCAGCGCGAGTCTAGACGATTGGGATATGCGCTCTGACCGGAACTTGCCAGAAGTGCTCACCCACGATCCCACCAGTCTAGACGATTGGGATATGCGCTCTGACCGGAACGGGCGGGGGTTACCAGGTGCGGGCAAAGGGAGTCTAGACGATTGGGATATGCGCTCTGACCGGAACTGCATCACCGCGCGGGCGTGCGGGGTGCGGAGTCTAGACGATTGGGATATGCGCTCTGACCGGAACTGCCGAGCTGACCTTTGT
>JAGOUM010000050.1 GCA_018061265.1 Rhodoferax sp. | reverse complement strand
CAGTCGCACCGCCTGTTTGCGCCGTTCATATTGGGCCTGACGCGACAGCCTTCTTCCGTCTTCTTTTTCCATGTCCGGTACATGGAGATAAGTTGAGTTATTTCAATAGTTAGTTGCCGAGTCTATAAGACCGTGCAACAGGGCCGGTTTTACTGGGGAATCATCCTGATGCAGATCAGTGAGCAGGCGCGCATCGAAGGCCAGCGCTACACGGTGGACGCATGGCATGAACTGTTTAAGCGTCAGCACCTACCCCGGGTGTCCAAGCGCTGCTACATCGCTGGCAAGCATCGCCCAGTGGTCACCACCACCATCGGAACCACAAAAGGCCTGGGCATTCGCAAGATGTCCGCCTTCATTGAAAAGGTGATTGCGTTTGCTGTGGCCGACCTGGGCGTGGCATTCACGGAAACCAGATGGGAGAACTACCGGTGAGAACCAAGAACGCCAAAGCCATCACCACCGGCGAGAGTGCCCACCTTGGCCGTGTCAAACAGTTGCCCTGCTCAATATGCGACGCACCACCTCCGTCTGATGCTCACCACATCAAACAGGGATGCCACTTTACGGCGGTCGCATTGTGCAAGGACTGCCACCAGGGTTCATTCAACGGCTGGCACGGCCAAAAACGCATGTGGTCAGTCATGAAACTCGACGAGGTGTCGGCGCTGAACATCACCCTGAAAAGGCTGGCGGCATGACATACGGCTGTTTCAACCGCGCCCCATTCCTCGAGTCGCACACCATCCATGGAATCAGCCGACAGACGGGCCTACCCGTGTCGACCGCCATCCCGGCCCGCATGTCTCGTGAATGCCAATACCAAAAGTTCGACCGGTACGCCGACCCGGGATGCGTCGGGTGCATCCACAAATCACCACCAAAGGAAGCTCATGATTGATGACGATGAAATTGACGACGCACCAATCACCCGAGTCCTGGTGTCCGCGAAGGATGCTCCGCCCCCGGCAATCACAGCGCCGAGGTCAGTCTTTGAGCTGGCCAGCGTGGCCACCCACGCGAAGCATGGATCAAAAGCCAATGGTGGCGTGAAATTTGGCCAAGCCAAGTATCGGAAAGTGCAACTGGACGGGCGAACTGTAAATATCGGGATAAGGTACCCGGCCGACCGCATGACCACCGAAAAGGCGCAGGCTGAGGAAGCGAGGCGGGCAAAGCAGCGACCACCCAAGCCCACGCGCGGTTACAAGACGATCAGCAAGAAGTTTCAGACGCTTGTGAGCTAACCCCGGTCATTCCGCGAGCATGGCGCGGGGCTCCACGGGCAAATGGGGCCGCTCCGAACGTACACGCACCGGCCATGTGGCGTGAAAGGCAAAGCTTCTGCGCAGGCATCGCGTGAGACCGTAAGGGGCTTAACTATCGTTTACGTAGCATGGCACCATGGCACTTACCCCAAAACAAGAAACATTCGCAACTGGCATAGCCAGCGGCTTATCGCAGGCAGATGCATACCGGGCGGCATACCCATGCTCAGTTAAATGGAAGGATGGGTCTGTTTGGAAGAGGTCATCAGAGTTGGCGGCGAATGGGGAGGTTTTGGGGCGTATTTCTGAACTTGGAGCCAAAGCTGCCGCCGCCAATGAGGTGACGGTAGAGCGCATTGTTCGAGAGCTTTCCCTGATCGCTTTCGGCAATAAACGATCAGTCATGACGTGGGGGCCGACTGGCGTGAAGCTTAAGGACTCAGAAGGCCTGACCGATGATGAAGCCGCCCAAGTGCTGGAAGTGAAGGAAACGACCAGCGCCACCGGTGGATCACTATCACTCAAAACTCACGACAAGGTGAAGGCGCTTGAGCTGCTTGGGCGCCATGTGGGCATGTTCACCGACAAAATGGAAGTGACCGGAAAGAGTGGCGGCCCAATCGCAACCAAGGCTGAGCGTGACCTGACAGACGACGAGCTGGCCGCTGAATTGGCCCGCCATGGCATCAAACCGTGACCTGCTTCGCCTACTGCTAGAGCGAGAGAGTCGCAAATCCCGCGACAACCTGTACCCCTTTTCCCGCTGGATGTTCCAGCACCGCAAGGGGTTCGCATGGCAGCAGGCCCGCCAGCATCAAATCATGTGCGATGCCCTCATGCGGGTGTACCGCGGCGAGTGCAAACGCCTGATCATCAATGTCCCCCCGCGCTACAGCAAGACCGAGCTGGCGGTGGTCAACTTCATTGCATGGTGCTTTGGCAAGGTTCCAGACGCTGAGTTCATCCATGCCAGCTATTCCGGGGCGCTGGCCATCAACAACAGCGCTGCCGTGCGCTCTGTGGTGCAGCATGAAGCGTATGCCGAGATATTCCCTGACACGCAGCTCGCCAGTGATGCGCAGGCCCACTGGAAAACCACGGCTGGCGGGGTGATGTACGCGACTGGCACCGGTGGCACGATTACCGGATTTGGTGCTGGCAAGCATCGGCCCGGTTTTGGGGGTGCCATCGTTATTGACGATCCACACAAAGCCGACGAAGCGCGCTCAGATGTGGTGCGCCAGGGTGTGATCGACTGGTTTCAGAACACGCTTGAAAGCCGAAAGAACAGCCCGGACACCCCGATCATCGTCATCATGCAGCGCCTGCACGAAAAAGACCTTTCGGGCTGGCTGCTGGGTGAACAGCCTGGCATTGAGCCGGGCGGAAATGGCGAGGTGTGGGAACATGTTTGTATTCCGGTCTGGAATGAGGACGGCACGCCGCTATGGCCTGAAAAGCATAGTGCAACCGACCTTGAGCGTATGGAAAAGGCCGCGCCCTACGTGTTTGCTGGGCAATACCGGCAAAAGCCAGCGCCACCAGACGGCGGAATAATCAAGCCCGACATGATGCCCATCGTTGACGCCATCCCGGCCAATGTCGTGGAGTGGTGCCGGGGGTGGGACTTGGGCGCAACGCTCAAAGGGGATTACACGGCAGGGGCCAAGGTTGGCAGGCTGTCCGATGGCCGTTACATCGTTGCCGACATGCGCCGGGAAAAATTCGAGTCACACGAGCGCGATGCCCTGATGAAAAACACCGCCGACCGTGACCGGATCAAGCAATCCATCCCGCAAGACCCGGGGCAGGCCGGTAAATCGCAGGTGCTGGCATTTGCAAAGCTGCTGGTCGGACACAGCCTGCATTTCAGCACCGAGACCGGGGATAAGGTTGTCCGGTCGACGCCGCTATCGAGCCAGATCAATGTCGGGAATGTGCTGCTGCTGCGCGGGCCGTGGAATGACGACTTCACTGCTGAGTGCAGGCTATTTCCGAACGGAGTGAATGATGATCAGGTGGATGCCGCCGCGCGCGGGTTCAATGCGCTGCTGAAGCCGCAGGCTGGTATCTTCACCTGATGGGGTCAAATATCGAAAAATTTCGGAGTGAGTTTTTGTGTCTATCGAACGCTCGTGTTGAAGTTTCGAATTAATCGATATTTGATCAATCGATTAGTTGCCTCAATAATCTCAATTTCAGCCCCTTTATAGCCTATATTATTTGACTCGCTAAGATCATATTCAACATTGTTATTAAAGGCCATGCGCGCCATATCTGACGTGAACTCCCGATATCCAATATTTATCTTGTTTCCTGATTTTCCGCTATAGATCAGCGTTTGTTGGAATGTTCTCTCAGTTATATGATCTACTTTCTTTCTCTCTATTGCCGGTGTGTCTTTGCTGCACACATATTGGGACGTGATTGTAATCACGCAAAGCGCCCCATCTTTTTTAAGCATTAACGACGATGGGAGATCGAATATTATTGAGGTGCGTGTAATCTTACCTCCGACAACGAGCCTTGGAAAAAAATATTCCGCTTCATCGTCGTCACCTGTCTTTGTGTATACCCCACTGCCAACTATATAGGATAGTCCAATTGGGAAGGAATCTCGGATTTCAATTACATCCTGGCTAACAGAAACTCCCTGCGAAAGCATCTTGTCTCCCACGTTTGCAACTGAAATAGATCCAATGGCAGGTTCGCTAAATTCCTTTGTTTCTGGTGTGTAGTTGTGTTTAGGTGTTGCGCACCCAGCCAGCATGGCCGCCAGCATTAATGCAAATAATGTTTTCATTTGTAGCTCCCTGTTGTTAAGCATCTTATTTTGCACTCTATTTTCTAGGTCTGATGTGTTTTGTGCTTCCCTAGCATGGCCACATGAGCCAAACCATCACCATAAATGCGACCGATTACGACCTGATCCGTGCCCGCGAGGCGCTGACCTCATTCGGAAGCCTCGACACCAAGCGCCCTGATGCGTGGTCAATCTACGGGTACCCAGACAATTTGACATTTCAGCGAATGCTGTCAGCCTACGAGCGGGGCGGGGCGGGGAACGGCGCGATTCACCGGCTGCTTGACGGTTGCTGGCAGTCAAACCCGCGAATCAAGTCACCGGCCAGCGACAAGGAAACCCCTTGGGAGATAAAGACCGCCAAGCTGCTGACCAGCATCAGGGCATTTGCCAAGCTGCGTGACCTTGACCGCCGAAACATGGTGGGCCGGTATTCAGCACTGATCTACCGCCTGGGTGACGGAAAGGCGTTGAGCGAGCCGCTGGACAGGGCACAGCGCTTGGTCGATCTGGTCCCAGTCTACGAGGACCAGATCAAGGTAACAGCCTGGAACAGCGACCAGGGCAGCGAGAGCTATGGGCAGCCGACCATGTACCAATACCGCACGCGCCAAGTGGCAGTCGCGGACACGATGGGGCGGCCCGAAACATGGCTTGACGTTCACCCCAGCCGGGTGCAGATTCTGGCCGAGGGCAGCGTGGGCGATATGTTCGACGGCGTGCCTATGCTGCGGGCGGGGTTCAATGCACTGGTGGACATCGAGAAAATCAGCGGCGGATCGGCCGAGTCGTTCCTGAAGAACAGCGCTCGCACCATGACGTTTGAATATTCCCCCGATGCGACACCGGTAAACATTGGCGAAAACGGGCAAAAGGTCAGCACCAAACAAGCGCATGAAGACCAGGTAAGGGCCATCAATCGCAACCAGGACGCGGCCATAGTCACCCAGGGCGCAAAGGCCGGGCTACTGCAAACCCACACGTCAGACCCGACCGGGGCATTCCAACTGGCGGCGAACCTGTTCAGCGCATCGGTGCAGATTCCATTCACGGTACTTTTTGGTCAGCAGACCGGGCGGCTGGCCAGCGACGAAGACAAGGCCGACATGCTGGCCAGGTGCAAGTCGCGCCAGGAGTCCGATCTGACCCCCATGGTGGAGGAATTCATCGTCCGTATGCAGGCCGCTGGCATCATCGAGGCGGGTGAGTTTGAGGTCGAGTGGCCTGACCTCGCCGCACCAGGCGACACGGAAAAGCTGGCGAACCTCAAAGCCATGACCGCCGCCATGAAGGAAGCCTTTGGCGCTGGCCTGCAAGACCTGTTTAATACAAACGAGCTACGGGCCGTGGCCGGGTACGAACCCGTGGTCATGGTGGACACGCCGACAGAAGGCGATCCGCTGGAAGTCTGATGGCCAACCCCATCATTCCAGGAAGCATAAAGGACCGCACAGGCAGCACCGCCATCGTGCGCCGGGCCTTGGTCGACATCAAGCGCCGATATGCGGGGCTGAAAACGGACGTTCTGGCCATCTTCGGGCGCATCCCCATTTACCAGACCAACGACGAGTTCAGCCAGGTTTACTACGGGCTGACCCCCGATCAGCTGGCGGCGCTATCGGTGGAGTTGCAAGCCGCTTATGCTCGCTGGATCGCGTCAGGCAAAGACCCGGCCCATGTTTTCTGGTACTCAGTGCACATTGATGACGCCCAGCAAATGGGCACAGCGCAGAGCGTGGCCAACCTGACCGCCTTGTCCGAGACGTATGCAGCCGCCCGCACCCTGGAGCGTGTGATCTACAGCCAGGCCTACCAAACCCGGTTGGCCATGGCTCAGGTTAAAAGTTACGAGCACTGGACCGGCCTTGCCGCTGCGCAGAAGTCGGAATTGTCCGAGATCATCGGGCGCGCGGTGATCGACGGGAAAAACCCCAAGGCGGTGCGCACTGAAATCATGGAGCGGCTGGAGGTAAGTCGGTCACGCGCGGCACAGTACGCCCAGACGGACATCACCGACACACTTAGGCAGGCGCGCATGGCCGAGGCCGACTACACGGCCGAGAATCTGGGGATGAAAATCGGGCTGCTTTGGACCAGCGCCCTGATACCGACCACGCGCCCACACCACGCGGCCAGGACTGGCAAGGTGTACACGTCAGAGCAAGTCAAGCAGTTTTACTCAGTCAACGGAAACCGCTACCGCTGCCACTGCGCCGTCACCGAGGCGCTGCTGGACTCCGATGGAAAGCCTATTCTGACCGACCGCCTGAAGGCTTCAATGGCCGCCGAGCATCTGGCCTGGCAGAAGGCCCAGCTTTGACAAACCCCAGCGCATCGTCAAAGTCTTTTTGAATCGCATCCTCACGCTGCTTGCGCACGAACGCACCCATGACCGACATGGTTTGGGGGTGGATTGGGATTTGCAGTGCCTTGGGTTTGTCCATCCGGTCACTTTATGTGGGGCCGTTGCGCCTGTCAACCGCCCAAATCAATCTCCCTAGCATGGCCAAATCTTTACGAGGTACGGCATGAAACAAAAGCGCGTTCACATTCTCTCTGCGGTCAACGCGGCCAACGTCAGCAAGGCAGGCAGCACCTACACGATCAAGGACGTGTGCGGGGCTGTCAACGACATCGTGATGAATTCACGCCTGTACCCGGCTGACCAACTCGCCGCAGGTGTTACCACCCTTGAGGGCAAGCCAGCACCGGCAGGCCACCCAAAGAATGCCGCAGGGCAGCACATCAGCGCGCTCAACGGCGAGGCATTGGCCAGCGCATGGATCGGCTCATTTGTCAAAAATGCCCGCCATGAGAATGGCCGCACGCTGGCCGATGTGGTTGTAAACGAGGCCCAGGCCAAGGCGCATCCGGACGGTGCAAAGCTGATCGAGCGCCTGGATGCGGCCATCGCCGGGACCAACGCGGAGCCGATCCACGTCAGCACCGGCCTGATGATGGAGGAAATCAAAGCCAACGGCGAGAGCCTGGGCAAGAAGTACACCAGCATCGCAACCTCGATCAAGTACGACCACCTGGCCATCCTGCTCAACGAAAGCGGCGCAGGTACGCCAGCGCAAGGTGTCGGCATGTTCCTCAACTCCCACGGTGAGCCAGAAGAAGTGGAAACGGTCGAGGTCAACACCGCGCCCGAGGACAAGCGGTACAACGGACTGACCGGGTGGATTCGCAAGCTGCTGGGCAACTCGGAAATGAGCTTTGACCAGATCAGCGAAGGCCTGCGCAACTTGCTGCCCCAGGATGCCTACCCGCGCGAGGTGTTCACGCGCTACTTCATCTGGGCCGACTACAAAACCGACAAGCTGTACAGCCAGGACTATTCGATTGGTTCTGACGGCTCCCTAGCATTCACGTCGCAGCCAATTGAGGTGACTCGAAAAGTTGAATATGAACCGATTCCCAACCATGAAAAGGAAGACTATGTGAAAACTCACATTCTTGCCGCGCTCAATACAGCCGGTATCGCCGTGGCAGGACTGGATGACACCCAGCTTCTGGCCGCTTACAACGCCTTGCAGGCAAAACCCTCGCAGGACGCTCTTGTGGCGGCCAATTCCAAGTTGGCGCAGATCGAATTGGCCGCGAATGCCGCTGCTGATGCCGAGCTAACCACACTGGCCACCAGCCTTGCAGTCAATACCAGCCTTACCGCTGCTGACTTCAAAGCCATGGGCCTGGCCCGCTGCAAAGAGTTGGCCGCATCCGGAAAGGCCGCACCGGTGGTGGTGGGCAACACTGGCAAGCCTGCCGACGAATTCGCTGGCTACTCTCTCAACGCACTGAACAAGGGGGATAAATAATGTCTCGCATCTACCGCGGCCCCAATGACCGCCAACCCAAAACCGTTTCCGGCAAGACCGTTGCGGCCGCCTTGCTCCCGGCCACCTTTGTGACCGAGTTGGTTGCCACCCTGGCCGCCGCCACCGCGCCCGGCCCCATGGTCCGCTTGCTCGGAAATCGTGACTTCTACAGCGAAGGCTCATTCACTGCAACCGACCCGCTGCTGACCGCTTACGCATCAGGCGACACCGGTGTGGCCTACGTGCTGGAACCCGGCCAGACGTACCAAGTCGCATTGGCTGCTGCAACCTACACCTACGGGCAAGAGCTGACCATTGCCGCCGCTGGCCGTGCCGCCTCCGCCGCTTCCACCAATGTCGTGATCGGCTTCTTCAAAGGCACCCCGGGCGCATTCGCAGCCGGTGCCCTGGCCGATGTCGAGATTGCCAACGCATACACCAAGGCATAAGGAGTAACCCATGCTGCAATTCACCCCCGATCAAGAGATTGCCGTCAACGCGGCCCGCGCGGCTTTCAACCAGTCGCAAACCGCCATCGCTGCCCAGGCATCCCTGGTGGGCAACGCATCCCCGATCCCGTTGGACGCATGGCGGCGCATCGACAGCCGTGGCGCTGTCATTCAGCGTGACGTGCTGGCCGTGTTCAACCGCCTGGCCGCCGCCGACCAAACCCCCATGGGCATTGGCGACCTGGTGAACTTTTACCCTCAGGTCAGCGACTCCGGCGAGGTCCATGTGTCCATGGATGGCCGCAGCGAGGGCGGGGCGGATCAGGCCAGCGTCAAATACGCAGGTACCCCGGTGCCCGTGTTTGACTCGTATGCCCGCTTCGGCTGGCGGCAAATGGAAGTGATGCGCAAAGGCCCGGCAGGCATCGACACCACGACCATCTCCAACCACCAGCGCAAAGTGGCCGAGAAAATGGAAGACATGGTGCTCAATGGCCTGTCCACCGTCTCGGTCAATGGCAACACCATCTACGGCCTGCGCAACTTTCCCCAGCGCAACAGTGGCACGCACGGCCTGACCCTGGCAACCTCCACCGGTGCGCAATGGCTGGCCGCGATCAAGTCCATGCTGGATGCGCTGATCGCTGACAACGCCTTTGGTAAGGTCACGGTGTTCCTGAACTACGGCGACTGGCTTTCCGCCAGCATCAACGAGTTCGTGGCCGGTTACCCCAAGACCATCCTGCAACGCCTGCAAGAGATCCAGCAAATTGCCGAGATCGTCCCCGCCAGCAAGTGCACGGCGAACGAAATCCTGGGTGTTGCCAACATCGGGACCGGCGAGTGGGGCACGATCCTGCAAGCCATGCCCATGGTCACGCGCCCCAAGGCCCGTGCCAACGCAGAGGACGACTACGTGTTTGGCGTGCTGGCCATGGCCGCGCCTCAGTTCAAGTCGGACTTTGACGGCAAGAGCCAGATCGTCCACATGACCGCATCCTGATCATGCGCCTGCAAATCACCCATTTGAAAGCACCGTGGCCCCTCGGGGCCGTGGTGGGTGACGTGCTGGACTTGCCATCCATCCCCGCATGGGCGGTTGGCAAGTGCGCACAGGTTGGAGACGACGTGGAGTTGACCATCGTGGACAACCGCGACTACATCGCGCCGATTGAAAAGCAGGATGAGGCATTGCCAGCGCCTGTTTTCGTGGTCAACCCAGCAGAGCCAGAAGCCAAACCGGCCAAAGCCAAAAAATGATCACCAGCGCCCAGGCCAAGCAATACCTTGACCAAGCCTTGGGCGTTGGCGTTCCCGAATTTTTGATTGACGCCGCTGTAGCTAAAGTAGCAAGCGCAGAGGCCGCAATGGCCGACTACAGCGCATCAGATCAGATCATGATTCAGTGCATGGCCGTGTCCATCATCGCCGCATCCGGCGCACCCAGGCGCGTATCCAGCCAAGGCGCACCGTCCGGGGCTTCGCGTGGGTTCAAGTACACCGACAAAGACCTGTCCATCCTGCGCCGCGCATTGGCCGTGCTGGACTCGGCGGGCACCGTCACCGATCTGGTGGGGCCAGACCCCTCTGCGGCCACACTATTCATGGCCGTGTAGCCAGGGCCGAGAGCCATATCAAGCACCACTTGGGTGCTTTTTTTGCGTCCGTAGCATGGCCAAATGAGTTCCGCATCCTCCTGGTCACACACATCAACGGCAACGCATTGGCCAAAAACAGGCTTCAATGACTGGACCGGCACGGCAACCTTCGGCCCCCCGGTCACGTTCGCCTGCGACTACAGCGCAGAGTCTGTGCGCATGACTGATGCGCAAGGAGTGGAGTTCACCAGCCGCCAGGTCATCCACACCGAGCGCGCAAGCATCGTGCAGGGTGACATGGTGCTGATCGGCACGCACACCGGCGACCCCATCACGGCCAAGGCATTTGAGGTTCGTTCGGTGACGCGGTATGCGGACACATTCAGCAACGAGGCCGATGATTACAAGGTGGCATCGTGACCCGCCCGCGCATCACAAATCACATGCCAGCCTTCATCGCCGATGTTCAAAGAAAGGCCGCGCGCGGCATGGCGCAGTCGTTGATCTTGGGCGCATCCGAGGCGGCAGCCATGACACCGATTGGCGACACATCAAACCTGATCAACTCTCGATATAAGAGCATTGAAGCCAATGCTGGCCGCATCGTCGGGACTTCTGGCTACACCGCCGCCTATGCCCAGCCGGTGCACGACCCAGAGCACAAGCAGACCTTCCGGCGCGCAGCGGCAGAAAAAGAGTTCCTAAAAAAAGGCTTTGAGCGGGCCGAGCCCAACATCCGCGCTGTCCTAACAGGAGCCATCAAAACATGAGCGCATCCGACTCGATCAAGACTTTTATCACCCCCATGCTGACCGGCTGGCGTATCCAGTTCGGGCGCTGGACCGATGGACTCAAAACAGATCGTTACGCCGTCATTCGGCCCATGGGCGGGGCTGGGGCCTCATTGGTGCGAAGGCCATCGTTCTCTATTCTGCTGATCGGCGCGAAGGGCGATTCGGCATCCCTCCCTAGCATTGCGGCCGACGCAATCATCGAAGCCATGCGCACCAAATCGGGCGATCTGGTTTCGATGCAAGCAAGTGAAGCGGCCTACCTGGCAGCAGACGATGGCCGCCACACATTTGAGTTTTCAGTCACCACCATCACCAATTGAGGTAACACACCATGAGCGCTTACGACGGCAAAACCTGCGCAGTCTCATTCTCCATCGCAGCCAAGGGGGCCACCGTGGGCACGCTGGTTTGGAAAGAGCTGGGCATGATGAAAACCAAGTCCATGAAAGCCACCTGGGACACCGCCGACAGCACGGCAGACAGCACCCCGGATTCGTCCAAGACCGCCATTGCAACTCGCATCGGCGTGGCCTTCAGCGGCGACGGCGTGAGTTATGACGATGCGGCCTACAACCAGCGCGGCCTGAAAGACCAGTTCTTCAATCCGGCCGTGACCACCGCAGGCCAGCCCGAGGCATGGTTCAAGCTGGAATACGAATCCGGCGAGAGTTTCACCGGCTTTTTCCTGATGACCAGCTGGAGCGACGACAGCCCCGAGGCCGACGTGCAAACCTGGAGCATCGAGGCATCCGCCCAGGGCAAGGTGACTTACGCCGACGGCGTGGCCTAAATGCTGGTCGAGTGCGGCTACGTGCGGGCAACCGCAGGGGATGGCACGGAGTACACCTTCGCGCCATCGTTCAGCCGCATCGCCTCCCTGGGTAGCCCAAAGGAGATAGTCAGCCTGTACGCAGGTTTGCACGGCCCGCGCGCCGCTATTGACGCAACCTATGTTCTGGCCTGCCTGTGCGAACAGGACGACCCGCTTCCGCTTATAGGGTGGGATCACGAAACAGGGCATCACCCGGGGACCATGCCGCCAGCCGAGCAAATCACCATCGCCCGCCACCTGATGCAACACGGCATCGTCGGCAAAGCCAAACCGGGCACCAAGACGGGTGACTACTCCGACAGCTTCAACGCCGCCGAGTACATCGCCGCCGCCTGCGTGCATCTGGGGCTATCCCGCGCGGACGCTGAAAACCTGAGCATGACCGAGTTCCAGATCATGTTTGAAATGAAGTTCCCAGACAGCAAGGCCAAGGAAATGCCGGGCCGTGGCGCTTACAAATCCTTCATGGCCAAGATCAAAGGTGGCGTATGTCGCAACAAGTAGGCCTATTCCCTTGCAAACTCACCAAAAACGGCGAGCGCAGCGGATTTTCTAGCGCACACAGCGTCGAACAGAGTATCGAACCGTCCAAGTTTTCTCGTGCAGACATGTGCGGTCCACTTTCCTCGACTTGCATCAAATCCAACTCCTTTAACGCCACTTCTGTTGTCAATTCTTACTTTGCAGTTACGCAGATTTTCGGAGTGGGTGGACAAGCGAAGATTACCGATCTTGTTGTTGGCGCGGTTCGTGTCTTTATGGTCTATGCGAGCGCCTTCTGGAATGCATCCGTGCATATAAATCCACGCAAGTCTATGGCCGTAGCGCAAAGCGCCGCCAACATGAAACTCAACATATCCCGTAGCCTTATTCAAGCACCCACATGGCTTACCGACGTTGCCTTTGTGCCGCCAATTCATAGCCTTAATTCTGGTAAATATCCCGGTTTCAGGTTCATAGTGGCAATACTCTTTGAGCGACTCTTGAGATATATCCATGGCTGCAATTCCTTTAAATTTTGCACGGATAAAGGATGCTACGTATGACCCAAATAGTTGGCGCTATTGCGTATGAGGTCACGTTAGAGACGGGGCAAATGATTGCTGGCCAGCGCAAGGTAAAAGCCGAACTTGACAAGACATCATCAAGTCTGGACGGGTTTTCTGCAAAGCTGTCTGGTGTGGCATCAGCTATCAAGGTGCTAGCTGTCGCCATGGCCGTGCTCAAGTCCGCACAAATGGCCGACGACATGCGTCTACTCGGGGTGAAAGTCGAGGTGGCAGCAGGAAGCATTCAGGCCGGAGCCGCCGCCATGGCAGAGCTTGAGGCGATCAGCCGCCGCACCAGCACCAGTGTTGCAGCCAATGCCGAAGTGTTCACGCGTCTGAATCAGGCTCTGCTGCAAATGGGCGGTACTCAAGAGGATACGCTTCGTGTCACCGAAACACTGAGTAAGGCCATCCGCGTATCTGGCGCAAATGCAGTGGAAGCAAAAACGGCCATGGTTCAGTTTGGCCAGGCTATGGGATCTGGGAAGCTGCAAGGCGACGAGCTGCGTTCGATGATGGAAAGCGCGCCCTATTTGATGCGCAAGCTGGCAGAAGGAATCGGAGTTCCGGTTGGCGCACTCAAGAAGCTGGGCGAAGAGGGAAAACTGACATCGGACGTTGTGGCAAACGCCCTGAGTAAAGCCGCCGAAAGCATTGATGCCGACTTCCAAAAGTTCCCGCAGACCATAGCGGCTGCAATGGATGTCGCGCTGGATGCTGCCTCCCGGGCGAATGCTCAGATTGATGAACTGGCGGGCACAAGCACGACGTTGACCGGTGTAGTAAAAGGCACAGGCGAGGCGCTGGATGAACTTGCGCGTCAACTGAGCATGGTTGGAGGAAAGTCGGGCGAACTGAGTAAAAACGCCATCATCAAGCAGTGGGCAGACGAATCAAGAATCGCCATGTCTTACATGATAGATGCCGCCGATGTCGTATGGCAGACGATCAGCACGCTCGGGAGAAACGTGGCCTATGTGCTCAAAAGTACAGGCGCTGAAATAGGCGGTATTGGCGCGCAAATCGGCGCTGTGATGCGTGGCGACTTTGCCGGGGCAAAAGCCATTGGCGATGCCATGGAAGCGGACTCAGAGGCCCGCCGCGCCGCGCTGGATGAAGCCGACAAAAAGACGCTCGGACGGGCGCAAACCATGGGCACCGCCATGCGTGCTGCTTGGGATCAAAAGAAAATAGAGGATCGCGGATTTACGCCCAGCCTGAACAAGGGGAAGATCACCGCCCCGGCAGGTGCGAGTGACGGCAAGAAAAAAGGCGCAGCGTTCGATTCAGCAAAGTATCTTGCCGACCTAAAAAGACAGACTGTAGACGGCTGGGAGGCTATTGCTGTGGTCGAGGCGGAAGCCGTGCGCAAGGCGGGCGAGTTGCTGAAAAGCAAGAAAATCAGCGCGCAAGAGCACGAGGAAGCCATGCGCTCCATTGCCAAGGGCGCGGCCAAAGACCGGCAAGACCTGATGGCCAGCGAAACAGAGAAGTCGCTGGCTGAGTTGAGTGATAGATACGCCAAAGAGCAGGCCATTAAAGATCGCGCTATTCAGTACGGCGCAGCCCTGACCATGGCCGTCAACCCGGTTGACGCGCTACGCCAAGAATACGAGGCCAAATTGGCTTTGGTCACGCAGTACGAGCAACTGATGGCGCAGGCCGGTGTTGATGCCACCGCGCAAGGACAGGCCACCCGGGCGCAAATCGAGAGCACCTACCAGCTTCAGCGTACCGCGTTGGCCGAACAAACATTCCGCTCACAAGGCGAAGCTCAGGCGTTTCTGATTGACTCTTTGAACGCTCTATCGAGTAGCGCCACATCGTCAATCATGGGTCTGTTGAACGGTACTCTGACGGCGCAAGATGCAATGAAGGGCTTAGCCAATGTGGTGCTGAATGAGGCTGTCAGCGCACTGGTGCAAATAGGCATCCAGCAGATCAAGAACGCGCTCCTGGGTGACACGCTAGCTGCTGCCGACGCTGCGCGAAAGGTGGCTAATGGGGCAGTCTATACCGCCACTGTCGCCGCCCAAGTCACTGGAATGAGCGCCATGGCCGCAATGAATGCATTCGCCGCCACCGCCGCCATTCCTGTCGTTGGTCCCGGACTTGCACCGGCCGCCGCCGCATCAGCCGCCGCCATTGCTGGTGCGCTAGGTGCTCCAGCCATTGCAACCGCTCCGCTTGCAGGAGCCCGTCAATACGGTGGCCCAGCCAACAGTGGAAACCTCTACCGCGTCAATGAAAAAGGCGCGCCCGAGATGTTCACCGCCGCCAATGGCAGTCAGTACATGATGCCCACGCAGTCGGGCCGGGTAACCGCCGCCGACCGCATGAGCAGCGGGGCAATCACCATCATCAACAACGGGCGCAACCCTATCGGCCAGGTCACGCAGGAAACCAAGCCCAACGGGGACAGGTCGATTTATATCCACGATGCCATCGCCGCAGTCAACGCAGCCATGAGTGACCCCAATAGCAGCACCAGCCGCGCCATGGGCCGCAACTTCAGACTTCCACGGAGCCGGTGATGTCAAATCCAGTCTTCCCATCGTTCATGGACTACACCGAGTCCGCTTATTCGTTTGGCGGGCCTGGTGGCGTGATGCGTACCGATGTGGCCGGTGGGCCCCCGCGCTATACGCTGGACTATGACCGTGGGTTGCAACAGTTCGCCATATCCATGGTGCTCAACAAGGGGCAGTTCAGCGCCTGGGTGGCCTTTTTCCTCCACATCATAAAAAAGGGCGCGATCACCTTTGATATGCAGCTTGACAGTGGTTTCGGGCAACAAACCCACGCCTGCAACATCGTGCCCGGAACCTACAGCGCCACGCGCGCCGGGGGCGACTGGGTGGTTGTCTCATTCGTAGTCGAGTCGGAATCAAAGACTTATTCGCTCAGCGACTCCGCTGTGGCCGCCTATGGCCTCAGTGCCGGCACTTTCCCCCCTGGGATGTTGCCCGTGGTCAATGGCCACATGCTGATAGGTCCAGACGGTGTGCTGCGCGACGACGTTCCAGGAGGCGTTTCAGCCTACGCCCTGGACTGGGACCGTGGCCTGCAGCGCTTTGACTGCACCCTGATCCTTGATGCGGCCAAGTTTGCCATCTGGTCGGTCTGGTACCACCGCCTGATCAAAAAGGGCGCTTACACCTTCACCATGCGGCTCGATAGCGGGTTCGGGTCACAAGACCACAGCGCCAACATCGTTCCCGGAAGCTACAGCGCCACTCGTTCCGGGGGTGACTGGACATCGGTTTCCTTCGTTGTCGAGGCCGAGCCAAAGGCATACGACTTGACCCTGGCTGATGCCCAGATATTGATCGAAACCCACAACTTCTATGGGCGCGAGGCCAGTTACCTGCTGGCACGCATCAACCAGTTTGCCAACGTGGACAGCCTAGTCATCAACTTCTGAGCCAAAAAAATGAGCCAATCCACACAGCTAAACATGAGCCTTCAGCAGGGCGCAACCTGGATTCTCAGCTTTGAGTGGCTGGACGATCAGGCGGCCCCGATAGACCTGACCGGCTGCACCGCCAAGATGCACATGCGCCAGGCCACCGGGGCTCCGCTCCTGCTTGAGCTGTCCACCGAAAACGGGAGAATCTCACTGGCAGGCGCAACCGGGGTTATCGAGCTTCATGTGGATGCGGCAAGCACCTCGTTGCTGACCACCCAGGTTGGCGTGTATGACCTCCTGGTGTACCACCCCAACGGGCAGGTGGATCGTGTCATTTTTGGCAGCTTCGCCCTATCCCTGGCGGTGACCAAATGAGCATCGTTCTGTCCACGACCGGAACAACCACGGTGCGGGTTATCACCGAAGGTAACTTCACCGGGACGAACGTGATCGGGTCACCCTACGGAACCGCCTACCTGCTGCGCCGCCTATCCGTGTTGGCCAACTTCGACAGCCTCGCGCTGCAATCCGTATGAGTCTTGACCAAGCCGCCGCGCTCAAGACCTTTTTTGCCAGCGCGCCCCAGACCAAATACGTCATCGCCACGCTGCAACTCAGCCACAGCGCCATGAGCAAAACCTGGCGCTTGTGGCGCGAGCCCTATGTCGGCACCGCAGGCGGCCAAACCATGCAGCCCGCAAACATCGACATCGCCATGGCGGGCAGCCCGGGCCACCTGGATCAAAAGTTCGACATCCGCATCGGCCTGGTGGACATCGAAGACACCTTCCGCGCGGAAATGGACCGCATCCCCATCAACACCACGGAAAAAATCGTGATCGTGATCCGCGAATACCTGAGCGACAACCTGAGCACCGCCGTGACAGAAGGCACGCTCCAAGTCGAGAGCATCAGCTACGCCAAAGGCGCAGCCAGCATCAGCGCCGTGTCGCCCCGGCTCAACATCACCCGCACCGGTGAGCTGTACAGCCCCAGAGACATCCCCATGCTGCGAGGGTTTCTGTGATGGACATCAGCACCTACCAAGCCCGCCAATACAGCGCTCAGCCTTGCTGGGACCTGGTGGCCGACCTCTACGCCTGCGAGCGCAAAGCCCTGCATGTGGGCTACGAGCCCAAAGAGCGCACCGTGCGCGCTATGGCCGACGCATTCCGCCTGGCGGTGCACCACAACGCCAACGGCTTCAAGTGCGTGGCTGATCCGGCAGATTACTGCATCGTCCTGCTGGGCAAAAACACCCGCATCGGCATCCACCACTGCGGCGTGTACTACCAGGGCAGCGTGCTGCACGCCTTGCCCGGCATCACCCTGTTTGAGCCCATCAGCGTCATCCGTGACCAATGGGCGCTTATTGAATTTTGGGCACAACCATGAAAATCACCCTCTACGCCCACCCATTTGCCGGTGCAGCTCCCCAACACTTTGAAGCCTCCAGCCTGGTCGAATGGCTGCTGGACCACTACGGCCCGTCGCCCGATGTGCGGGTGCAGGTCTTTGCCGGTGAGCCCAGCGCCGAGACGGAGATCACCACCGACCTCGCCGCCATGTTGCGCGGCGATGCCCCGGCCTATACCGTGCTGCAAAGCCCCGCCGGGTTTGACCCCATCACCTGGCTGATCATTGCCGTGGTCGCATCCGTGGCCATGCTGGTGCTCATGCCCAAGCCGGAAATGCCAGGAAACGTCAACCGCACCCAGGCCAGCCCCAACAACGCCCTGAGCGCCCGCGAGAACAAGGTGCGCATGTTGGAGCGGGTCGAGGACATTTACGGCACCGTCAAAAGCATCCCCAGCCTGATGATGCCAACGTACAACAAGTACATCAACCACAAAAAATACGAGTACGGTTATTACTGCGTGGGTAGGGGCTACCACTTCTTGAACGACATCAAAGACGGCGACACACTGATTGCCGACATCGACGGTGCCCGCGCCGCTGTGTATTCCCCCTTCACATCGCCCAATTACGGCACACCCTATGTCTCTGTGGGCAGCGCCATTACCGACAAGATCATCACCGCCAGCCGCGCCATCGAGGTAGACGGCATCACCCTCAAAGCCCCCAACCAGATCAACCTGCCCGCCAGCGGGGTCTACACCTTCACCCCGGACGTGTCCGGTGGCACCATCACCCAGGTTGCTAAAAACCCCAATTTCAACAGCGTGTGTGATGTGGGCGACACCCTGGTCGTCACCATGCCGCCCACCGGCCAGGTCATCAGCACCGGCATCGACTACGACGGCACGCCCATCAATACCGCCGCCATCACCGTGGTAGGGGCCACACGCCAGCTCACCGATGTCAGCGGTTATGGCGTGTTTGATACTGTAACCGTGGGCGACACCCTCACGCTGTCGGGCTTTTACAGCAGCAGCAACAACGGCACATTCACCATCGCCACCAAGACCAATGACTACGTGGTTACGCTCTCCGGTGGGTCCATGGTCAACGAGATTGCAACGGCAGTCACCGTGTCGGTGGTGCGCAACTACTCCGGAAGCTACACCATCTTGACGGTTGATGACGGCTGGGTTCGCCTCACCCCAGCCAGTACCAGCGCCTGGACCTCCATCGCCAAAAACATCACTTGCGCCGTCATCAACACCAGCGCCACCGAATACACCGCCTGGGTCACGCTGCCCGACCTGGACCGCACCCAGATCTGGATCAACCTGGTGGCCCCCAACGGCATATTCTTTGACCAGGGCGGCAGCAAGACCAGCCAGACCATCGGCTATGACGTGATCATCGAAAAACTCAACCCAACCACCCTGGCCCCGCTGTCCATCTTTCAAGAAATCCACAACACCATCAGCGGCTCGGTATCAGACGAACGCGCCATCACCATCGAACACACCACCGCCTGGGTCGGCCCGGCCCGGGTCTGTATGCGCCGCAACAGCAACTACCCCTTTGGGGCCAACGGCACCGTGGCGGATGAAATCAAGTGGGCCGACCTGTACAGCGTCAGCCCGGTGACCAAATTGGAGTTTGGCAACAAGACCACCATCCACACCGTCACCCAGGCCACGGCACGCGCCACATCGGTCAAAACCCGCCAGCTCAACTGTATTGCCTCGCGCCACCTGCCCACATTTAACGGCTCGGTCTGGTCGGGCTCGTTTGACGCTACCGGTCGTATGGCCTCGGGCTCCATCCACCCCACCAGCAAACTCGTGGACATCATCGCCGCCGTGTCGCAAGACCCCAAGATTGGCGCCCGCAGCCTATCTGAAGTTGACGTTGCTCAAATCTGGGCCGTTCAGCAAGAGCTGGATGCATGGGGGGCATTCACTGGAGGCCCATCCATGGGCCAGTTCAATTACACATTCGATAGCGACAACACAAGCTATGAAGAAGCCTTGATCATGATCAGCAACGCTGGATTTTGCGTTGCTTATCGGCAGAACGGAAAGATCAGGTTAGCTCTTGACAAGCTGCAAACTTCCAGCGCAGCCCTGTTCACCCACCGCAACAAAAAACCCAACAGCGAGTCCATCACCCGCCGGTTTGCCAGCGATGCGGACTACGACGGTGTTGAGTTCGTTTTTGTAGACCCCGACACAAACACCAGCGAGAGCATCAATTTGCCGCTTGATGGCAGCGCCACCAAGGTCAAAAAGTTTGAGATCGCAGGCATTCGCAACTACACCCAGGCATGGTATCGCGCCAACCGCGAATACGCCAAACTGCGTGGCCAGCGCATCAGCCTGGACACCACCACCACGCTCGATGCCCGCAGCCTGCTGCCCAATGCCCGCATCGACGTGGTGGACAACACCCGGTTCAAGAGTTTTGACGGCGAAGTGGTGGGGCAGAGCGGTCTGACCCTGACCCTGAGCCAGCCGGTTGAATTTACCGGGGGCTCCCACAGCATCATCCTGATGCGCCGCGATGGCAGCCTGCAAAGCATCGCCTGCACCGCCGGGAGCGACCCGTATCAAGTGGTGCTGGCAGGTTACCCCACCGAGTCCATCGTCACCAGCTACGGCGCGGCGGGTGTCCGTACCATCTTTTCATTTGGAAACGACAGCGCCCGCGCCGCGCAATCCTATCTGGTGCAAGAGATCGACATCACCGACAAACAGTATGCCGCCATCAAAGCCATCAATTACTCAGCCGACTACTACTCAGCCGATGTGCTGTCAGTTCCAGCCAAAGCCTCGGTGATCAACTGATATGACCTACATCGCGCCCGTTCCCATCACCCACAGCTCCATCGCGGGCAATGTGCCCAACACAGCAGGGGAGCTATCCACCGGCGCGCTGGCCGTCAACGTAGCCGACGGATCCTTGTACACCAAGGACTACACCGGGCGGGTTGTGCGCGTCGAGGGCGACGGTGGAAACTCCTCCATGGCCAGCGCCTCCGCGCTGGACCTGAGCGCATCCATGGATGCCATGGTGGATGTGTCCGGCTCCACCACCATTACCGCCATCAGCCTGCGGGTGGGGCAGACCCGCACCGTGCGCTTTACCGGCGCGCTCACGATTACCCACAACGACTTCAATCTGGTGCTGCCAGGTGCGGCAAACATCGTGACCGTGGCGGGTGACGTGGCCGTATTCAGGGGCTTCGCGGGCGGGGTGGTGCGCTGCACTAATTACAGCTTTTACGCGGCCACGGCATTCCCGGCTGGAACTTCTGCGCTTCCGTCCATCACCACCAGGGGCGACCCAGACACCGGCCTTTATTTCCCGCTGCCCAACACCGTCGGGATTTGCACTGGCGGGGTAGAGCGCCTGCGGGTAAACGATTCGGGCCATGTGGCCATCGCACCAGAAAAGCGGTTTTACCTGGACAACGGCAGCGACACCTACCTGGTCGAGTCAGCCGCCAACGTGCTTGATCTGTACGTGGGCGGTGTTATGGCGCTGCGCATGGCCATCACGGGTTCAGCGCTGGCGGGTCATCTGACCATCGAAGGGGTTACGTCTACCGGGGCCACTGGTTCCGGGAATCTGGTGTTTTCCAATTCACCCGCCTTGACAACCCCGGACTTGGGCACCCCAAGCGCCCTGGTGGCGACCAACGCCAGTGGTACGGCCATCAACCTGACGGCGGGTAACGCGCAAAAACTCGGGGGGGTTGCCGCCGGTGACTTGTCAGTCAATTTCGCATCATCAGCACACCTCGCCGGGGCAGCTACCTATGCAACGTCAGCGGCATCCGCCAGTTACGCCCCCACCAACAGCCACAGCCACAGCGGAAGCGTCACCGTAGATGGCGTCTCGTACAGCTTCACCGTGAGCTGATCAAACACAAACTGAAGCAAGGAAACCCATGGCAGCCATCACCATCACCGACCTCAACAACGCCAAGACCGATGTGGACCACCTGGCAGCCATCGCCACCAGCACCGCATTGACCGTCACCGACCGCCTGGGACACAGCAAAAAAACCATCGCGGGGCTATCGGCTGAATTTCTGAACGCCGGGGTTTATGCCACCGCTGCGGCTGGCTTGTCGGCAACTGGGAACGGGCAGTATTTCAGCGCTCTGTCATCAAACCTAGATGATTACTTGATTTTGTATCTCAATAGCAGCGGATCTGCGGTTGAGCAAAAAAAGTATCCTAGTGCAACGCTAGTTTCGCTTGGAATTAAAAGTTTCAAACCAAGCCCTAATCTTTTTAACTATAGAACTGTGCTTGCAGGGAAAATAAATCAAGCGAATAACTACTACGGAACAAATGCTGCTTACGGAAGTTCGTTACGCATTCCAGTTCTTCCAGGCGATGTTTATTATTTCACAGTTGGTGATGTGCCAATTGCAAACACATCTTCTGTTTACTCGTTCGCGGTTGCGCCGTCATTGGAAGATAACCCAATAACAGTTGTAACGCCTATAAACGGCACCATTACTATTCCTTCTGGAAATTATTACTTATCGTTAAGTGCATTGATTGGTTTAATGATTGATCCGTCATTAAAATGGCAACTTACAAAATATACGATGCCAACAAAATATTATGATGCTGGATACATTATCGACCCGACATATACAGGAGAATATCCATTATTTGCAAGCCTAGAGTTTTTGAAGCCTGCTTTAGATAAATTAACATCACTACCTGCTCTTGAAGGGTTGAATGAGCAACAGACTGAATTTCTAAAGATAGGAAATAACACATATCAACACATTGACTGGCAATGGGGGTATAGTGTAAACACGTCAACAGGCGGTTTAAATGCTTCTGGCGCAAACTGGGTTACTACAAACTATATTTCAGTAACACCAAATGTAGTGAACTTTATAAGCATGGGCTTGAATAGAGAACTAAATCATTATATTGAATTTACCGCGTATTATGATGAAAACAAAGTATTCATAAATCAAACAGTTACGGTGAACATTGATTCTGAAACTGGAATAAAAACATTCACGCCTCCAGGTGGTGCAAGATATATCAGAACATCAAAGACCACGGGAACCACTGAAGAAGCCGCTGCTGATGCATTTAGAACTTTGATGGTGTCTATCGGATATGCACCGTTTGAGCTGTACGGCTATAGCTCAGATGAAAGCTCATCACGCTTCAAAGATCGCGAAGTGAGAAGTTATTTAAAACCATTTCTTGGCAAACGCGCTGCTTTTCTCGGGGACTCCATCACGATTCAGGCTCTCTATTTTGGCAAGTTATGTGAAGCAACCGGAATCGACTATCTTTTAAGCAACAGGACTCTTGGCGTAAACGGCCAGGTCATGCGTACTGTAGCCGACGCATTAACTCCTGAATTGCTGACAGACGTGGATGTTGTGACGGTTTGGGCTGGAACAAATGATTATGGTCATGGAAACGTAACCCTTGGAAATTCCGCTGATACGAAAGATGCGACGACACTATATGGTTCTATTTACAACGTAATTGACAAGATTCTGACTGCCAAGTCAACGGTAAGAATTGTTTTTTTTACACCGCTGCAACGCGGACCATTTAGCTCAGAGCCCAATCCTTACGTCACAGGTTACCCGCATGGCGATGCACCAGGGCAATATGGTCTAACTATGCCAGCAATTAGCAATGCGATTGTTTCAGCGTGTAGATTAAAAGGGATTGCGTGTCTTGATTTGTTCAGTGTTTCTGGATGCAACGACAAAACATTTTTGAACTACTACGAAAGCACCGATTTATTGCATCCGAAGCAGTATGCCGCTGAGCGACTTGGGGCAATGATGGGCAAGTTTATAAACGAACAGCTTGCTGTTTAAGTGGATCGTAAATGACTAACCACGCCATCAACCACCCCCCAGGCGACTGCACAGGCGGCTGCGAAGAAATCAAGACGGTAGAGCAGCGCCTGGATGACGACGCGATCCGCATGGACAGGATTGAAGCCAATCAGGCGCTCATGGTGGCAAAGATTGACGAAAACACCGCCCTGACCAGCAGCATTGACGCATCCACAAAGTCGATGGTGACAGCCTTCCAAAACCTTGAGGGGGCTTTTGCCGTCATCGAAAAGATCGGCAAGCTGGTAAAGCCGCTGACGTACATCACCGTCTTTATCGGATCGCTGGCAGCCGCCTGGCATAACCTGTGGCCATCGACAAAATGAACGATGCGCTGAAGAAAAAGCTGCTTGCGGCCGCTGGTTCTGGCGCCATCGGCATTGCGATGGCCATTGGTGCCTGGTACGAGGGTGACGGCCCTACAGTGCGCCAGGCTGACGGCTCGGTGCTGTACCGGGTGTACATCGACCCCGTTGGCATACCCACCGTGTGCCGGGGTGTGACGGGTGCGGACGTGATCAAGGGCAAGCTGTACACCAGGTCCGAGTGCGAGGTGCTGGAGCGCAAGCACTATGCCGTGGCCGAGGTCGCAGCCAGGCGACTTTTCCCGGCTTACGGCACTTACAACCCATGGATTCAGGCGGCGCTGCTGGACTGGCTGTACAACACCGGCGACAACCCGGCCACACACAACAGCACATTGCGCGCCAAATTTAACCGCGGCGATTTAGACGGCGGCTGCGCAGAGTTGGCCAAGTGGGTAAAGGGCAGGGTGGCCGGCCAGCTTGTCACGCTCAACGGCTTGGTGGCCAGGCGCGACACCACGCAAGAGGTTTGCCTGCACTGGGGGCGGTCATGAGCCCCGCGCTGATCATTGCCCTTGCTGCTGCCGTGTTCGCGGCTGGTGGGGCAACCGGCATCAAGTGGCAGATAGGCGTGCAGGCCCGCGCCACACTGGCTGCACAAACCGCCCGCGAGGGTGATGCCAAGCGCCAGGTGCGGGCGATAGACACCGCCAGCACAACTCATGTGGCCACGCTGGCACGGCTCAACAACCAACTGGGGACCGCCCGTGAACAAATCGCTTTATTGTCTGGCCGTGAGTGCCTTGACGCTGGCACTGTCGGCCTGCTCAACGCCATCGGTCATCAGCCCATGCCAGCCGCTGCCCCCGAACCTGCGGATCAGGCCCCAGCCACTGCCGCCGGTGCAGGCATCCGGTTTGCGACTGAGCGCGACACCGCCAGCGCCATCGCCACCTGCCGCGCGCGATACGCCGAGCTGAGTAGCCAGCTTGATCAAATACTGGACATAGAGGACGCGCGCCAATGAGCAAGATCACCCCCGAGGCTAACAAACGCTGCACCGCCCACACCCTTGCTGACCAGTTGGCGGTGCTGCGCTCGATCCACGCGGTAGAGCTGGCCATCATGCACAAACGGCAAGACCAAGATCAGGCGGATGTGGTCACGGCTTTTGAGGCTGATAAGGCCTGGGATGTGGCTGGGACGGATTGATCATGGCAAGGTATTGACACGCTAAAATCCAATCATCCTCACCGAGACTGGTGTGTTTGCATAGCCCTGGAGCATTTTGAGCTTCGGGGCTTTTTAGATTGGGCTGTGACAGCCAATTGCCGGAAAGTAGGCCCATCGTGGTATTAATCATGGCACTGTTCATTTCGGCAAACATATAACCCAATGGGATCAATGACTTATGGTGGTTATTGACTATTGAGTGGGAGTGATCGGGCGCCAAAGGCGCTACCTGGATGGTGTCAGCAGACTGCCCAGGTCGAAATGAACATCCTCGACTTGCTGCATCGTAGGAGAAACACCGTTGTCGATCAGCTTTCGGGCCTGCAGGTGATCCTTACTGGCGTTGACGCTGTCCACAGCAATCAGGCGCTCGGTCTTGAAGTGGTACACGCTGAAGCTGCTGCCACGCATTTCCCCGCGGACAGCCCAGGCGTTGGCCCCTGAGGACAGACCGGCCATCTGGAGTTTTTTGTCGTATTGGTCGCTCCAGAACCACGGGGTCGCGGTAAATGGTCGATCAACTCCGAGAAGAGCAGCGGCGGCCGATTTGCCCTGTTCCGTTGCATTCTGGACAGATTCAAGTCGCAACAAGTTGCCATCAGGTAGCCTGCGTGCGGTGCAATCCCCGGCCGCCATGATTTGTGGATCACTGGTTCTTCCGCAGGCATCGACGATGATGCCCCGATCGCAGGTCAGTCCGGTGCTGACTGCCAGTTGATCATTGGCTGAGACACCAA
>JAGOUM010000162.1 GCA_018061265.1 Rhodoferax sp. | reverse complement strand
GCAAATTCGCCAAGCGCCGTCGCCGCCGCAAACGCCATGCCGCGACGCAGCGCAGGTTGTAACAAGGGCAGGCTGACCCGCCAAAAACAGCGCCACGGACTGGCACCCAATGTACGTGCTGCCTGGTTCAAATGGCTCGGCATGCTGTCAAGTCCGGCGGCGACAGACTTGGCAACAAACGGGTACGCCAACACGGTGTAAGCCAGCAGGAGCAGCGGCAAACTCGCAGTCCAGCGCGGATACAGCAGCAACAAACCAAACGCAACGGTCACAGGCGACACCACAAACGGCAAAAAAGCCGCTGCCCGCCACACCACAGAGGCCCGTGTGGCCAGTGCATGGGCCAGCCCAAGTGCCGTTGCCAACAACAAAGCGATTGTTGAGAAGCGCAGCGTATTCCATAAAGCGGCCATCACCTCGTCATCAAAAACCTGCAGCCAGCTGGCCCACCCCAACGCCAGCGCACGCCAGACGATGGCCACGATCGGTGCCAGACAGACCAACACCAGCAGCGCCAGCGCCAATGTCAGCGCCAGCCGTTGCAGTGGCGTTTCAGGCCGGGTACGCGCCACCGGGTTCACCCGTGACGGCGCGGCAAGACCTCGCTCCAATGCGGCATAGGTCAGTGCCACAGCGCCGGTGAGCAGCAACATCCACAGAGCCAGCACGCTGGCCTGGCCAAGCTGCAGTTCGTAGGCCACCAGGGTGTAGATTTCGACCTCGACAGTAGCGAACCGTTGCCCCCCCAAGACCAGCGCCAGCCCGAATCCGGCAAAACAATACAAAAAAACCAGGCACAGTGCCGATGCCAGCCATGGCGTAATGGCTGGCAATTCCAGTCGCCAGAAGGCACGCCATGGTGTGGCCCCAAGTGATCGCGCCGCCGCCAGCTGGCGTGCGTCAACCTGGCCCAGCGCGTCGACCCCCGCGCGCACCACCAGGCACAGGTTAAAAAACAGATTGCCATACAACAGCAACCAGGGCGTCTCCTGCAAGTCCAGGCCCAGGGGCTCGCTGATCACTCCGTGTGGCCCCCAAAGCGCCAACACACCCAGTGCAGCGACCAGGGTTGGCACCACAAACGGCAGCATCAGCAGGCGCAGCACCAACGATCGTCCGGCAAAATCAAACCGTGCCAAGACCCAGGCCAGCGGCACTCCAAGCAGCAAAGCCATCACACAGGTCACGGCGGCCTGTGCCAGTGACCACCCCACACGCCAGCGCAAATAATCATCCTGCCAGGGATGCCACAGTGACAGGGCGGTGGTGGATCCACTGGTTGCCGACATGTCGCCCGCCACGCCATGCCACACCAAGGCCGCCAGGGGTGCCAGCAGCAACGCACCCAGCATGGTCGCTGGCAACAGGCCGAGCAGCCAGGCATGCCAATCGAAGCGAGGTGAATGTTTCATTTCGCCTGCCACACAAGAACTCACAGCTGAATTCAAGTTGAATTCAGCCACCGGTGAGGCCGTCAAGTGCTGACCATTTCATGCTTACTTCAGCACCACCTGGGTCCAGCGGGCGACCCATTGCGCACCTTTGTCAGCAATGAGCTGCGCAGGCAGGCGCTCGAATTGTGTCGGCTCGGTGGCATGCTGCCGCAGAACCTCGGCGCGTGGCGTGCCACCGATTGCTGGATACATCCACATCTCGGTCTGCAGGGCCTCCTGTACCGCGGCAGAACGCATGAAGTCGACAAATTTCAGCGCTGACGCGCGCTGAGCACCACCCTTGACCAATGCCACACCTTCCACCTGGCGGAACACGCCGCCGGGCAGATTCAGGCTGGCCGTCGGCGAGGTGCTGATTTTTTGCTTGCTGTAGAACACCTCGGCTGCCGGGCTGGTGGCATAACTGACAACCAGGGGGAAACGCCCCTTGTTCAAGCTGAACTCTGTGTAATAGGCTTCACTCCAGCCTTTGACCACTTTCAGACCGTTGGCACGCATCTGCGCCCACCACGCAAACGCGGGTTCCTCACCCAAACCCGCAATCGTGGCGAGCAAAAACGCATAACCTGTGCTCGAAGTGGCCGGGTTGGGCATCACCAGCTGAGACTTGAACGCTGGCAACGCCAGATCGGCCAGTGACCCGGGCAAAGGCAATCCACTTTTCGCCAGCGCTGCGCGGTCCACATTGATCGTGACGTAACCATAGTCGACCGCGGCAAGTGTTGGCCCAAGCGACAGATCGGGGCCATCCTGTACGGCCAGCGCTTCCTTATCGAGCACACCAGCGGCCTGGGCCTTGGCCACCAGGGTGTTGTCAATGCCATAGACCACATCCGCCACGGGTTGGGCGCGCGTCAGGATCAGCTTGTTGAGCATTTCACCTGCGTCGCCTCCTTTGAGGATGACCAGTTTGACGCTGTTTTGTGACTCGAACTGCGCCAACAGCGGTTTGGACAGCGCAAAGGAGCCGTGCACCATGACACGCAACTCGGTTGCGGCATGTGTCAGACCCGAAAACGCCAGGGCTGCCAGGGTGCTGACGCCAAGAACAATGAAACGACGGTGCATAAAGAGCCTCTCAAAGCGCCAGCAATGAGGGCGCTGGGGAGGCTTGGGGCTGGCAAAGCAGCACAAAGTGGTGTCCCTCACGCTCCCTACGCTGGCATGATCCAGATCAGGTGAGTGGGGTATTTCTCAGCCCGCCTTACGGCAGACACCCCCGGTGAGGTGTTCATTGTAGGTCAGATGACGACCTGATCGCTTCCAGCGCGGCGGCCAGCCGCAGCGCACCCGATCCACCCATCAGCACACTCGGGTGCCCGCCTTGTCGCAGCGCAGCACCCAACAAGGCATGCACTGCGTGTTGCGCCTCCTGGCCGTCGCGCTGCAAGCCATCAGCTTGCCACGGCAGATCGGGCGCCAGCAAAAGGGTCAGCGCATAACGCTGGTGCAGGCGCTGCGCGGATGGGTACAGATCGGTCCGGGAAAAGTAATAGTCACTGTAGCAGGCGGTTTGCAGCGCCGTGGTGTCGCAAACCACCCAGCCTAGGCGCTGCGTTCGGGCCTGAGCCAGCGTCGCACGCTGGCTCCGAAGCTGCTTCAGGACAATCTGGCGCTGCTCATGGGCCAGCGGGGTACGCGCGTGATGAAGGCAAAATTCGCGCAGGTATTCAGGCACCCACAAGCCACCCAACTGCTTGGCCAGCGCTTGCGCCAGCGTGGTTTTACCCGTGCATTCAGCACCCATCACTGCGATCAATCGGGGTTGGGCATGGCGCTGCTCTCTGGTTTGCATGGCGTGTGATTATGCGGATCTTGTGGCACAACGCCAGACTGCTTCGATTTGTCTGCCACACCTGACAACGCCTGATCCTTGCTGCGAACGGCTGTTTAAAATCATTCTTTACCGGACAACGCACCGACCGACTGAACTCAGAATTGATGATAAATCAGGCTTAGGCGCATATCCAGTAAGTGTTTAATGCTATTTTTTCTGCTATTGACCTGACCCTGGATCCGCCTCATGCCTATTCGCCCCATTCCTGCTGACCGTCTGCCTGAGTTGCTACGCCGCATGCCCAAGGCCGAGTTGCACATCCATATCGAGGGCTCGCTCGAACCTGAGTTGATGTTTTCGCTGGCCAAACGCAACGGGATGGCCCTACCCTACCCCGATATTGCGACGCTCAGGCAAGCCTATGTATTTGACAACCTGCAGGACTTTCTGAATATCTACCATGCCGGCACCCAGGTGTTGAGAACCGAACAGGACTTCTACGACATGACCTGGGCCTACCTGCAGCGGGCAGCGGCTGATCAGGTGATCCATGCCGAGATCTTCTTTGACACCCAAACCCATACCGGTCATGGTGTGGACGAGTCGATCGTGATCAAGGGATTGCACCGCGCCTGTGTTGATGCAAAAAACCAGCTCGGCGTCAGTGCCAGTCTGATTCTTTGCTTCCTGCGCCATCTGAGTGAGGCCGAAGCGTTTGAAGCCTTGGAGCAAGCCCAGCCCTACCTGGACAAACTGGTGGGGGTTGGGCTGGCATCAAGCGAATTGGGGCACCCGCCTGAAAAATTCAGCCGTGTTTTTGCCAAGGCGCGCAGCCTGGGTTTGCGGCTGGTTGCCCATGCGGGCGAAGAAGGGCCTCCCGCCTACATCTGGGGCGCGCTGGATGCTCTCAAAGTTGAACGTATTGACCATGGTGTACAAGCCATCAAGGACCCGGCCCTGATGGCTCGGCTGGTTCGGGATCAGGTCGCACTGACGGTCTGTCCGCTCTCCAATCTCAAGCTGCGTGTCTTCAGGGACCTGTCAGAGCACAACCTGGGCCAGATGCTCGAGGCCGGCATTGTGGCCACGGTCAACTCGGATGATCCGGCCTATTTTGGTGGCTACATCAACGCCAATTTCACCCAGACTTTTGCCGCCCTGGGCCTGGGTGCACCCCAGGCTTACCAGCTGGCGCGCCACAGTTTTGCGGCTAGCTTTGTCCCGGAGTCCGTCAAACAGACCTGGCAAGACCAACTGGCGGAGTTTTTCGAGACCTTTGAATAAGCCCGAACCATCTCAATGTATCGGCACCCACAGTTGCAGCCGCGGCAGCATGGCCCGGTAAGGTGCCAGTAACAGTGCCGCCATCAGCCATTTGATCCCCAGGTCACCGGCCGCCAGCATCAGCCAGTCCATGTCTGAACCTGCAAAGGCCAAAAAGAAGAAGATGGCGGTATCCACCACCGAGGCCACGACCGAGCCGATCAGCGGCGCTTTCCACCATGACATCGCGCGCAGCCGGTTGAAGGCCACAATATCCAGCAACTGCCCCACAATAAACGCCACACCCGAGGCCACCGCAATTCGCCACGGCGCCAACGCCAGGGAAACAAGCACGGCGATCGCAAAACCGGTCCAGGCCACACGCCGCGCCGCTTGGGCTCCGACTGCGCGATTGGTCAGGTCTGTCACCAAGAAAGCCATCGGGAACGTGAAAGCCCCCCAGGTCAACCAGTCGTTGATGGGGAACTGCACCAGGTAGTTGGACGACACGATGACAAGCATCATCGCCAAAATGGGGCGCCATAAGGACGAAACAGGAAGATTGGAGGCAGAAGTCATGCCCGGATTATCGCAGGCACGGCGTTTTTACTCGCTCTGCAGGATTGTTCCGTTGACTTGTCCGAGCCAGGGCTGGCTGGGTCGCAGCGGACCACAAGGACAGAACAGCGGTGGTGAGTCGGCAACTTCACCCAAGCATTGGACGACAGGATTCAAAAATTGGATAAGCTTGCGGACATGAAAGCTTATCGCGCCCAAATCCTTTACTTCAAGCCCAGCGGCGATCCGAGCCACAGCGCGGTTTTCGAGTCGGACGGCTTGCTGGTCACCGGCCACAACACGTCCGGCAGACAGGTGGTCCTGGCAATTGGTTCATGGTCATCACTGGCTACCCAATTTGCGGATGTGCCCGTCGAGGACCTCAGAGGCCGCCTTATCGCGCCCGGATTTGTCGACCTGCACAGCCACTATCCGCAATGCAATGTCATCGGCTCACCCGCGGACGGGTTGTTGCCGTGGCTGGAAAATTACACATTTCCTGAAGAAAAACGCTTCTCAGCGCAAGACTACTGTGCACAAGCAGCTACATTTTTCATAGAAGAATTACTGCGCAATGGCATCACAACCTCGCTGACATTTGCCACCTCGCATCCACAGTCGGTGCATGCCATGTTTGAGGCGGCGCAGGCCAGCCACCTGCGGCTGATCACCGGCCTGTGCCTGATGGACCGGCATGCCCCAGCCGACTTGCTCAATCAGCCACTCGGCCATGTTGACGCCACCGAACAAAGCCTGCTTGACAGCGAAGCTTTGATTGCGCGCTGGCACGGTGCGGGTCGCCTGGGCTATGCCATCACGCCGCGTTTTGCACCCACCTGCAGCGAGTCCCAGCTGCGCGGCGCGGGTGAACTCGCCGCACGCCACCCTGAGGTCTGGATCCAGTCCCATGTCGCGGAAAACGGCCTTGAGATTGCCTGGGCGCGAGAGTTGTTCCCCACCTCGCGCAGTTACCTGGCCACTTACGCCGATTTTGGCCTGATGCGCCAACGCGCCATTTACGCCCATTGCATTCATTTTGATGACGACGATCGCGCCCTGATGCGCGATACAGGTGCCGCCGCTGCCATCTGCCCGACCAGCAACCTGTTTCTGGGCAGTGGTTTTTTTGACTACGCCGGGGCTGACCGGATCGGATTCAACTACGGTTTGGCCAACGATGTGGGTGGCGGCACGAGCTTCAGCCCGTTTCATACCATGCTGGGTGCCTACTATGTGGCACGCGAAGGGCAGACGAAGGCCGGTCTGAGCCTGAGCCCTGCGCATCTGTGGTGGCAGCACACGGCCGGAGCTGCGCGTGCGTTGGGTCTGGAAGGCGTGGTAGGCAACCTGCTGCCAGGCTGTGAGGCCGACTTTGTGCTGCTCAATCCGCAGGCCACGCCCCTGCTGGCACGCAAGACGGCATTGGCCAATA
>JAGOUM010000161.1 GCA_018061265.1 Rhodoferax sp. | reverse complement strand
CGGTGTTTGTGGATGACATCGCCACACTGCCACAAACCATTGTCGACATTGCCCGTGATGGTGACGTGGTGTTGTGTATGGGGGCAGGGTCCATCGGTGGGGTGAGTGCCAAGGTCACCGAGTTGCTGCGAGATAAAGAGCTGTCAATCGTTGATGGAGCTGGGCTATGACCCAATTTGATATCAAGACCGACAAGGTTGCGGTGCTGCTGGGTGGCCGTTCGGCCGAGCGCGAGGTTTCACTCATGTCGGGCCAGGGGGTGTTGCAGGCGCTGCGTGCACAGGGTGTGAATGCCCTGGCATTCGACCCGGCGCAGCGTGACCTGGGTGAGCTCAAGGCCCTGGGTGTCACGCGTTGTTTTATTGCCTTGCATGGGCGCTTTGGTGAAGATGGAACGGTACAGGGCGCGTTGGAATTGCTGGGTATTGCCTACACCGGGCCGGGTGTGATGGCATCCAGCATCGCCATCGACAAGGTCATGACCAAACGGCTCTGGCGTGCCGAGGGTTTGCCGACCCCCGCCTGGCGTACGGTCACCAGTGCCCAAGAGACGCTGGAGGCATTTGCCGAGCTGGGCAGCCCGATGATCGTCAAACCGGCGCGTGAGGGGTCCACCCTTGGCCTGACCAAGGTTCTTGATGCCGCGCAATGTGCAGCGGCCTTTACGCTGGCGAGTGGCATGGACACCGAAGTTCTGTGTGAGCAGTTCGTTGCGGGCGACGAGGTGACCGTGCCGGTGCTGTGCCAGGACCAACAGGCACGTGCGCTGCCGGTGATTCGTATAGTTGCGCCCGGGGGCAACTACGACTACCAGAACAAATACTTCACTGACACCACCCAATACCTGGTTCCGGCGGGTCTGCCCGAAGGCGAGGAGCAGGCCATTGGCCAGCTCGTATTGAGGGCCTTCAACAGCCTGGGTTGTCGTGGCTGGGCGCGTGCCGACGTCATGATTGACGCCAGTACCCGTCTGCCTTATCTGCTCGAGATCAACACCAGCCCCGGCATGACCGGGCACTCGCTGGTGCCCATGTCAGCCAGGGCGGCGGGCATCTCCTATGGTGAACTTTGCCTGCAGATCCTGCAGCAGGCGAGTCTGGACACCCCAAGGCCATGACGACTGCCGCGCCGGGCCCTGTGCCGATCGATGTCCGTCTCATGAACGGCGCGGCGACCCTGCTGTTCCTGGCGGCGTTGCTGATGGCGCTGGGTGCCGCGCTGATCTGGGCGGCACGGCTGCCGCTGTTTGCCATCACCGGTGTGCGGGTCAGTGGCGATGTGGCGCACTACAACGCCATCACCCTGCGGGCCAATGTCATCCCGCACCTGCAGGGCACCTTTTTCACGCTGGATCTCAGAGCGGCGCGCCGGGTATTTGAAGCGGTGCCCTGGGTTCGCAAGGCGGTGGTGCGCCGAGAGTTTCCAAACCGCTTGCGTGTGGATCTGGAAGAGCATCAGGCGGTGGCCTTCTGGGGTGCCGAGGGCGACATGCGCCTGGTCAACAGCTTTGGCGAGGTGTTTGAGGCGAACGTCGGTGAACTCGATCGGGACGACCTGCCGCGGCTGAGCGGACCTGAGGGTCAGTCGGTTCCGGTGCTGGCCATGCGCCAGACCCTTCAACCCCTGTTTGCCCGCATGGATTTGGACATTGTGCAGCTTGAGCTGACGCCGCGCGGTGGCTGGCGCGCCCGACTTGACACTGGAACCGCGCTGGAGCTGGGCAGCGGTGAGACCGAAGAGCTGGTGGCACGGGCCAGGCGTTTTCTGAGCACCGTGACCCAGGTGACCGCGCGGTACCAGCGCCACCCTGGCCAGCTGGCTTCGGCTGATCTGCGGCACAAGGACGGTTATGCGATGCGCCTTGAAGGGGTCAGCACGCTGGGCGCAGACGAGATCAAAAAACAGTAATGCAGGACAACAGGTGACGTCATGGCAAAAGAGTACAAGGATTTGGTTGTTGGTCTGGACATCGGTACCGCCAAGGTGATGGTGGTGGTGGCCGAGGTGATGCCCGGCGGTGAGCTCAAGCTCGCCGGACTGGGGGTGGCACCGAGCAACGGTTTGAAGCGCGGTGTCGTGGTCAACATTGATGCCACGGTGCAAAGCATCCAGCAGGCGCTGCGCGAGGCCGAACTGATGGCTGACTGCAAGATCACCCGCGTCTATACCGGCATCACCGGTAGTCACATTCGCGGCATCAACTCCCACGGTATGGTGGCCATCAAGGACCGCGAGGTCTCCGCAGCGGACGTGGCCCGGGTGGTCGAGACTGCCAAGGCCATCAATATCTCGACCGATCAGCGTCTGCTGCTGGTGGAGCCACAAGAGTTCATCATTGACGGGCAAGACGTCAAAGAGCCGATCGGCATGAGCGGCATCCGTCTGGAAGCCAAGGTACATATCGTCACCGGTGCACAAAGTGCCGCCGAGAACATCATCAAATGTGTGCGCCGCTGCGGCCTGGAGGTCGAGCAACTCATGCTCAACCCGCTGGCCAGCAGTCAGTCGGTACTGACCGAAGATGAGCGCGAACTCGGTGTCGCCCTGGTGGATATTGGTGCCGGCACGACGGATTTGGCGATTTTTACCAACGGCGCCATCCGCCATACCGCCGTCATCCCGATTGCTGGCGACCTGATTACCAGCGACATCGCCATGGCGCTGCGCACACCCACCAAAGACGCCGAGGAGATCAAGGTCGAAAACGGCTACGCCAAGCAACTGCTGGCCGATCCGGAAGCGCAGGTGGAAGTACCCGGCCTGGGCGACCGTGGCCCGCGCATGCTGAGCCGACAAGCGCTGGCGGGCGTGATCGAACCACGCGTAGAAGAAATCTTCAGCCTGGTGCACCAGGTGATGCGTGAGTCGGGCTTTGAAGAGATGCTCTCCAGCGGCATTGTGCTCACCGGTGGCAGCTGCATCATGCCCGGCATGGTCGAGCTCGGCGAAGACATCTTTTTGAAGCCGGTACGCCGAGGCATCCCGAAATACACCGGTGCCTTGTCCGACATGGTGGCACAGCCGCGCGCGGCCACGGTGATGGGGCTGCTGGAGGAGGCGCGCATGGCTCGCCTGCGCGGCTTCAAGGTGGCGCAAAAAAACGGTTCCATGAAAACTGCGTTTGGCAGCATCAAGGACTGGATTGTGGGGAACTTTTGACCATGACCCCAGCGCTTTGGCTCAACCGTGCCAGCCCACCACGACGATGGCGACCGCCGCAGTCCATCGCAAATTCTTCCAATTCTTCTTTTAGATCACATGTCCCTTTTTACCCAACCAATGAAACCCCAGGAGAGCAACATGGCCATTGAACTCATCGACGAAGAAACCTTTAACCAGGGCACACAAATCAAAGTCATCGGCGTCGGAGGCGGTGGCGGCAACGCCGTGGCCCACATGATCGCCAGCGCAGTCCAGGGTGTGGAATTCATCTGCGCCAATACCGATGCCCAGGCACTCTCCACCAGCGACGCCCACCGGGTGATCCAGCTCGGCTCCACCGGTCTGGGCGCTGGCAGCAAGCCCGACAAGGCACGCGAAGCCGCCGAGGTAGCCATTGAGCACATTCGCCAGGCCATTGACGGTGCGCATATGCTCTTCATCACGGCCGGCATGGGCGGCGGCACCGGCACAGGCGCAGCCCCGGTGATTGCCCGTGTGGCGCGTGAAATGGGTATTCTGACGGTGGGTGTGGTGACCAAACCGTTTGAGTTTGAGGGCAAACGCCGCATGGACAATGCCGACCAGGGTCTGGCTGAGCTGGAAGCCAATGTCGACTCACTGATTGTGGTGCTGAATGAAAAACTGCTCGAAGTGCTGGGTGATGAAGCCACCCAGGATGAAGCCTTTGCGCATGCCAATGACGTGCTGAAAAACGCCGTGGGCGGAATTGCCGAAATCATCAATGTACCCGGCCATGTGAACGTCGACTTCGAGGACGTGCGCACGGTGATGGGCGAGCCTGGTAAGGCGATGATGGGCACGGCGGTGGCCGCCGGCCCGGATCGCGCCCGCATTGCGGCCGAACACGCCGTGGCGTGCCCGCTGCTCGAAGGCATCGACCTGTCGGGTGCCAAGGGGGTGCTGGTGCTGATCACGGCCGCCAAGGGGTCGCTGAAACTGAGTGAATCGAAACTGGCCATGAACACCATCCGCGCCTACGCCTCGCCCGATGCGCATGTGATCTACGGCACCGCCTACGACGACCATCTGGGTGACCAGATCCGTGTCACGGTGGTGGCCACCGGCTTGAGCCGTGCGAGGCCCAAACTGCAGGTCATGCCCAGCGCCCAGCCGCAAACCCAGCTGCGCACCGGCACCCACGACATCCCGTTCAATGTGCCCACACTGGACACCCCGGTCAGCCCTTTGCAGACCAGCGGCATGCTCAGTGGCAGCACGATGGGTAACCGTGGCGCGCAACCGGATTACGGCTCGATGGCCACACCCAGCGTCTGGCGCACCCGCGACCGGACCTCGGCGGCGGCCAAGGTGGATGCCTTGTCCAGTGGTGGGATGGACGACTTTGAAATCCCGGCCTTCCTGCGCAAGCAGGCGGATTAGTCAGAAAAAGTAAAATCGGCCGGTGCTGCAACAACGAACCCTCAAAACCCTGACCCGCGCCGTGGGCGTGGGGCTGCACAGCGGACAGCGGGTCGAGATCACGCTGCGCCCGGCGCAGCCCGACACCGGCATCGTGTTTCGGCGCGTGGATTTGCCTTTGCCGGTGGACATTCCGGTTTCAGCACTGGCGGTGACCGACACCCGCATGGCGTCGACCATCTCCAATGGCGGCGCCAAAGTGCATACGGTGGAGCACCTGATGTCGGCCTGTGCTGGACTGGGCGTGGATAACCTGTATGTCGACATCACCGCCGAAGAGGTGCCGATTCTGGACGGCTCGGCTGCGTCCTTTGTGTTTTTGCTGCAAAGCGCGGGCATCGAGTTGCAGAACACACCGCGCCGCTTTATCCGCCTGCTCGAACCTGTCGAAGTGCGCCAGGGTGAAGGCGCCAACGAAAAGTGGGCACGGCTGGTGCCATTTCATGGCTACCGGCTGAGTTTCGAGATTGATTTCAGCCACCCGGCCGTGGACTCCACCGGGCAGCGTGTGGTGTTTGACATGAGCACCGACTCCTACTCCAAGGACATTGCCCGTGCCCGAACCTTTGGTTTTACCAAGGACGTGGAAATGTTGCGCGCCAACGGCCTGGCCCTGGGCGGCGGGCTCGACAATGCGATTGTGATGGACGATTACAAGGTGCTCAACGCTGGTGGCCTGCGTTATGACGACGAATTTGTCAAACACAAGATCCTCGATGCCATGGGTGATCTGTACCTGGTGGGCAAGCCCTTGCTGGCCAGCTACAGCGCGTTTCGCTCTGGCCATGCACTCAACAACCTGCTGTTGCGGGAGTTGCTTGATCACCCCGACGCCTGGGACGTGGTGAGTTTTGACGATGCCGCGCAGGCACCGCAAGGTTTTGCCAAGCTGGCACGTGCCTGGTAGCCATGCTGCTGTTTCGCTGGACCATGCTGATGCTGCTGCTGGGTGCAGCCGCGTGTTTTGTCTTCTGGGTTGGTACCGGACAGGATCGTTACAAGCGATGGGGTTTGAAAATCCTCAAGTGGACACTGATTGCCGCGTTTGGTTTTTTTGCGGTGCTGGTGCTGGAGCGGGTGGCTTAACTCGAGCCACACTGACCGACTTCGGTCGTGCGTTTGTCGCTTAAAACGAACGGGTGTTGCGGCCTTGGTGAAAAGTACTCTCAGCGTCATACCATTCATTTTGCGCCGATATGATGTCGTTGGCCAAAAATACGACCGGTACGACCCGGCCAAGGAAGTGTCTCATGGTGCTGGCTTCACTGACCATGACACGGCTCATCGCACGGGCTGCTTCGAGTTTCGGAATATTCGTCGATACTGAACTCCCAATGTGAGCCAGCGCCGCTTTCTGGCTGGCGCTCAGAGTGCCCTGTTGCAGCAACTTCATCAGTATCGCTGCATTGGACCTGATGGAATTTTCAAGTTCAATAATGACTTTTCTATTTTTCATAATCTCTGCAGCAATGTGTTTTCGATATGCCGAGGCAGTCTTGGAAATGCCTTTGTTCAACAACTCTTGAAACGCTTCGCCGACAGAAATCACTCCGTTCTCGCATTTCCCAATGGCGAATCCCATGTTGGTACTGGTATCAATAAGTTTCGACAGGTCTGGCGCATAAGCATTGACTGCCTTGTAGCCAAAGAACAGCAGCGCGCCAGGCGTACCGGTCAGCAAAGCTCCTGTGGCCAGGGTTACGGTGCACACATATCGAATATCGTTGGCAGCATGAAAGGCATGGGTGAGCCCTTCGTCGGGAGTGTCCGGATTTTTGTGTTCGAGGCGCGGGGTGAGGACTTATCCATGCAGTTGTTCGCTTGTGGGTAACGTGCTGGCCCTTCAAGGCCAATGGCACGTTATCCACATGAGCGGGCAACTG
>JAGOUM010000007.1:3018-83874 GCA_018061265.1 Rhodoferax sp. | reverse complement strand
CAGTTGCCCGCTCATGTGGATAACGTGCCATTGGCCTTGAAGGGCCAGCACGTTACCCACAAGCGAACAACTGCATGGATAAGTCCTCACCCCGCGCCTCGAACACAAAAATCCGGACACTCCCTGAGCGGATCAAAAAAAGCCATCAGGCGAACCTGGTCATCCAGCATCTTGCGCTTGGTAACGTCAGCAAACTGGCCCACAAATTGTTGAACGACACCTCGCGAGTCTGATACGGCGCTAATGGTCAACATCTCTGCATAGACTTCGCCATTTTTGTGACGATTCCATAGCTCTCCGCTCCAAAAACCGTGCTCGCTCAAATCGCGCCAAAGGTCTGCATAAAACTCTTTGGTCTGCCGCCCAGACGTCAGAATGCGGGGGTTCTGACCCAAAATCTCATCTCGGCCATAGCCAGTAATGCGGGTAAATGCGTCGTTGACGTCGAGAATGTTGCCGTCAGCCGCGCACATCATGATCCCTTCATGACTGTTGGTGAACACACGTGCCGCATTGATTTGCTGTAGCCGGTTCGATTCGTTCGTCTTGGCCTCCAGCAGCTGCTGACGTCGATAACGGGAAATCGACATCAAGCTGACGATCAGCAGGGTTGGAACAACGATGCCAAGAATGGTCTTGGTCTCGGTTTCCCATTGACTTAATGCATAGTCGCGTTGGATGTGGGTCACCACCGCTAGAGGGTAAAGCGGCGAGACACGAAAAGTTGTCAATACGGGTCGTTCGCCATGCAGAGACTGCTCGAATTCACCAAACTCCACTTCGTACAAGAGTCCATTATTGGTAAATTCATTTTTTGGTGCACCGAAACGTTGTTCATAGTCGGTGGACATCAGTTGGATGCCATCGAGGCGCAGCACCTCCACTGAGCCTGACCTGGTGTCAAACTGCCTCGACATGAAGTTCAAAAAATAATCGGGATTGAGCGCAACGAGCAGGCTCAAGTTTCGCGGTCCTATGTCTACCCCATGCGTTGCAGGCAGGAAGCGCCCTGATGTATCTTCTGGCATTTGGTTGCCGATCGCATGGCCGTCAGCGAAGTCTCGCCCCGCCCAGGGTGTACCAAGGCGAAGAAATGACTGCGTGCCTGCGGCAACAGGAAAGAAGTCCTTGGTCGAAACTGTGATGCCTAGATTGGCGGAGTTTGAACTGGCGATGATGAGGTTGCTCTCGTCCAAAAGTGACACGGACCGCAGAAAAGGGGAGTTGCGCAATATGAAAACAAAATGCGTCTCCATCTGACGAAGATTGAGTTGTCCTGTTTCTGATGACGCCGCATTCACACCGGCAAGTTCGGTGACACGAAGACTTTGCGTCAAATGATCTTCGAAGCTGCGTGTAAATATCGCCGATATTGCGAGTCCGCTCTTGATGGCATCTGAGCGCAGCAACCACAGGGTATAGGCAGTCATGCTCAGAACTGCAACTATGAAAAGTGCCAACGCCGCGAAGAACGCCCATGGCGACCGACGAGCTTGTGCCATTATGGTGCGACTATGGGGTCAAGCTTGTGGCGTCTGGCAGCGGCCAACAAGCGGCCATCGCTCTTAACGTCGCTGACAAAGCGTTGAAGTCGCGCGTGCCACCTGTCATCACCTGGTTTAACTGCATAGGCGTAAGGCGTCAGGTGGTAAGTTCCGGGTGGAGAAACCAGACGAGCCCAGTCGGCGTTGGCCAGGAAGCGCTGGCTGTAGGGGTAGTCGGTCATGAAAACATCTGCCCGCCCCGATTGCACTTCTTGCTCCCGGGCAAAGGGGGTGTCAAGAACCAGAAGTTTTGCAAGCTTGAGTTTGTCTTTCATGACACCCTCATGCAATGTACCCTTGGCTACTGCGATAACTGCCCCAGGCTTGTCGATGTCATCCCATCCCTTTATACGGCGATTGGTTTGTGTGGTGACAGCGTAGATGTCGCTGGCCAAGTGCGGAGAAGTGAAGCGCAGCTTGGCCGCACGTTGGGGTGTAATGCCAACGGCAAACATGGCAACGTCGCACCGATCCTGAGTAACATCGTCGACCAGTTTGGCAAATGAACTGTCAATAAACACCACCCTGACATCAAGGTCCTTTCCCAACGCTTGGGCCATATCAATATCGATGCCCGTAAGCTGCTGCGTCTTGGGGTTGCGATAGGTGATGCTGAAGTAATCAGGCCAAATGCACACACGGATCACCTTGGCTGCCATGATCCTGTCGAGGTGGCTTGTTGTCACAGTTTCAGCTGCCGAAAGAAGCGGCAAGCCAGAGCAGGCAAGGGTCAGGAGTAAAGGGATGATTCGCATGGCATAGGGGTGGATACGACAATCGACAAGAAATGTACACGTGGTCATCAAGCAAAAACTCTATGACCGTCAGGACATAACTGCTCGAAGATCGAAGTTGTCTTTAAGCATGCCTTACGATAGTCCAAGCCCCGCGCAAAATACATCAGGCAATCACCTGAGGCTGGTCGGGGAAACACCTGAACAGGGTACTGATGGCCTGACAGTCGAGGTTGAAGATACGCGCAAGGACTATGGTGAAAAGCGGATCATTTGTTACGGCCTGCTGGCCGGACGTATGGTGGTTGTCGGCGACACCCCGCGGGGGCACGGTGCGCCACATTTTTAGTATGCGAAAGGCAAATGATCGTGAACAAACACGCCTCGCCCCGTACTTTGGGCTCTGACCTTGCGCGTGTAGATGCGCATGTTGTAAAGCCTGTGGAATACAAAGATCTGCCAGAACTCACCGATGACCTACTTGGCCGTGCTGTGGTTAAAAAAGGTGGCCGCCCCAAGTCTGCAAGTCCCAGGCAACTTATTTCCTTGCGTTTGCCGGTGGATGTTATTTCCAAGTGGCGAGCGACCGGGCCTGGTTGGCAAACCCGCATGGCAGAACGTCTTGCTCTGGCTCATGTCGTGCGGGCAAGTAGTGAAATTTGACAATTTGCCGGGCAGCGCCAACGTTGGGCCCCACACAACGAGCATCGCGGCAGACCCAAAGCACTGAACCGAATCCGAAGGAGCGTGGCATGGAAGTCAAGATCAAACCTGACCCAAAACTCAATCAAATGGTTCGTAGCAGTTCAATAGAGTGGCAACCTCTCGATGAGCCCGGAGTCAGCGGCGTCTACGTGAAGGTTCTGCGATTCGACAGGTCGGCCCTCAGGGCACCAACGATTCTTCTGAAGTTCGACCCCGGCGCCACCTACCCTGGTCACACTCATCCCGGAGGCGAGGAGATCTTCGTTTTGGAGGGCGACATCCGCCTGGGCAAAGACCGTCTGCATGCGGGCGACTATCTCTTCACCGCCCCCGGCAACATACATGCCGTGCAGTCGGACGCAGGCTGCGTGGTGTTGGTGAGCGTCCCTGAAGAAGTGGAGAAGCTTCAGCGCAAGAGTTCCAGCGCCGGAATGGACGCGAGTGGAGCCTAACATTTCGTTCCATGCGATCGACTTCTGCGGCGCGTGAACTCAGGCGTTAAGCCGCTGGAAGACGAGTTGGTTACAGTAGCGGTATGGCACCTACCATTGTTCGTGACGGCAAATTTGGCTCTTCTTTTTTTCGCGGGAGGAGACACGCGTTCATGTCCATGTTTCGCACGTGGACGGTGAAGCGAAGTTCTGGCTTACACCACAAGTGGTTCTAGCCACCCATACTGGTCTTTCTGTTACACAACTTCGACAAGCGCAAGCAGTTGTCAATGCACATTTGAAGGAGATCCAAGATGCCTGGAACCACCACTTTGGCGGCTGAAGTTACCCATATTTCGAAGCACGGTTTTTGGCTTCTGCTTGCTGACGAGGAGTTGCTCGTGCCCTTCGATCAATTTCCATGGTTTCGTAAGGGGACGATCGAACAGGTTTCCGAAGTTCAGTGGCCGACCCCCGATCATCTGTACTGGCCGGGGTTGGACATCGACTTATCGGTGCAGTCCATTCGAAACCCATCCTCATTCCCGCTGGTTTCGGGCGCAGCGGGCTAGCAGGTTGCTCGTCACGGACCCGCAGCATCAGGTTGCCGCTTCACGGCGCTTACTGCGTGCCGGACAGCGCCAACGTTAAGCCGCCACCTCGACTGTCTGCGACTGGCCACAATCGAGTGTGCAGCTTTGCTTCAGACCGGCGGCGGTCGTTGCATCGCGGCCGCAGCGCAGCAACCCATTTCGCAACGAGTTGGGTATATAAATTGCCTCTAGCTCAATATCCACAAGCGCTAACAGATACAAAAAAGGAAGCAATCAGCGCTCATCACCACCTCACCGCGTCAACGCCATAAACAGCTTGGGCAACTGCTCAGGCAGCCGGGCGATGTTGTCAATTACCGTGTAGCGCTTGCCAAAGATGTCGGCTACATAGGCGTCGGCGGCGGCATCCAGGTTGATGCAATAGGTGAAGATGCCCTGGTGGTCCAGCTCGCGCACGGCTTCTTTGGCGTCTTCAATCAGCAGACGCTCATCTTTCACGTCAATGTCAGCGGGCTGGCCGTCGGTCAGCACCAGCAGCAGCTTTTTGTCGGCGGCTTGCGCTGACAAAGTGCGTGCGGCGTGGCGCAGCGCGGCACCCATACGGGTGCTGTAGGCGGCCTGCATGGCGGCCAGGCGGGCTTTGACCGTGTCGTCCCACGCCTCGGCAAAGCCTTTGAGGTGCAGGTAGCGCACGTCGTGGCGGGTGTTGGAGTGAAATCCGGCTATTGCCAGTGGGTCGCCGAGTTGCTGCACCGCCCAGGCCAGCAGCGAGACCGCCTCCTGGCTGAGCTGCAGCACGGTTTGCTCTGAGCCACGGGCTTTTTCGTTGAGTGACTCCGACAAGTCCAGCAGCAGCGTGGTAGCGATGCTGCGCCCGTCGGTGGTGTGGCTCATGTTGATGCGCATGTCGGGGTTGGAGCCGCTTTTGAGGTCAATCAGCGAGCGGATAGCGACGTCCAGGTCCAACTCGCTGCCTTCTTCCTGATAGCGCTGGCGCACCTTGTCTTGCGGTTTCAGGGCATCCAGCAGGCGTTTCAGGCGTTTGGCAAGTGCGGCGTGTTTGGCCAGCAGGTTGTCGATGTCAGCGGCGTTGCCACTGGGGTGCAGGCGCTCATACAGGCTGACCCAGTCCGGGCGCAGGCTCTGGCTGCTGTAGTCCCACTCGGGGTAGTGGCGCGGTGGCAGGGTCTGCAGCTCCTGGGCGGCCGTGGCGGTGGGCCGATCAAAGTCCTCTTCGTCGTCGCTGAGTTCGTAAAAGCGCCACAGATGGCGGTTGTCGTCGTGGTAGTCGACTTCGGTGTCCTCGAACCAGGTGTCGGGCAACTGGTCGCTTTGCAGCCGGGTTTTGCCCAGGTAGCTCAGCGCCAGCCCGGCGATGTCAGACGTGCTGGATTCGCCCAGTGCCATCAACCCAGAGAAGCGCTGCACCCATTCCTGCAACTGCGGGTGCTCAAAGCGTTTGGGCGGGTCCAGCAGCGCGCGTGACAGTTTCGCCAGCCGGTGCCTCAAGCAGGAATGTGCAGCAGGGTTACAAGCCCCATCAAGCGGTATCGGGTGCAGAGCCAATAAATGGCGACGCAAGCCCGGGTATTCGCGCAGCATCAGTGCATCGACCCGCGCGTCTTCAAAACACTCGATGGCCAGGCGCTGCGCCGGGCTGTAGTTGTCGGCAAAGATCGGTGTGCTCCAGCGCCGGTGGGCTGCCATGTGCGCCAGCGCGACACGGTAGCGGTCCAGGCCGCTGACGCCATTGCGTTCGTCATACACATCGGGCAGGCGCATGCCGTGCGCGTCAAAGTACGGCATGGGTTGGCGCTGCGCATCAAAGGTGGTGGAGTAGGGCACCAGCACATCACCATCCTGCCACAGGGCGCGCAGCGTCAGGTCGAGCACGCGGGTGTGGTCCATCAGCAAGGTGCCATGGCGTTCGCGCTGCAGCACGGCGCGGCTGTCGCTGCTGGCCAGGCTGAAAAATTCGCGCTGCTGCTCGGGGTGGTGGCTGTAGTTGCGGATGCCGTAGTTGATCCAGTTGCTTAAGCCCTGCACGCTCAGCACTTCGAGCAGTTGGGGTGCCTTGTCAAAAAACACGGCCAGGCTCGGGCTGGGGTAGGTTTTGTGGATGCCGTGGATCGAGCCGCTGGTGCGCTCCATCAGCATCACGCACAGGTCCAGATAATGTTGCAGCTGCCCCTGGCTAGGCAGGCGCCGCGCAACCGCTGCCAGGGTTTGCAAAAACGGCGCAATGGCTTTGCCGTTGGGTGATTTGTTGATGATCCGCACGGTTTGCATCACGGCATCGAGTGCGTCTTCGCCCACGGTTTGGGCAATGGGCGGCCATTCCTGCAAAAAGATCAGCGCTGGCTCGACACCGCGGCCCATCTTGCCCAGAAAACGTGCTTGCGCCAGAAACTCATCCAGACCATTGGCGCTCAGGTGGGCACTGGCTTCCGCCATACAGGCGGCAAAAACGTCGTCAATTTGGGCAAAGCTGCAATCGAGCTGGCGGCGCCAGGTTTGCAACTGGGCATCGTCAATAGCAGCAGAAGTGGTCAACACGCCGGGCCTCGCGGGGTGTGCGTCAAGTTGGACGGTGGCGTCAGGCAAACACGGCGTCAATCGCGTGGTCGAGTGTGGCGCGGATGTCAGCGTCGTCGGTGATCGGACGCACCAGCGCCATACGGCAGGCGTCTACCGGATCCACCTCGCCTTTGATGAGCGTAGCAGCGTAAACCAGCAGGCGGGTGGAGATACCTTCGTCGAGCCCATGGCCCTTGAGAGCGCGCGCTGTTTCGCCTACTTTGACCAGACGCACCGCGTCGGCCAGCGGGATGCCAGCCTCGGTGGCGATGATGCTGGCCTCCAGTTCGGGAGCGGGGTAGTCAAAGTCAAAGCCGACAAAGCGCTGTTTGGTGCTTTGTTTGAGGTCTTTCATCAGGCTTTGGTAGCCTGGGTTGTACGAGATGACCAATTGAAAATCAGCGTGTGCCTGGATCAACTCGCCTTTTTTGTCCAGTGGCAACTGGCGACGGTGGTCGGTGAGTGGGTGGATGACCACCGTGGTGTCTTGCCGAGCTTCGACGATTTCGTCCAGGTAACAAATGGCGCCAATGCGTGCGGCGGTTGTCAGCGGGCCGTCGAGCCAGCGGGTGCCGTTGGCCTCAAGCAGGTAGCGTCCCACTAGGTCGCTGGCGGTCATGTCTTCGTTGCAGGCCACGGTGATCAGTGGCTTGCCCAGTTTCCAGGCCATGTATTCGATAAAGCGAGATTTGCCGCAGCCGGTGGGGCCTTTGACCATCACTGGCAATCTGGCCTTGTACGCGGCCTCGTACAGCGCCACTTCGTTGGTCTGTGCTTGATAGAACGGCTCTTGGGTGATGCTGTATTGCTGGGCAAGATTCGTCATGGCGGATTCCTGTGGGGTCAACTTTACGGTCGCTGAAAAAAAGGGATGCCGGGTGATTTGTTAACTGTAACCCGCAGCGCGCGTGGGGTGTCTGACTTCGCTCGTGTCCCCCGGCCCCGACTGCGTCTGGGCCTCCTCCTTAACCTCGCTACGCCAGACACCCCACACACGCTGCTGGTAGTTGGTTCTGGAATTTGAGCACCCTACGCGAAGTGCGCGCCTTCTAGCTAAAACGCAAGCGCTTGGTGATGGGTTGCCCTGCAAAGCGAAGTAGAGGAGGAGGGGCGGACGCAGTCTGCCCCGGGGGACATGAGCGGCGCAGGGCAGCCCGTCGCCAGGCGCGTCGCTGAAAAGAAACCAGTGGAGTTAAATCTGGTTTCTTGTTTTGCAACTCTCGGGCTTACTTGTGCACACCCAGCTTCTCGCGCCAGCCCGGGAAAATCTGGTCAGCATCTTTCGGGAACGACTCAAACGCACGGGCAAATTCCTTGTGCTCTTTGGCGAACTCGATCGGGTCGGCACCAGCTTTCCAGCACTCATACGACTGACGCAGCGAAATCGCACCGGCTGCGGGTGAGTCAATGTGCCCATAAGAGCCGCCACCAGCGGTGTTGATGACGTTGCCATGGCCCAGATTCTGGAAGAAACCTGGCAGACGCAGCGCGTTCATGCCGCCCGAGATGATCGGGGTGGTGGGCTTCATGCCATACCACTTCTGGAAATAGACCGGGCCCTGGCACTCGTCACGTTCAATCATGTAGGCAATGTTGCGGTCGTCGCCTTCGCCTTCCATCTTGCCGTAGCCCATGGTGCCGACGTGGATGCCGCTGGCCCCTTGCAGGCGCGAGATTTTGGCCAGTACAAAGGCGGTGTAACCACGCTTGGCGCTGGGGCTGGTGATCATGCCGTGACCGGCGCGGTGGTAGTGCAGGTACTGGTTGGGGTACTGGCGACGGGCGGTGGTGATCATGCCGGGGCCGCCAACAAAACCGTCCACCAGGAAGGCAACCTTGTCTGCATCCGGGCCAAAGGTTTCAAGAATGAAGTCGGCACGGGCGCACATTTCGTAGTGGTCGTCCGCCGTGATGTTGGCCGAGAACAGCTTGGCCTGACCGGTTTCGTCCTGAGCGCGCTTCAGGGCATCGTAAACCAGCGGGTAAACCTTTTTGGCCGGGCAGAACACCTGGTTGCCTTGTGGCTCGTCGTTCTTGATGAAGTCACCACCCAGCCAGAACTGGTAGGCAGCCTTGGCAAACGGCTCGGGGCGCAGGCCCAGCTTGGGCTTGATGATGGTGCCGGAAATGTAGCCACCGTCTTTCACCGGGCGGCCCAGAATGCGCCACATGTCGGTGATGTCTTTGGATGGGCCGTCAAACAGCTGGATGGCGCGCTCGGGCATGTAAAAGTCGTGAATCTTGGCGTGCTTGATGTCGCCCATGCCCTGGTTGTTACCGATGACCAGCGTCAGAAAAGACACGATCATCATGCGCCCGTCAGTCATGTTGCGGTCAAACAGGTCAATCGGGTACGCAATGCGCATGTCTTCCGTGGCTTCGTCGATGTAGTACACCAGCGCATCCACACCGCGGGTGAAGTCGTCGGTGGTGCTGACTTCCACATTGGTGCCGGTGGAGGATTCGGCGGCAAAGTGCGCTGCGGCCTCAAGGTAGCCGTAGCCTGGTTTTGGTGCCATCTTGTAGGCTACCAAAATGTGTTTCCCTCCGGCGATAAGGTCTTCTTCCTTGAGGCTCAGGTCAGCGTAGCGGTTCGATTGATCCATGGTTTATCTCCTGTTGAGTGGGTTGAAGCTGTTGATGGGCTGAACTATAGACATGCTTATTCATCATGAAAATTCAAATAAATTGCTAATCAAATTAGTTTCAACTGATGAATTCAAGACTCAACCAGGCGGTCCAGTTCAAGGACAATAGCGGCTGCACCCATACAAATCCATCCATGCGTCAAAGGAGCGCTTCATGCCCATTGTTGTGTTCAACCAAAAAGGCGGGGTTGGCAAGTCCACCATCACCTGCAATCTTGCGGCCATCAGTGCCGACCGTGGTTTGCGCACACTGGTCATTGACCTGGACCCGCAGGGCAACTCCAGCAGCTACCTGCTGGGTGACACGGCCAGCGATGACCAACCCAGCGTCGCGGGCTTTTTTGAGCACTCACTCAGCTACAGCTTCAAGAGCATTGCGCCGATCGAGTTTGTGGTGGAGTCCCCGTTCGAGAATCTTGACCTGATGCCGTCGAGCCCGGCACTGACTGAGTTGCAGGTCAAGCTCGAATCGCGTCAGAAGATCTACAAACTGCGCGAGGCGCTCAAAACTTTGGGCGAAAGTTATGACCGAATTTATATTGACACGGCACCCGCGTTGAACTTCTATACCCGTGCCGCACTGATTGGCGCCAGCGGTTGCCTGATCCCGTTTGACTGCGACAGTTTTTCGCGCCAGGCTTTGTACGCGCTGTTGGAGAACGTGCAGGAAATCCGCGCTGACCACAATCCGGGGCTGCAGATTGAGGGCATTGTGGTGAACCAGTTTCAGGCCCGGGCCAATTTGCCACAGCGCATGGTGGCCGAACTCATCGAAGAAGGCCTGCCGGTGCTGCAGCCCTATCTGCCGGCGTCAGTGAAGATCCGCGAGTCACACGAGCAGTCGCTGCCCATGATTTACCTGGACCGCAACCACAAGATCACAATGGCGCTGGTTGAACTGCATGATGGTTTGCGCTCATAGCCGGTCTCAGTGTTTGAGCAGCGCCAGCAGTGCGCTCAAAGTGATAAAAGACAGCACCGTTGCCCCAAGCTGAGAGGCTGAGCACAGTTTTTCCTGGCCAAAACGCTGGCCCAAAAGTGGGTAGATGCCCAGCATTGGCACGGCGGCCATCAAGATGGCGGCCGTGCGCAGATCCGGGTTGGCCACGGGAAACAGCCACAGCGCCGCAGCCACCGCCAGCGGATGCAGCAAAAGCTTGCCTAGAACAATAAGGCTCAGATTACCGAGCATGCCACCCAGATGCAGGCCATACAGATTGGCGCCAATCACGAACAATGCCACTGGCCCTGAGGCCATCGCCAGCATCTCAACGGTCCGCTCGATCGGTGTGGGCAAGTGATATTCCATCAGGGAAAGTGCAATGCCCAAGGCAATCGCCAAAATGAGTGGCGAACGCAGCAGCCTGGACGCAATGCCACGAAGGACTGGCCAAAACCGCTGGCCCTTGCCAAAGCTGATCTCGGCCAAGGCCAGCGTCAGCGGGATCATCAGCAGGTTTTCCACCAACATGTTCAGTGCCAGCGCCACGCCGGCGATGGGGCCAAGCACCAGCAGTGCCAGCGGGTACCCGATGTAGCCACTGTTGCCACATGACATGCCCATCGCGCTGATGGCGCTGACATCGATGGGTTTTTTAAGCACCCAATGCGCCATCACCAACCCGGCCAACATGGACACCATGGACCCCAGAGCAAATGCGATCAGATAGTGGGTGTCAATCACCTCGCTAAACGAACGCTGGGAAAACGTGCGCAGAATCAGCGCGGGCAATGCAAAGGTCAACACAAAGGTGCCCAGCGTGCGAGCCTCCGCCTGAGCGAACAGGCCTGAACGAATGGACAGGTAACCCAGGCCGATGATCAGGAAGATGGGCAGGGTGATGGAGAAGATGTCGAGCATGGGGCCAGCCTGTCGGGTCGAAATTCACTCGCGACCTCAGGGTCAGATTCTGGTCAGTTTAGCGCCAGGGGGTTGCAGGTTTGGCGACTTTAGACTCGTCTGGCCCATGGTCCAAGTGCCTGCTGCTCGGCCTTGGCGAGCTCACGGCCGAAGCGGGCCGATTCAAGCATAGAGTTTTTCATCAAGCCCCACCGGACGACCTGCGCGTAGTGTTCTCTGGCCAGGTCAAACGGCAGTCCGAGCCAAAGTGATGTGGTTCGCCTCAGGCTGGATGCGTTAGGGCAAGTGCTTGTTTTCGTCTTCATGGTCGGCTGCTCAGTGAGTTGGATCGGCCAGTTCATGACGGTTGGCTGCAGCGTACAAATCCTGGGCATACTGCGGGTCATGCGGGTAAATGCGGTCTGCATAGGCACGCAGTTGTGCAGCCTGCTGCTGCACCGTGACCGCTGGAAGTGGCTGACGATAACGTGCCAGCCGCCAGAATGCGGCAACGCCAAGCCGGCCTGTGGCAACTGTCAGGTCGTGCAGGGCCGTGGCGACGTTCTGCAAGGCTTGGTTCAGGTCTGCAGGTCGCAATGTGGTGTCGGTCATGGCAGTGTTCCTTTCGAAAACAAGAAATGGTGCAGTGCAGTATAGGGTAAACCTTAGGTTGGCTGTGATCACCTGATTTTCTTGTGGCTATTACGTCGCAGAGTTGCGACACCAGTGGCTCAGCTCCAGGTGTCCATGAGAGCACCGCCCTGTTCGATAAGAAAACTTTTGAATGCCTTGGCGGCGGGAGATAACTTTTTGCTGCTCAGGTGGGTGACATACCAGTGGTTGATTTGTGGCAAGCCTTGCACATCGAGCAGGGCAATGTGGCCACTGGCCAGTTCGTGGCGAATGGTCCGCATTGACAAAAAGCTCAGACCCATGCCGGCCATCACCGCCTGCTTGATGGTCTCGTTGCTGGGCATGCCCATCACCACCTTGAGTGTTGTCTTGTGGTCTTCAAACAGGCGCTGCATCGCCGCGCGGGTGCCCGAACCTTCCTCTCGAACCACAAAGCTGTAGTCAGCCAGCGCCTCAAAGGGCAGGTTTTTGCGCCTGGCCAGCGGGTGATCAGGCGGTGCCACCATCACCAGCGGGTTGGTGGCAAAAGCAGTTGCTTCGCAGTCGAGGTGGCTGGGTGCGCGGCCCATCACCACCAGATCAGTCTCGTTGCGGGCCAGCAGGCCCAGCACGTTTTCGCGGTTGTCGATGTTGAGCTGCACGTCAATGCCCGGGTGCTGCTTGGTAAAGCGCACCAGCAACATCGGGATGAAGTACTTGGATGTGCTGACCACGGCTAGGTCGATGCGGCCTTTTTTCAGCCCCACATGCTCGGCCATCAGGGCTTCGAGGTCCTTGAACTGGCTCATGGCGTTGGTGGCATAGGTCAGAAATGCCTCGCCGGCTGCGGTGAGCTGGATGTTGCGACCCAGTGGCTCGACCAACGCCAGGCCAAACGCGTCCTCAAGCTGGCGCAGCTGCATTGAAACTGCCGGCTGGGTGACAAAGAGGCGTTCGGCTGCTTTGGAAACCGAGCGCTGGCGAGCGACCTCCAAGAAAGTCTGGATCTGTTTGAAGGTGTAGGGGCGCATGGACAGAGTTACATCAGGGGTTCCTGATGATTATTCAATAAAACGTGATTAGAGTTTATGAGTCAGGCCCATTAAAGTAAAGCCATGCCGAATCAAACCGGCTCACTTTTACACCCGAAAAGGACATTTTTCCATGGCCACTGGCGCTCTGCAAGCACTGATCTTTGATGTCGATGGCACTTTGGCCGACACCGAGAGTGTGCACATGGCCGCCTTTAACCATGCGTTTGCTGAAGTGGGCCTGGACTGGGTCTGGACGACCGACATGTACATTGGCCTGCTCGAGATCTCAGGCGGCAAAGAACGCATCCTGCACTATTGGAAGCAGGTCAACCCAGGTGTCAAAGAGCTTGATGCCCATGCGCTGCAAGACCAGATTGCGCGTATTCACGAGCTCAAAACCGCAGCCTATGAAGCCGCGGTCAACAGTGGCGCGGTCAGTCTGCGCCCGGGTGTGCTCAAACTCATGGATGAGGCGCTGAAGGCGGGTTTGCAACTGTCGATTGCCACCACCACCTCGCCGGTCAACATTGCCGCCTTGATGCGCCATGCCGTGGGTGCCGACTGGCGCTTGAACTTCTCGGCCATCGGGGACGCCTCCACGGCACCGATCAAAAAACCGCACCCACAGGTGTATTTGCAGATGCTTGCCGCGCTCAAGCTACCGGCATCTGCCTGCCTGGCGTTTGAAGACTCCAGCAACGGCCTGCGAGCTGCTACTGCAGCGGGGCTGGCCACCATCATCACGCCCAACCCGTTCACCGCCCACCACGATTTCAGCGGTGCGTTCAAAGTTGTGCCTGACTTGAGCCATGTCACGCTTGCCACCTTGCGCGGGTGGCAGAATTTCCCGCGGGCCTGATGCGCCTGCCCGCTGCCAGTTATTTTTAACCTTCTGAAAGCACCCTCATGAGTTCCAGCCCTGTCCTGCGTTTGGCCCCGTCAATTTTGTCTGCTGACTTTGCCCGCCTGGGTGAAGAGGTGCGTGCCATTGAGGCTGCCGGTTGTGATCTGGTGCACTTCGACGTGATGGACAATCATTACGTCCCCAACCTGACCATCGGGCCGCTGGTGTGTGAGGCGATTCGCCCACATGTGTCCATCCCGATCGATGTGCACCTGATGGTGGAACCCGTGGACGCCATCATCCCGCTGTTTGCCAAGGCCGGTGCCAACATCATCACCTTTCACCCCGAGGCCTCCAAACATGTGGACCGCAGTCTGTCAATGATTCGTGAACTGGGTTGCAAGGCTGGCCTGGTGCTCAACCCGGCCACGCCGGTGGATGTGCTTGACCATGTGATGGACAAGCTCGACATGATTTTGCTGATGAGCGTCAACCCCGGCTTTGGCGGGCAGAAGTTCATCCCCAGCACGCTGGCCAAGCTGCGCACCGTGCGTGCCAAGATCGATGCGCATGTCGCCGCCGGTGGCCAGCCCATCTGGCTTGAGGTCGATGGTGGTGTCAAGACCGACAACATTGGCGAAATTGTCGCCGCCGGTGCCGACACTTGTGTGGCGGGCAGCGCCGTCTTTGGTGCCAAAGACCCCGATGGCGGGTACAAAGGTGTGATGCAGGCGCTGCGCCGCGCTGCCCACCCGGTCTGATTTCAGGTCGCCATCCCCAATTTCAAATTACCAGGAGACTTTTTATGTCCATGACACTTCGTTCCAACCGGTCGACGCTGACGCAATTCCTGATCGAGGAGCGCCGCCGTTTCCCCTCTGCCAGTGGTGATTTCAACGCGCTGATTCTTGATGTGGCGCTGGCCTGCAAAGGCATTGCCAAAGCGGTGGCCTATGGCGAGCTGGCCGGTATGATGGGTAACCACGCGGCCGACGAGGGTGGCTCGGTCAACGTGCAGGGCGAGACGCAGAAAAAACTCGACGTGTTGTCCAACGACGTCTTCATGCAGCGCACTGAATGGTCGGGCAACCTGGCCGGCATGGCCTCGGAAGAGATGGACCTGCCCTACCAGATCCCCAAGCAGTACCCGCGTGGCAACTACCTGATTGTGTTCGACCCGCTTGACGGCTCCAGCAACATCGACGTCAACGTGTCGGTGGGCAGTATCTTCAGTGTGCTGCGCGCGCCGCAAGAGGTGATTGACTCCGGGCGCGACGTGGTCGAGGCCGACTTTTTCCAGCCCGGTACCAAACAGATGGCCGCCGGTTACGCCCTGTATGGCCCCACCACCATGCTGGTGCTGACCGTCGGTGATGGCGTCAATGGCTTCACGCTCGACCCGAATCTGGGCGAGTTCATGCTCACCCACCCCAAGCTGTGTATCCCAGAAGACACCCAGGAGTTTGCCATCAACGCCTCCAACGCGCGGTTCTGGCAGGTACCGGTCAAACGCTATGTGGACGAGTGCCTCGCCGGCAAGACCGGCCCGCGTGGCAAAGACTTCAATATGCGCTGGATTGCCAGTATGGTGGCCGAGGCGCACCGCATTCTGATGCGCGGCGGTGTCTTCATGTACCCGCGTGACACCAAAGATCCGTCTAAACCGGGCCGTCTGCGCCTGCTGTATGAGGCCAATCCGGTAGGCATGATCATGGAGCAAGCCGGTGGCCGTGCCTCCACCGGTGAAATGCCGGTGCTGGAAGTCCAGCCTACCAGCCTGCACCAGCGTATTGGTTTTGTGTTTGGTTCCAAGAACGAGGTGGAGCGTATTGAGCGCTACCACCGTGAGCCCGTTGAAGTGGAGCTTCACAACCCGCTGTTTGCCGAGCGCAGCCTGTTCCGTGACTGAGTAGACAACAAACTGCGTAGCAGTAAACGCATACGGATATTGGGCTAGAGCCTGTTTTTCACCCATTTTTAAACTTGAGGAGAGCTTCACATGTCAGTCCGTCACCCCATCATCGCCATTACCGGCTCCAGCGGCGCCGGCACCACTTCGGTCACGCGTACCTTCGAGAACATCTTTCGCCGTGAAAAGGTCAAGGCGGCGGTGATTGAGGGTGACAGCTTTCATCGCCATGACCGCAAGGCCATGAAGCTCAAGGCCGCTGAGGCCGAGGCAGCGGGCAACAAGAACTTCAGTCATTTTGGCCCTGAGAACAATATGCTCGGCGATCTGGAGGCCCTGTTTCGCAATTACAGCGAGACCGGCACCGGCAAGCGCCGCAAATACCTGCATGACGCCGAAGAGGCGGCGCCCTACAAGCAGGACCCTGGCACTTTCACACCATGGGAAGATGTGCCCGCCGGGACCGACCTGCTGTACTACGAAGGCCTGCACGGCGCGGTGGTGACCGACGATGTGAACGTGGCGCAATACCCCGACCTGCTGGTGGGTGTGGTGCCGGTCATCAACTTGGAGTGGATCCAAAAACTGTACCGCGACAAAAAACAACGCGGTTACAGCACCGAGGCGGTCACGGACACCATCCTGCGCCGTATGCCTGACTATGTGAACTACATTTGCCCGCAGTTCATGCACACGCATGTCAACTTCCAGCGTGTGCCGATGGTGGACACCAGCAACCCGTTCATTGCGCGCGACATCCCGAGTGCTGACGAAAGCATGGTGGTGATCCGTTTCAGTAACCCCAAGGGTATCGACTTCCAGTATCTGATGAACATGATTCATGACAGCTACATGAGCCGTGCCAACACCATTGTGGTGCCCGGCGGCAAGATGGAACTGGCCATGCAACTCATCTTCACACCGTTTGTCTGGCGCATGATGGAGCGGCAGAAAAAGGCCGGCTGATTTCATGCAGCGTTAAGATTCGTATCCCCTCCAACAATCAAAATCATGACAACACCCACCCCTGAATTCGCCAAACAGATGGCCAATGCCATCCGTATGCTCGCCGTTGACGGCGTCGAGAAAGCCAAATCCGGCCACCCCGGCGCCCCCATGGGCATGGCCGACATCGCCGAAGTGTTATGGAACCGCCACCTGAGCCATAACCCAACCAACCCGCAATGGGCCAATCGTGACCGCTTTGTGCTTTCCAACGGTCATGGTTCGATGCTGATCTACGCACTTTTGCACCTGACCGGCTACAACTTGCCGATGGAAGAACTCAAAAACTTCCGTCAACTGCACAGCAAGACCGCTGGTCACCCCGAGTACGGCATCACCCCCGGAGTTGAAACCACCACCGGCCCGCTCGGTCAGGGCATTACCAACGGCGTGGGCATGGCGCTGGCTGAAAAACTGCTGGCACAGGAGTTCAACCGCGAAGAAGGCGGTGTTCACCACACCATCGTTGACCACTTCACCTATGTGTTCCTTGGTGATGGTTGCATGATGGAAGGCATCAGCCACGAGGCTTGCGCCCTGGCTGGCACGCTACGCTTGTCCAAGCTGGTGGCGTTTTATGACGACAACGGCATCTCGATCGATGGTCACGTTGAGGGCTGGTTCACCGACGACACACCCAAGCGCTTTGAAGCCTATGGCTGGAACGTCATCCCGGATGTGGACGGCCACGACCCGGTTGCCATTGATGCGGCCCTCAAGGCTGCCAAAGCCCAGTCGGGTGATGCCGATGGTAAACCCACGCTGATTTGTTGCAAGACGGTCATTGGCATGGGCTCGCCCAACAAGGCCGGCACCCATGATGTGCATGGTGCCGCTCTGGGGACTGCCGAGGTGGCGGCCACGCGGGAAGCACTGGGCTGGACGGCCGCCCCCTTTGAAATCCCTGCCGACATTGCTGCCAGCTGGAACGCGGTGGCCCGTGGTGTGGTCGCTGAGCGCGCCTGGCGCGACCGCTTTGATGCCTACCGGGCGCTGTACCCGGATGACGCCGCCGAGTTTGAGCGCCGCATGGCGGGCGACCTGCTGCCGGCCTATGCCGAAAAGCTGCCCTCCGTTCTGGAAGCCATTGCTGGTAATGCCACGGCCTTTGCCACCCGCAAGAGCAGCCAGAACGCGCTCGACGCCATTGCGCCGCTGGTGCCCGAGTTTTTCGGTGGCAGTGCCGACCTGACCGGCTCCAACCTGACCAACTTCAAGGGCTGTGTGCGTGCCAGCCGCGACACCTGGGGCAACCACCTGAGCTACGGTGTGCGCGAGTTTGGCATGGCTGCGATCATGAACGGCATCGCGCTGCACGGTGGCTACATCCCATACGGCGGTACCTTCCTGACCTTTAGCGACTACAGCCGCAACGCCATTCGTATGGCGGCGCTGATGAAGATCCGCGTCATCCACGTCTTCACCCACGACTCCATCGGTCTGGGCGAGGACGGCCCGACGCACCAGAGCATCGAGCACATCCCCAGCATGCGGATCATCCCCGGGCTGGACGTGTGGCGCCCAGCCGATGGTCTGGAGACCGCGGTGGCCTGGGCAAGCGCCATTGAGCGCAAAGATGGCCCCAGCGCGCTGTGCCTGTCGCGCCAGAACCTGCCGCGCCTGACCGATGCCAGCATGGTTGAATCCATCCGCAAAGGGGGCTACATCGTGTCCGAGGCGGAAAACCCGCAGGCCGTGATTGTGGCGACAGGCTCCGAGCTCGAGATCGCCATGAAGGCGCAAAAGGTGCTGGCCGAGGACGGCATTGCCGCCCGGGTGGTGTCCATGCCGTGCACCAACGTGTTTGACCGCCAGCCCGCCGCATACCAGGAAATGGTGATTCCGTTCAACACACCCGCCTTGGCGATCGAAGCCGCTCACCCTGATTTCTGGCGCAAGTATGTGGGCCGTCATGGTGTGGTGTTGGGTATGCCCACGTTTGGCGAGTCGGCACCCGCGCCCAAGCTGTATGAGTACTTCGGCCTGACGGTGGACCGTGTGGTGACCAACATCCGCACCATCGTGCACCGTGCCGCCAGCAAGGCTGCCGAGCCGCTGCCCGATACCGTGGTCCCTTCCGGCAACTAAGGCGTCGCCGGCTTATGCGCAAGTTTGATCTGGTCATGTTTGACCTGGATGGCACCTTGGTGGAGACCGCGCCCGAAATCATGGACGCGGTCAACGACACACTTGCGCGTTTTGATCTGCCACTGGTGTCGCAACAACAGGTCAACGACTGGATTGGTCACGGTACTCTGTCGCTGCTGGTGGATGCGGTTGCTTTTGCCACCGGCAGGCCCGTGGCAGAGGTACGCAAAAGCGATCTGTTGCGCACCATGGTCGGCGAGTACAACGTGTTTTATGGTCGCCGCTGCGGCACCCGCAGCCATCTCTACCCGCAGGTGCGCAAAACGCTGGAGGCCCTGCGTGCGCTGGGTACCAAGCTGGCGGTGGTGACCAACAAGGAAGGGCGCTACACGCAGATCGTGATGGATGTGCAAAAACTCACCGATCTTTTTGATGTGATCATCAGCGGTGATACCTTTGCCAGCAAAAAACCTGACCCGGTTGGGGTGGCACACTGCCTGCAGCAGTTCGACGTGGCACCACAGCGTGCGCTGTTTGTTGGTGATTCCAGCATTGATGTGGCCACTGCCCGTGCTGCCGGCGTGACGGTCTGGATGCTGCCCTACGGTTACAACATGGGTCAACCGATCGAGGCCTGCGCACCGGACCGCATCATCAGTGATTGCTCGTTGCTTCTGGAAGCATAGCTGGCTATACATACTGGGTAAGCGCTAGAGCCTCATTTTGTTTTTAACTACTGGAGTCTGATATGAAAGTCTTGCGTTTTGCCGATGTCATTGCTGCGGGTCAAGCCAAGGGTAAGCGGGTATTTATCCGCGCCGACCTCAACGTGCCGCAGGACGATGCGGGCAACATCACCGAAGACACCCGCATCCGCGCCAGTGTGCCGTGTATCAAGATGGCGCTCGACGCCGGTGCCGCCGTCATGGTCACCAGCCACCTGGGTCGCCCGACCGAGGGTGAGTTCAAGCCTGAGGATTCGCTGGCACCTGTTGCCAAGCGCCTGGGTGAACTGCTGGGCTTCGAGGTGCCGGTGCTGGCCAACTGGGTCGACGGTGTAGATGTCAAACCCGGTCAGCTCGTGATGCTGGAAAACTGCCGCGTCAACAAAGGCGAGAAGAAAAACAACGAAGACTTGGCCAAAAAAATGGCCGCCCTGTGCGACGTGTTTGTGCATGACGCCTTTGGGACCGCGCATCGCGCGGAGGGTACGACCTACGGTATCGCCCAGTTTGCCCCTATCGCCTGCGCCGGCCCCCTGTTGGCAGCTGAAATTGACGCCATCAACAAGGCGTTGGCGAATCCCAAACGCCCGCTGGTGGCGATTGTGGCCGGCTCCAAAGTCAGCACCAAGCTCAGCATCCTGCAAGCGTTGGCCAAGAATGTGGACAACCTCATTGTGGGTGGGGGCATCGCCAACACCTTCATGCTTGCGGCTGGCCTGAAGATCGGCAAGAGCCTGGCCGAACCCAGCCTGCTGGGCGAAGCCACGGCAGTGATTGCCGCCATGAAAGCACGCGGTGCCGACGTGCCTATTCCCACTGACGTGGTTTGCGCCAAAACCTTCTCAGCCGATGCCGAAGCCACCGTCAAGGCCGCCACCGATGTGGCCGACGACGACATGATTCTCGACATCGGCCCACAAACCGCTGCCAGACTGGCTGCGCAACTCAAGGCAGCTGGCACCATCGTCTGGAACGGCCCGGTGGGGGTATTCGAATTTGCTGCGTTTGAAGGTGGTACCAAGGCGATTGCGATGGCGATCGCCGAGTCGGACGCCTTCTCCATCGCCGGTGGTGGCGACACGCTGGCGGCAATAGCCAAGTACGGCATCGAAAAGGACGTGGGTTACATCAGTACTGGCGGTGGCGCTTTCCTTGAGGTGCTGGAAGGCAAAACATTGCCGGCGTTCGAGATTTTGCAAAAGCGCGCCGCAGGCTAAGCTGACGCGCGCAGGCCGTTAGTGCCCAGCCATATTGGGTGGCTGATTCATCATAAATATAGCTGCTTGTCCAATCAGGACAAGCGCTGGAGACAGTTTTTTCATAAAACCAGGAGACAAACCATGGCTTTCGTATCACTTCGTCAAATGCTCGACCACGCCGCTGAGAACGGCTATGGTGTGCCCGCATTCAATGTTAACAACCTGGAGCAGATCCAGGCCATCATGGAAGCCGCGGCTCTGACCGACAGCCCGGTCATCCTGCAAGCCAGCGCGGGTGCCCGCAAATACGCCGGTGAGGCCTACCTGCGCCACATGGTACTGGCCGCGGTTGAAACCTATCCGGACATTCCGGTGGTGATGCACCAGGACCATGGCACCACCGCAGCGGTGTGCCAGCAGTCGATCCGCTCGGGCTTCACCAGCGTGATGATGGACGGCTCGCTCATGGGCGACGGCAAGACCCCTTCCAGCTACGAGTACAACGTGGACATCACCCGCAAGGTCTGCGAGATGGCGCATGCGGTGGGTGTATCGGTTGAGGGTGAGCTGGGTTGTCTCGGTAGCCTGGAGACGGGCGACGCCGGTGAGGAAGACGGCATCGGCGCCGAAGGCAAACTCAGCCACGACCAGATGCTGACCGACCCGGTACAGGCCAAGGACTTCGTCGAAAAAACTGGCGTGGACGCGTTGGCCATTGCCATTGGCACCAGCCACGGGGCCTACAAGTTCACCCGCAAACCCACCGGTGACATCCTGGCGATCGACCGCATTGCTCAAATCCATGCGCAAATTCCCAACACCCATCTGGTGATGCACGGCTCAAGCTCGGTGCCGCAGGAATGGCTGGCCATCATCCGCCAATATGGCGGCGAGTTGAAAGAAACTTACGGTGTGCCGGTGGAAGAAATTGTGCGGGGCATTCAAAACGGCGTGCGCAAGGTCAACATCGACACCGACATCCGTCTGGCCATGACCGGTGCCATGCGTGAAAGTTTTGCCAAGAATCCCAGCGAGTTTGACCCGCGTAAATCACTGATCGCGGCGCGCAAGGCGGCAATGGGTATCTGCAAGCTGCGTTTTGAGGCGTTTGGCTGTGCCGGCAAGGGCTCGCGCATCAAGCCGATTCACCTCGATGTCATGGCCGGGCGTTACGCCTGAGCTGACTTCCTGGGACGGGTCCCCGCGAGGCGTGCGGCGACGATTTTTTCGATGAGCGCCAGCGGAACGGGTTCGTCCAGTGGAAATTGCAGATTGCATTTTGGCCCGGCGTAGCGGGCACATTGCGCCTGCAGTTCCGGGTCGACCACGGGCGGGTACAAACCGATGTGTTTCTTGAAGGCACCAAAATAGACCAGCGGGCCATCAAGAAAGAACGCGGGCATCTGGTAACTGATGCGTTCCTGCGCCAGCGGCGCAAGCCGCCGCACTGTGGCGTAAATGGCCGCTAGTGCCGGGCGCACCTCCACGGGCGCGTTGGCGATGTATGCGTCGATCGACGCGGGTGTGGCCATACCCAGCGCGGCTGCTTACCAGCGTGCCAGCAGACGCCCCTTGACCACTTTCGACTCAATGCGGGTTAGACCGGTATTGCCTTTCTTGATGCAACTGCCGTCGTGGGCGTCAAACTCCCATTGGTGTTTGGGGCAGGTCAGCGTGGTGCCGGCAATGGCCAACTCCGGAATATTGGTACTCTGGTGCGGGCAATGGCTGTCGTAGACCTGAAACGTCTTGCCGTCACGGTAGACGAACAGGCCACGGCCCTGGCATTCGGTGCGCAGAACCTGCCCGTCCTTGGCATCCCTGCTGGCCATCACATCGCGCCATTCTGCCGGAGCAGGGTTTTTCTGGGTGATCACTTCAGGGTCAAAGCCCGGAATTTTCATGTCCAGAATGATGTCAACCGCCCAGGTGATTTTGGCCAGTCCGAGTGCCGGAAAAGCCATCAGCAGCGCATCAAGCACCTCCATAGGGGTGCAGCCTTCACGCAGTGCACGCCCCAGGTACTGGCGAAAGCCACGGTCCGTCTGTGAGTAAACCTTGGTGATGACGGAGATCAGGTTACGTGTTTTCGGGTCCAGGTGTTTGCCGGTTTCCTTGAGAAAGGCAAAGTAATGGCTGACGGTTTCGGGGCGGGTCTTGATCAGGTAGTTCAGTGCGTCACTCATCTCGGTTCTCCAGAAGTTCAGGTTAAATTGAGCGCCAGGACCGGCTTTTCGGACAAGCCGATGATCTTTTGCGCCACGCCACCAATCATCGCATGGCCGACATGGCTGTCATTTCGGCTACCGATCACCAGCAGATCTGCCTGTACCGCAGCTCCAGCGGCAATAATCTCGGAGTAGGCTTTGCCACTGCGCAGCTCCGTGTGGAGCGTGACGGCGGAGTTCATGGCGGTTTTTCGTGCCTGCTCAAAAAAGCGCTCAGATTCGGCGTTGGGCGCATTGGTGGCACCGACATAAACCAGATGTAATGGCAGGCCACATTCAGCGGCAATTGCTGCTGCCGTACTGACCAGACGCAAGCCCTGCACGCCCGGCTCTGCGGCAACCAGCACGCCCTGGCTCCACATCCGCGCGCCACGCGGGGCAAACAACACATGGCAAGGTGCGTGCGCCAGCACCTTGCTGACCATTTCACCCATCATCAACTTGGCCAGAAAGCCCCGTTTGCCACGACGACGAACAATGATCAGCTCGGATGTGCGCTCGCGCGCCTCGTCAACGATCTCTTGATAGGGCTCTTCACCCCGGCGGACGTGCAGGTCAATTGCCACGCCAACTTTCTCGGCGTCGGCCCGGATCTTGCCAATTTTTGTCGCTGCCTCTGCTTCGGCTCGGGCAGCAATCTCGGGAGCCAGCGCTTCGTACTCAGGGTTGCTCGCCAGGGGCAGTACAACGGCCAGCGGCAGTTGGCAACGCTTTGCCATGCTTAAAGCTACGGATTCGGCACCGGTGTCAAATTCGGTGTGTTCAGTGGCCAACAAGAGGCGTGTAAAAACCTGGGCCATGATCAGTGTCCTCCAGTCAGAACACCGGACGCAGCTAGTACCAACACCAGTATGATGGCGACGCACAGTCCGCTGTAGATGTAGTCCTGCCGTTTGAGGTAGAGCGGCACCAAGCCCAACAGTGGCGGAATGGAACTGCCTGCCAAAATTGCAATACCCAGCAGATTGAGCATGTCACCCTTGCCCAGCATGCCGAGCCAGCCCCAGCCCACGGGTGTGCCGGATTTTTCCAGATAAACAGCGACCGGCTGGTTCCACAGTTGGGGCAAATCCTGCAATGACACCAAGGGTGTTGTCAGGCCCAGCATGTAGGCGGCAAAGCCGAGAATCAAGACAAGCAGACCCAGCCGCGTGCCCCAATCGAGTAATCTGGCGTACAGCGCAGCTTCGCCTTTTTGCAATTGCGTATTTTCGGAGGTAGGGGCGATCATGATGTTGGTCTCTCTTTAAAGCCAGATTCCCAGGCCCTTGAGCAGGGCACGAATGCCCGCAAACAGCAGCAGCGCAATGACCATCTTGCGAATCACGGACGCTTTGAGGACGCTCAGAAGTCGTGCCCCGATTTTGGCCCCCGCCATCATGCCGACCACGGACGGCACGGCAATCATGGGCAACACTGCACCACGGTTGACATAAACCCAGGCGGCCGATGAATCGACCAAAGACAACACCAAACTCGATGTACCTGCAGATACCTTCAACGGAGCCCCCATCAATAGATTGAGTGCAGGCACGTTGGCCCATCCCGCACCGATACCGAACATGCCTGCCATCACACCAATCAGCAAGAACAAAAAGAGACCCATGGGCGTACGGTGAACTTGCCAGTTAACCGAGTTACCGGACGCACCATCGATAAAAATGCCATGAATACCCAAGGCGCTGGAAAGGCTGTCCGGCTTGGGCACCACTGGAAACTCAGACTTCTTGGCGGTGAACATCAAGACCACGATGCCCAGCACAATCACACCCAGCAGAATCTGAACCATGGATGCTGGCATTGCCAGCCCCAGCATGGCTCCACCAATGGAACTCATGGCGGCCAGCAGCGCCAGCGGCAATGCCAGTCGCAAACTCGCCAACCCCCCGCGCAGCAGCAGCGGGCCTGCAGCCAAGGCGCTGGCCAGTGCCACCAGGAGGCCGGCTCCGCGCACAAAGTCAAGGTGAAACGGAAAAAACCCCCCAATGATGGGCACAAACAGCGTGCCACCCCCAATGCCAGCGGGTACCGCAACAATGCCGATCAAAAAGCAGGTCACAAATAGCGCCAGTGGCCAGAACCACCAGGGCATGGACGACGATGGGACAACACTAATTTCCGCCGCAATAGCGGGTGTGCCGGTGAACATCAGGAAAGCCACTATCGCCCCGCCACTGCCAAGCAGCGCCAGTTTTTTTAGCGTGGTGTGGACACGACGAGTGTCTGGATGGGTCATGGTGCTGGGTCAGAATGGTTGCCTTGCATCATGACAGCCAGGGCTACCGGTTGACGCGTGAAGCAGATTGGAAAATCAGGATATGGTCTGGTAATACAAATTCTGCGGATGGTTGGCTTGGGCAAAGAAAAACCAGCGCTCAGCCAAAAGTCCCAGGTATTGCAGAACAAAGGCAGCCGACAGGAAGCCTGCCGACGCCGAGGAAGCGCCCAGCGCCAGAAGCAGCAAAGGAATCGGGAAGACCAGCAGTAGAAAGCTCCATTTGACGGAGCGCAGCATGTCGGCCGTGCGGCCATGGAAAAACTCCCGCGTGTTGAACGAGCCACCCATAAAACCCTGCGACTTTTGCACAATACGCGGATGTTTGATACCGATGGCGCTTTGCAGGCTGGACTTGGGCTTCAAGCGGGCGTTTCGGACGAGTGATGCGGTGCGTGTCACCCAGGCGAGCAGGGTGAGCGCGGCGGCTGCCATGGCGTAAGGTGTCACCAGTCCCGGCACACCTTTGATGGCTGCCAAAGCCGTCGCCAGGGTCAGACCTGAGGCGCAGCCGAGCAGGAAATAGTTGACCAGAGTCAGCACACTGGCCCATTCCTGCAGAAAGCGCACCGAGGCGTAAATCATCGCCGTGCAGACAAACAGGCTCAGGCAAGCCAGAACAGTCAAGCCGCCAATGACGGGTGTGGCGGGCAAGCCCAACAGGTGTGCCAATGCGTAGACAAACAGTCCGCCCATAAATATCGGCAGCGCAATGACTTCACGCGACAGCCAAGAGGTGCGCCACATGGCTGCCGAGCGCCAGGCGCGCTCCGGGTGCCCCAAATGGAAAAATGAGGCAATCAGGCCCAGCACCGTCAAGACCAGTGCCACCAGGCTGCCGGTCACCAGGAAAGCCTGCAGGTCCTGGGGTGCTAGCGCACCGATACCCGATAGTTCGGTGCCGTAAAGGGCCAGAAACAGCCCTTGCGCCGCACCGGCCAGGGTTGTGAGAAAAATAACTGAAAAAGCGGGTTGCATGATGAATGAGTGGCTTTTTGGGAATCAGGTAGCAAAGTCTTCACGTCCGACGCCGCGATAACTCTCGGGCAACTTGGTGTCTATCTTTAATGGGTTGTCCACACGTTCGAGATCCTCGGGATGGATCCGCATCTCGGTCTTGCGACGCGGCAGATAGTGGTTCGACGGTTTGGTACCCCACTCGGGCATTAACGGATAACCGCCACGCTCAGTGATTGCCTTGGACACCACGGATTCTGGGTCGTGGACATCACCAAAAAGGCGCGCGTTGGCTGGGCACGCAAGGACACAGGCGGGTTTACGCTCTGCTTCCGGTAGCGTCGTGCTGGTCACGCGGTCCACACATAGGGTACATTTGGTCATCACCTTGCGTTGTTCGTCAAATTCGCGCACACCGTAAGGGCAGGCCCAGGTACAGTATTTGCAACCGATGCACTTGTCGTAGTCGACCAGCACAATGCCATCTTCGGCGCGCTTGTAACTGGCACCAGTGGGACACACCGGTACACAGGGCGGTTCTTCGCAGTGCAGGCAGGATTTGGGGAAATGCACGGTCTGAGTGTTGGGAAACTCACCCACCTCAAAGGTTTGCACCCGGTTGAAAAAGGTGCCGTTGGGGTCGGCTCCGTAGGGGTTCAGGTCGGTCAGATAACCTGCCGAACCCGAGGTGTTCCACTGCTTGCAACTGGTCACGCAGGCATGGCAGCCGACGCAAACGTTCAGGTCGATCACTAAGGCGAGTTGGGTCATTTCTGCATCCCCTTGCCAGCAAACCAGGCTTGCCAGCGCGGCAAGCTGGCCTGTACCCCGGGCGCTGCGGGTACGGCCTTGAATTGTGGAAATGTCTCTGCGGGCTCACCTGCTTCGGCCTTGTAAATGCGCACCCGCACGTCGTACCAGGCAGCCTGCCCGGTGATCGGGTCCGAGTTGGAGATGTGCGCGCCGTCGGCCGAAGCCGGCAACTCTTCGGAGATCAGATGGTTAAGTAAAAAGCCGCGCTGAGACTCGTTGGCATCAGGTGTCAGGTTCCAGGCACCTTTGGATTTGCCAATCGCGTTCCAGGTCCAGACGGTGCCGGGCTCAACTGCTTCGGAGTAGCGGCACATACAGCGCACTTTGCCCCATTGCGACTCAACCCACATCCAGCCCCCATCGCTGATGCCTTCGCGCCCCGCAGTTTTGGGGTTGACGAACAGGTAATTGTGGGTGTGAATCTGACGCAGCCAGGCGTTCTGCGAGTCCCACGAGTGGTACATCGCCATCGGGCGTTGCGTCAGGGCATTGAGCGGGTATTTGGCCTTGTCAGTGGCCTGTTCTTCGAGCGGTGCGTAGTAAAACGGAAGTGGGTCAAAGTAGGTTTCCACACGTTTGCGCAATGCATCCGGGGGCTGCTTGCCAGCGCGCTTGCCCTGCGCTGCACGCCGGAAACCTTGCATGAATTCAGAGTAGATGTGGATAACGATGGGATCCTTGTCGCGACGGATCCCGATGCTCTGCGCCCATTCCATGTAGCCCTTGTTCCAGTTGCGCATGTACTGGTGCTCATGCGGCATCTCGTAATGGAAGAAGCAGTTATTCTTGGCGTACATCTCCCACTGGTTGGGGTTCGGTTCACCACGCATGGATTTTTCACCGCTCTTGCCGCGCCAACCCGACAAGAATCCAATGCCAGATCCGGGAGCGGTTTCGTAGTTGACAACAAAGTCGGGGTAACTTTTGAACTTGCGGGCGCCGTCGGCCTGCGTGAATGCCGGGAACTGCAGGCGGCCGGCCAACTCGATCAGCACCTCCTGGAACGGCTTGCAGTCGCCTTTGGGCGGCAGAATAGGCACACGCACTGCATCGACAGGACCGTCAAATTCAGAAATCGGGCGGTCGAGCATCGACATGCAGTCGTTGCGTTCCAGATAGGTGGTATCCGGCAGGATCAGATCAGCAAATGCCGTCATCTCGGACTGGTAAGCGTCACACACCACCAGGAACGGGATCTTGTATTCGCCCTGTTTTTCGCCGTCAACGTGTTTCTCGTTGAGCATCTTGCGGACTTCCGACGTGTTCATGGTCGAGTTCCAGGCCATGTTCGCCATGAAGATCAGCAAGGTGTCGATGTGGTAGGGGTCACCACGCACGGCGTTGGTGATCACGTTGTGCATCAGTCCGTGGGCGGACAGCGGGTGCTCCCACGAAAAACCTTTGTCGATGCGTACCGGTTGCCCCTTGTCGTCCACAAACAGGTCGTCCGGACACTCAGGCCAACCCAGGGGCGCACCGCCGAGCGGGGTGTTGGGTTTGACATCCTGCGGGCCCTTGGGTGGGCGGGCATTGGGTGGCACGGCACGCGGGTAGGGCGCTTTGTGCCTGAAGCCGCCCGGTCGGTCTATGGTGCCGAGCAAGGACATCAGGATCGCCAGCGTGCGGATGCTGTGAAATCCGTTCGAGTGTGCTGCCAAACCACGCATCGAGTGGAACGCCACCGGGTTGCCGGTGACGGTTTCGTGGCGTTTGCCCCAGCAGTCGGTCCAGGCAATGGGCAACTCGATCTTCTGATCGCGCGCTGTAATACCCATTTCGTGCGCCAAGCGGCGAATGGTCGCTGCCGATATACCGGTGATGCCCTCAGCCCACTCTGGTGTATAGGCTTTGACGCGATCTTGCAAGAGCTGGAATGCTGGCACGGCGGTGGTGCCATCAGGCATTTTGAAACGACCCAGCAGCGCCGGGTCAGCGCCCTCGGTGTGGTCGGCCACGGCGCTGTCGGTGTGTCGGTCCCACCATTGAAAATTGGCGGGTCGCAGTGGGTTGACAATGTCGCCGTCAGCCTTGCGTAAAAACATGCCAAAGTCGTCGCTGCTTGTATCCTGATTCACCAATTGCCCAGAATTGGTGTAACGGGTTAGAAATTCGCGGTCATAAAGACCTTGTTTCAGCAGTTCGTGAATGAATGCCAGCATCAGCGCACCGTCTGTGCCTGGTTTGATGGGTACCCATTCATCAGCAATGGCCGAGTAACCCGTGCGCACCGGGTTGATCGACACAAAACGACCACCATTGCGTTTGAACTTGGAAAGTTCGCGCTTCATGGGGTTGGAGTGATGGTCTTCGGCGGTGCCGATCATCACAAACAGTTTTGCCCTTTCCAGGTCCGGGCCGCCAAATTCCCAGAATGACCCACCAATGGTGTAGATCATGCCGGCAGCCATGTTGACCGAGCAAAAGCCACCGTGTGCCGCATAGTTTGGCGTGCCGAACTGGCGTGCAAACAGGCCCGTCAAAGCCTGCATCTGATCGCGTCCAGTGAAAAGTGCAAATTGTTTGGGGTCGGTGGCACGCAGGTGGCGTAGCCGCTGTTCCAATGTGGAGAACGCTTCGTCCCAGCTGATCTCTTCAAACTGACCGTCACCGCGCTCGGTACCGGTCTTGCGCTTCAACGGCTTGGTCAGGCGAGCCGGAGAATACTGTTTCATGATCCCCGAGGAGCCTTTGGCGCATATGATGCCCTGGTTCAGGGGGTGTTCGGGGTTGCCCTCGATGTAGCGAACCTCACCGTCGCGCAGATGGACGCGGATGCCACAACGGCAGGCGCACATATAGCAGGTGGTGGTCCGTATGTCGGTGCTGGCACCGCTCAATACAGTTTGGGTAGGATCGTGGAGTGGTACAGCGGACATGCAGAGGGTGCGATCAAGAGGACGAATCGAGACGTATGAATAACCCTTATTACATGTAAGGAACTGGGCAGCGTCCATAACCGCCACGGGTAATTTAAGCTAAACCAAATGGGTAGCCAATGCACCAAAATAGTGCAGCTACGGGTTTCCACGCTATATAACAAGCGGTGGATGTATTAGCATCGGGTAGACCATGATCAACGTTCCCACCATGATGATGACGCAAGCGGTGCCAGGCATCCCGCCGACCAACGCATTGGCCTCGGCGGCAACTGCAATGGCAGATATCAATGATCTTGAACTCTTGCTGGAGCGCTTTTTGGTTTCCATCATCGCGATGGCTGGTGCCAAGGCTGGCGCAGTTCGCGTGTTGACTGACGATGGTCAAAGGATGCGCTTGGTCAGTCATCTGGGCCTGCCCGATCACGTGGTGGCGGCAGAACGCCAAGTGGAGCGTGGCTGCGGGATGTGTGGCGTGGCCTCTGCGAAAGACACTTTGATCTGGATGGATGATATGGGTGCTTGCGCCCAGCATAGTCAGCAAAGCTATTTTGGCGTCCAATGCCAGCGGGTACTGGTTATTTCTCTGCCTCACGGCCAAGAGATTTTAGGAATTTACAACCTGTTTTTTGAAGATGCAGTGCAGCCAAGTGCTGAAACCGAGACCATGCTGCGTCTGATCGGCCAGCTGCTTGGCCTGGCCTTGCACAATGCCCGTCTTGAGCGCGAACGCTTGCGTATTACCGTGATGAAAGAGCGTCAGGAAATGGTGGGTGAGGTGCATGATGTGATTGCCCAGAATCTGGCGTATGTGAAGATGCGTTTGCCTCTGCTACAAGCGGCGATGCTGGCACATGATGACCCCAGTGCTTGCAAGTACTTTAATGATGTAAAGAGCGCGGTGGGTGAAGTGCACCATAATTTGCGTGAAGTGATGACGTACTTCAGGGCACGTATGGACCCACTGGGTTTGATGCATGCGATTGAGGGTGTTTCCAAAGGTTTCTTTGACCGCACAGGGATTACACTGGAAATCAGGAACTCGGTGCGTCAATTGGGCTTAAATGACGAACAGGAGATTCAGGTGTTTCATATTGTCCAGGAGGCTCTGGCCAACACCGCCAAACACTCCATGGCAAGGCATGCGTTCATTAGTATCAGCAAGTGCACCGATGGGTTGGAGTTTTGCATTGAGGACGACGGCTTGGGTGTACCTGCGCCCTCTGTTTCGACGATTGTCGCCATGGCAAAAGAAATGACAACCCCAAGTCACTTTGGCCTGGAGATCATGCGTAGCCGTGCCCAGAAATTGGGTGGCAGTATTGAAGTCGGCACCAATCAGCGCGGTGGTACTCGGGTGCGGTTGCTTATTCCAGACAGTGTTTTGTCGCCTACACTGCGCCAATGAGCATGAGTATTCGGGTGATGCTGGTCGATGACCATGCACTGTGTCGAAGCGGCTTGACTGAACTGTTGATTCATCGCGGCAATATGCAGGTGGTCGGCGCGACCGGCAATCCGGATCTTGTGGTGCCGATGTTGCGTGAACATCAGCCTGATCTGGCGGTGTTTGATCTGAGACTGGCCAATACCGATGGTTTAAGTCTGTTGCGCCACGTCCGTTCACAAGGTTGCGAGACGCCAGTGGTCATCTTGACCATGAGTGACAGCGATGCTGATTTATCTGCCGCGCTGCGGGCCGGCGCTCGAGGTTACCTGTTGAAAGACATGGAGCCGGAGGAGATGATTGATGCCATCGGTCGCGCCGCACGGGGAGAGATGGTAGTGGCCTCCGCCATGACGTTAAAACTGGCGCAATTGCTGCAGTCCGGCCCCAAAGTCTCGGTGCGTGGCGATTTGGTGGCGCAACTCACCGATCGGGAGCGCGAGGTGCTCAACCACGTGGCGCACGGACAAAGTAACAAGGTGATTGCCAAGGCGCTGGACATCAGCCACAACACGGTGAAGCTTCACGTTCATCACATCATGGACAAGCTTAAGCTGCGGTCGCGGGTTGAAGCAGCCGTGTTTGCTTTCGAGTTTCGCAGTGAGACCGGTGGCAACAAGACGGGTAGCGATGGTGTTATCAAATAAAGTCGCATCGGCCCGTGGGCCTAGGAGGTCGGCAAACTCGATGTGGGTTTAAACCAGGCAAGCTCACTGTGCAACTTGACCACGTTACCGATAATTGTCAGGCTCGGGGACTGCAGTTTTTTTGAGCTGACGCGTTCGGCAATGTTGGACAGGCAACCTGTTACCACAGCCTGTGTTCGGCTACTGCCATCCTGGACGACCGCCACGGGAAGCTCTGACGGTGCACCATGCGCCATCATCTTCTGGCAAATGTCGGGTAAACCACTGAGCCCCATATAGATCACCACCGTTTGGTTGGGGCGCACCAGACTCGGCCAATCCAGGTCAGCGGTTCCGTCTTTCAAGTGACCGGTCACAAAAAGGCAGGTCTGGGCGTAGTCCCGATGGGTAAGCGGAATGCCTGCATAACTTGAAACGCCGGATGCCGCCGTGACGCCAGGGACGACTTCGAATGCGACCCCATGCGCTGCCAAAGTTTGCAGTTCTTCGCCACCGCGCCCAAATATGAACGGGTCTCCGCCTTTAAGGCGTATGACCTGTTTACCTTCGCGGGCAAGCTTGACCAGCAGCGCGTTGATCTGCTCCTGGCGCATGGTGTGTTCGTTGCGGCGTTTTCCTGCGTAAACGCGTTGTGCCCCTGCTGGCAGGAAATCCAGCACTTCTGTCGAGACCAAATTGTCATAAACAACAACATCGGCACGCTGTAACAGACGAACCGCGCGCAGGGTCAGTAACTCGGCGTCACCGGGACCCGCACCGACCAGATAAACACAGCCTGGTCGATGGGAAGTCTCATCGCTGGTACTCAATGGCAGCCTCCACCTTTGCTCCCGCAGCCACCGCTACTGCATCCCCCGGATGTGCAACTGCTGGTGGTCACGCCACCTGTCTGGCGGCCATCCAGAAAAATGAAGTTGAATTCACCCGGCTCCATCTCAACGAAATCGAGCGTGGTGTCCTCGAGCAGGGCCTGGTACGGCATACCGATCACGATATCAACGCCTTCCAGATTGAGTTTGAGGTCCTCGTCGTCGGGCTCATCAAAACCCATGCCATATTGGACGGTACCATCTGCATCAAGCTTTGCTGCTAGACGCAAGGCCATGTTTTCGGCGCTGCTGGCCTGGGCGGCCAGTTGAATTTGTTGCGCTGCTGCGCTGGTCAGTGTAAACATCGTAGGACTCCAGTGAAAATTCAGTGTTCGCCTTTGGTTTTCATCAACCCGGCAAGGCGGTTGCCTTGTTTCTGCGGGCCCCCGATGGGGAACATCGTGTGTAAATGGTGGTTGTTACCACGTTCGATTCCCCAAAGCCCGGCAAAATGTTTAATCATAGAACGCACCTGAGCCTGCACCCGGTGCTGTTCGTAATAGTCCCTGAGAAACCGGATGACTTCCCAATGCGAAGGTGTCAGTTCGAGCTTCTCCAGGCGGGCACGTGCAATGGCGAAATCTTCGCTCCATCGGCTCAGGTCGAGCAAATACCCCTCCGAGTCCGTCGCTATGGGTTCGCCGTTGACCAGCACATGGTGCGATCCGGTGGTTTGGGTGACAGATGTCTGTACAGATCGAACAAACTCCACGAACGCCGGAGCCCAGTTGGACCCGGCACTGCTGCGCAGATGTGAATACGATGCCAGTACGTTACGGTACAACAGGCCATCATGCTGCCCATCAATGCCATGCCCACGCTTGACCTTGTAGGCAAAACGGACTTCAGGAGAAACGTTCTCCAGGCTTGAATAATGGAACTCATGACCACGCACCAACGCATCTGTTCCAATAGATGACCATGGGGCCTCATCAGTAGGTTCAAGGGACACATATCCCCGGCCAATCGGGCGCATATGCATCTTGACGTCGGCCGGCAAGGCACCCACCATGGTGCAGGTTTGCTCCTTCCAGTTCAGACTGCGAGCCAAGTACATCAACCCGCCACATTCTGCATACACCGGCAATCCTTGCTCAACCGCATCATGGATACTCTCGCGCATCGTACCGTTGGCTGACAATTCGGCCATGAACACTTCCGGGAACCCGCCACCTATCACCAAGCCGTCAATTTCAGGCAATTGTTGGTCTTGCAAGGTGTCAAAACGCACAATTTCCGCGCCGGCAGCCTCCAGTGCCATCAGGTCGTCAGGGTAGTAAAACCCAAAAGCTTTGTCCGAGGCCAGACCGATCCGCACCTTACTGGCATGCTGCGGCAAACCAAGTATTTCTTGTGGCGCACCGGATAGCGGAGTCGCCGCATTGGCAGCTGCCAAGAGCGCGTCAAGATCGACCTGTTGACCCACAAGCGTTCCAATTGAGTCGACCAGCGCCGCTGGGTTGCTCAGTTCACGACTGGGCATCAACCCAAGATGGCGTTCGAGCACGCCAAGTTGAGGATCGTGCGCAACCGCACCCAGGACCCTGACATCCGTGTAATGTTCGATCACGGCCCTCAGTTTTGCCTCATGGCGCGAGCCGCCAAGTTGATTCAGGATCACCCCGGCGATTTTGATTCCGGGGTCAAACGCCTGATAGCCCAGAATCAAGGGCGCAATGCCCCGGGTCATGCCACGCGAATCGAGCACCAATACGACTGGCAAGTCCAGCAAATGCGCCAGTGCAGCGTTGCTGTTGCTGCCATCCAGTGCGAGGCCATCATAAAGTCCCTTGTTGCCTTCGACGATACTGATATCACACGATGCAGAATTGTGAGTGAAACACGCAGTGATCTGGGGGCCAGTCATCAGATAGGGGTCCAGATTAAGGCAGGCACGATGGCTTGCCTGACCGAGCCACATCGGGTCGATGTAGTCAGGACCTTTCTTAAACGGCTGAACCACTAGTCCGCGCGCAACCAGAGCAGCGCACAGGCCAAGGGTTACCGTAGTTTTTCCTGACGACTTGTGAGCCGCAGAAATTAACAGACGCGCCATGCCGAATGGGTCAGGATTGCTTGGCGGTGGCGTGACCATGCAAGGTACTTGCATCGTCTTCAGAAGCGAGATTTTCCGGAATAAAACCCAGTACCTTGAGGGAAATCATCACGATGATGCCGACAATTGCGATACCGCCGAACCCAAGAAGCCACTCTGGCAGTGCCGGTGAGTAGCTGTTGACCATGCCATCATAAAACGTACTGGTCACTTCTCTGCCTGGGAACAAAATCAGGGGGAAAGCCTGGCCACCCACAATGGTGACGTACATCTGCGCAAAGCCACCCGCAATCACCATGCCCGCACAAGCTGCGACCCGTTTGGGCATCTCGGCAATACGTGGATGCAGCAGCAAAATGATGGGTAGTACAGCGCCAAGCAGGATCGGGCCTAGCCAGAATAGTGCAGTGTAGATGCCGCCATCAAGCAGGATAAAACGCACAAAGCCGTGATGCCGCGTGAAGTAAAAATTGGTCAAATAGTAAATCAGGACAAAGTACAGACCAGCCGCAATAAATATGATCTGCAAACGTGCGAACCGCGCCATCATGAGGTTGCTGATGCGACGACCGCTGCCCATGCCGGCCCACATCAACACCAGAAGGAACACAGCCAATCCATAACTGAAGGACAGCGCAATGAACAAAGGTGCCAGTAGCGCAGAATCATAGGCTTGACGCGCAACCAGGAAACCAAAAATTGAACCGGTGCCGGTTGTCAGTGCCATGCGCCAGATAAAGGCGAACAGCCCGGCGACCGGCGTGAACTGATTCATGCGGCGCTCCATCATGGTCCAGAGGTAGACAATGACAAAACCCATGAACCCGGAATAGAGGAAGATGTTGAGAGCGAAGATCGATTTGAAGTTGTAATACGTCATCGCCACAATCAGACGGTCTGGTCGACCCAAATCCAGCATCAGTACCGTCAAACCACCGAGCAACAAAGCGATCGCCAACATGCCCGACATCGGCGCCAAGGGCTTAAATTCGGTTTTTCCGAATACCGAGGCCATTGAGGCGACGTTGAGTGCACCTGACGCGGCAACAACCAAGAAAACGGCAAATACGTGTGGCATACCCCAGACAATCTGGTTGTTCATCCCTGTCACGATGTGACCAAAATGCTCCATGTACCAGACTGCGGCCAAACCAACCATTGCCACCAGGGCAAAGGAACCTAGCAGTATGTAATAGCCCGGGCTGCTGCCCTTGAGTTCACTGAGAGTGATTTTCATGACTTAGATTCCCAGATAACGTACACCGGTATCAAGATCAAGATTTTCGCGAATCTGTCGAGCCGGGAACTTGGCCACACGCTTGGATATCTCGCTGTTCGGGTCGTTGAGATCGCCAAAGACGATGGCCTCATGCCCTGCCTTGGAACAGGCACTGACGCAGGCAGGCAGCTCCCCCCGATCAACTTTGTGGACACACATGGTGCACGACTCGACCGTTCCCATGCCACGGGGCACATCCGGTTTCTGGTTGGTTTGTGGCGAATGCACAAAAGATCTGGCCTTGTAGGGGCAGGCCATCATGCAGTAACGGCAGCCAATACAAATGTGCTTGTCAACCAGCACGATACCGTCAGCACGCTTGAACGAGGCGCCCGTTGGGCAGACGTCGACGCAAGGCGGATGGGCGCAATGCTGGCACATCATTGGTAGCGATTGCACTTCCCCCGAGCGGATCTCCTTGATCTCAATTTTGCGGATCCACTGAGAATCAGTCGGTGCATGGCCGCCGGACAACCCGTTCTCTGTATTGCAGGCCGTCACGCAGTCGGTGCAACCACTGCTGCACTTGCTGCTGTCGATCAACATACCCCAGCGAACCTTGTTGCTTGCACCAGCGCTGGCAGGTGCTGCCTGGGCGATTTCAATCAGATGTACACCCGGCGCAATCAGGACACCTGCCAATCCGGCTGCGGCAACACCTAAAAAACCACGACGACTTGACGCTGGTTCACTGACACTGCGGTTGGTTTGAGATGGTTCTGGGTTCATGGCTTGGCCTGTGGAACGGCAGGTTCTGCCAGGGTCTTCGCAACCTGTGCTGCGCTCGAGGCAGGCTTGCTGGCATGGCAACCAAAACAGTCGAGCGATACGGCAGCGTAGCTATGGCAGCTTTGGCAGAAGTTGGTCTCACTGGCACTGACACTGTTGGTCGTCTGACTGGCATGGCATTCGATGCAACCCTGCAAGCTGTACTTGCCGGTACGAATGCCTCCTCGCAAGGTATCCACCCGTTGATGCTTCAACAACAGCATGTGGTTGCGGCGCATGAAAGCCGGGTCTTCGACACACTGTCCTCCTCGGGCAGGCTCTATCACCGGCTTTGGCACACGACCGCTGCCCGTACTTTGGGCCAGTGCCGACCAGTTGGCTACCGTCAGCAGTACTGCCATGAGCAATAGCCTCATCACCCCGAGTGAACAAACAGTGCAAAGCGACATTAGCTCAGTCCCCCAGGCCCATCTGGATGTAACCAGTGGGGCAGACATCTGCACAGATGTGGCAACCAATACATTTGTTGTAGTTGGTGTCCACATAACGCCCGGTGGTCGCTTTGGCCTTGGGCACCTTGAAAACAGCAACCTGCGGGCAATACACCACGCAGTTGTCGCACTCAAAACACTGACCACAACTCATGCAGCGCTTGGCCTCCGCCATTGCCTGTGCTTCAAGCAGGGGCTGCAGACGTTCCTGGAAATTGTTCAGGGCCTCGGCGGCTGTCAAAGAGGTGATGCCTCGACGATTTCGAGCGGTATATGAAAAATGGCCAAGGAATAGTTCCTTGTGCGAAATGACGTAACGGTCGGACCGGTCATCAAAATTGTGAATCGCTACATTGCTGTTACAGGTACCACGCATGGGTTCAGGCGCTTCAGCAAACGTGTAACCTTTTTCCAACATCTTTCGCTTGAGATCGAAGGCATGGACATCAATTTTTGGCCGCTTTTCAAGTGCTTCGTTTTGCAGAAATCTGTCAATACCATCCGCAGCGATTGCACCATGCCCGATGGCGGTGGTCAGCAAGTGAGGACGGATAACGTCACCACCCACAAATACACCTGGCTGACCCTGCACCTGATAATTCTTATCACTGTTGATAGCACCCTTGCCATTGTTGAATTCCTCCAACCCGGAAAAGTCCACGGCCTGGCCAATCGCAGAAACGATCAGATCCGCTTCAATGTCCTCCTCGGTACCGGCGATGTTCTTGATGTCCAGGCGTCCATTGATCAGTTTGGCTTCACACTGAATGACGCGCAACGCCGTGGCCCGACCCGAAGCATCACGCACAACACCAATGGGTGCCATACCGCCGCGGATGGTGATGCCTTCCGACTGGGCATGCTCCACTTCATGGCGACTGGCCTGCATCTTCTCAACCGCGAAGATGGACGTCAATGTCACCTCCGCACCCTGACGGACAGAAGCTTCAGCGACATCATGGGCCATGTTTCCGCCAATCACGTTTTCAGGGCGATCAGACTCGTGAATCTTGTCAATGTGGCCGAGCCGACGTGCCACAGTCGCCACGTCAATGGAAGTATCACCACCACCCACCACCACCACGCGTTTGCCGACATGACGCAGGCGGCCGTCGTTAAAGGCTTTCAGGAATGCCGTCGCGGTGACCACATTCGGTGCGTCAGAGCCTTCAACCGGTAACGCGCGACCAGCTTGGGCTCCCAAGCCCAAGAACACCGCATCAAAATCAGCCCGGATCTGGGCCATCGTGATGTCAGTGCCGATACGGCAGTTAAGTCTTGCCGTGACACCCAGATCCAGAATACGTTGAATTTCGGCATCCAGCACGTCACGCGGTGTACGGAACCCGGGAATGCCGTAGCGCATCATGCCGCCGAGCTCAGCCCGTTCATCAAACAAGGTCACTGAATGGCCCTTCAAGGCCAATTGATAGGCTGCCGAGAGCCCGGCGGGACCACCACCAATCACAGCAACCGACTTGCCAGTCTGGTTGGATGGTTTATTGAATGCCAATTTGTTGTGTACGGCGTAGTCGCCCAAAAAGTGTTCAACGCTGTTGATACCAACAAAATCCTCGAGTTGATTCCGGTTGCACCCTGACTCGCAGGGTGCCGGGCAAACCCGACCCATGACCGACGGAAATGGATTGGCTTCAGTCAGGCGGCGAAAGGCATATTCTTGCCATTTCATGCCAGTTGGGGGTTTCTCAACACCGCGAACAATATTCAAGTAACCCCGGATGTCCTCGCCCGCAGGGCAACTGCCCTGGCAAGGCGGTGTGCTCTGGATGTAAGTCGGGCACTTGTGAGAGTGTCCCGCATCAAAAATGTCTTTTTGCAGGGACTTTACCTTGCTGTCGCCGTCTTTGAAACGGCGAAAGTTCAGTGCCTGAACGGCAGGGGCTTCTGTGGTTGCTGACATGTCGAAATCTCCTGAAATTTATACGGACTGCCTAAAGGACGAATTACTTGTCACCCAGGCGAATTGCCTTGCTGACCAACTGATGAACGCCGCCCACCATGCTCATATTGAAGCCATAGTAGGGCAAAACCTTGGTGAACTGGGCCTTGCAGATGGCGCAGATCGTCGCCATAAAATTGACGCCGTGATCATCTACCACATGCTTGAGTGCCTCCATTCTTGGCAGTGCCCCCTTGACGCGTAGCTCCATCAAGTCATCGGTCAGCAGTCCACCGCCACCTCCACAGCAAAATGTACTTTCGTGGATCGTCTCGGGTGCCATGTCATGGAAATTGTTGGCAACCGACGTGATGATGCGACGCGGAATCACAAACTGTCCACCCGGCATGCTGCCCATTCGGGACGCACGGGCGACATTGCAAGAGTCGTGGAAGGTGATGATTCGGTTGTCGTTGGCTTCTTTGTCGAACGTTAATGCGCCCCGCTGAATCAGGTCGTCCGTCACCTCGCAAATATGCTGCGGGACCGGGTAACGCTGATCCAGAAAATCAAACGGGCCAATCAGCGTGTTCCAGAAGCTGTAGGCGACCCGCCAGGCATGGCCACACTCTCCAACCACAATCCGCTTGACTCCCAATTCCAGTGCCGCCTCACGTACCCGCATGGAGATATTACGCATTTGCTCATAGTTCCCTATGAACATGCCAAAGTTGCCGGCCTCAGAGGCGTGTGAACTCAAGGTCCAGCTAATGCCGGCGGCATGAAACACCTTGGCGTAGCCAATCAAACTTTCGACATGCGGCTCAGAAAAGAAATCCGCCGACGGTGTGATCAAAAGCACCTCGGCACCCTTGACATCGAGCGGGAACTTGATGTCAAAACCTGTATCGTCCTTGGTGTCTTCTTCAAGCCCTTCCAGCGTGTTGATCAATGCCGGGCCAGGGATGCCCAGGTTATTGCCAATGCGGTGGACTTTGCCAATGATCTCGTTGGCGTACTTTTGCCCCATGCCAATCGAGTCCATGATTTCCCGGGCGGCCATAGTCACTTCGGCGGTGTCGATACCGTAGGGGCAAAACACCGAGCAGCGACGACACTCCGAGCATTGGTGGTAATAGCTAAACCACTCGTCAAGTACTTCACGGGTGAGGTCAACCGCTCCAACCAGCTTGGGAAAGTACTTTCCAGCAACCGTGAAATAGCGCCGGTAGACCTTGCGCATCAGATCCTGACGCGCGACCGGCATGTTTTTCGGATCGCCGGTGCCCAAAAAATAATGGCACTTGTCCGAGCATGCACCGCAATGCACACAGGCGTCCATGTAGACCTGCAAAGAGCGGTACTTGCCAAGCAGCTCACCCATCTTGGCAATGGCCTTGGCCTGCCAATCGTCCACCAATTGCTCAGGAAAATTCAGTGGCTTTTGAATCGGGCCTGGCGCGATGAAAGGTTTGAGATGCGACATCGCGCCGGCTTGAACCAGCGGGATGACAGGATAACTCTTGAGCTTGGGCGTTTCAAATGCAGCGGTAGCCATGGTCGTGCAGGTTCTCAGGGACGTTTGTCGAGCGCTGCAGCCCAGGCCGACACATGGCGGACCTCCCGGGCGTTGTCTGTCTGGTTCCGCGTCGGACTGAAAAACAGGCCAGGCGCGTGCAACAGTTTGCTCAGCGGGAAAATAATCATCAAAATGGCCACCAGACCGAGGTGAACCAACAAAATCGGATCAGCAGGTAGTGGCTGCCAGTCAAAACGCATCAGGCCAAGCATAAAGGCCTTGACTGCAACAATGTCAGTGTGCGAGACGAATCGCATCGTCAAGCCGGAGATGCCAATTAACATCAAAAGTGCCAGATGCAGATGGTCAGATGGCGTAGAGATATACCGAACCCGGTCAACCAGCCACCGCCTGCCCCACAATCCACCCAGCGCGGCCACCATGACGAAACCCCCGTAGGTGCCAAACGGCTGAATCATCGCTATGGGAAGCCAGACTGGCTCCTGAAAATAGCGCAAATGCCGCAGCGTGACCAGGAACAGCGTGAAGTGGAATGTCCAACCAAAAATCCAGGTCCATTTGCTGGACTTAAACAGGCTCTCGAAATAGACAACTTCCCGAACCAGGCGCCAGTAAACCCCGCTCTGGGTGATCGGTGCGGGTGTGGTGGCGATTTTCAAGGGTGCCGGGCTGGCGGCATAACGGCGAATCCGGTTAGCCAATCCGGCAAACAGGACAATCGCCGCCACATTAAAAAGCACAGCATAGAAAATCGACAACATCGACATGGTCAGACCAGCGGTTAATCAGCGTTTGATTGGGAAGTCATAGCGGCGCTGCAGCGCTTAGATACAACCAGTGGGTTTGGGCAAACCAGCAATCTTGCAAGCCTGTTTGGCCGGGCCGTATGGGAAAAGGTCATACAGGTATTTGCTGTTGCCTTTTTCTTCACCAAACTGCTTGCCAATCGCTTTGGTCAGCACGCGAACGGCCGGAGCGATCTGGTACTCGTTGTAGTATTCACGCAGAAAGTTGATCACTTCCCAATGGTTGTCGGTCAGAACAACTTTTTCTTCTTCGGCCAGGTGACCGGCGGCATCGGTTGTCCACTCGGCCAAGTTGAGCAAATAGCCCTCTTCGTCGGTTTCGTAGGTTTTGCCGTTGATTTCAAAGCTCATGTGTATTCTCCAGAAAGTTAAAAAATAGAAGGCGCTGATCAGAGCCAGGAATGCGAAGTGCTGTATTCCAGCGTCAGATCAACAAAGCCACTGTAATCGACCAGGGTAATGCCGTCCATCACCTTACCGGTAGCGCCGCGGGCGTCGACATCTGGCTGCAGGGCGTAAAACTTGATGGCACCAGCAGCCTGGCGCACCATGGCTTCCACGCTGGTGCCTGTAGTGGCTGCAAATATGCCGTCTTCAATCAGCAGAACGGCGCTGCCTGGCTTGGCCATGCGCAGGCAAGTCTGCAAGCTGGTGGACTGAAACGGTGATTTGTTAACAATATGCAACATGGGGTGGGTCCTATTCCTTGGGGTGCGGGTCAAAAGCTCAGGATCACGTCCTGCTCGGCCATGAGTTGCCCCATTTCCTCAGTGTCCAGCACTTCCACCGGAACCAGAAGATCTTTCTCGGTCAGACCACGCTGCTCAAGTGATGCTCGGTCAACATACAGTTTTTCAACGTCATAGCCATCCAGCGCACGGTAGGTCTTGGAGTGGTTCTTGATGCCGATGCCCTTGGTTTCCTGACCCTTAAGCAATTCATAAACGCCGTCGTCAATAAACACCAGGCTCACATCTTGGTCAAAGGTTGCGGTAATCAGCACCACTTCCAGGCTCTCGAGCGCGTAAATGGTTCCGTAGGGTGCCTTGCGGTTGACAAACATGAACTTCTTCACTTTGGGACCGCTTGCGGGGGTTGCTTGCTGTTCACTCATTTGCTGTCTCTTTAAGCGTTAATCACCAAAGGTGACCAGTCGATCGGCCTTGATGCCACTGTCGACAAGTTGCCCGAGCCCGGAGATTCGAAAACCAGGCGCCAGATTTTCGTCACGGATGCCGCGACGCAAAGCTGCTGCCACACAAACCACCAGATCCACCTTGTGATCCGCAGCCAGGGCTGACCAACGGTTCACAATGTGTCGGTCGTCCTGAGGTGGATCGGTCAGCTTGGTCGCGTTATTGACACCATCGTGGTAGAAGAAGATACGCTGGATTTCGTGCCCTTTGGCGATAGCGGCCGCCACAAACTGGTAGGCGCTATCAGATGCCTGATGCGTGTAAGGGCCTTCACTGACAAGTAAGCCAAATTTCATGGTGAAGCGATTTCCGTTTTAGGTCAGAAGCGGATGTGGGTCGAGGCATTCAAGCTCGAACGCGAACCACGCCAATCGTCAATCAGGTACTTGGTGAAGGGCAAGTCGCACTTCTCGAAGAACTGTGGCCAGCCAATACGCTCGATCCAGTCCGACACGCGCTCCCAAGAGCGAGCATCTTCCTTGTAGGTGTAGAGAATCTTCTTCACCATGGCCGACACTTCAGGCCAGCGCGGTGGATTGTTGGGCAGACCCGATGCCACCATCTTCATGAAGGTCGGTTTGCCACGGGCGTTCGAGTTCTTGCCGCCCACCCAGATCGCCAGCTTGCTGTGATCGGGGTCATTGATTTGCATCGGGGGGCAGGGTGGGTAGCATGCGCCGCAGCACATACATTTGGACTCATCAATTTCGAGCGAGGGCTTGCCGTTGACCATGGCCGGGCGAATGGCAGCCACCGGGCAGCGCGCCACCACAGTGGGGCGTTCACACATGTTGGCAACCAGATCGTGGTTGATCTTGGGTGGTTTGGTATGCTGCACCACGATGGCGATGTCTGCCTGACCACCGCAATTGATTTCGCAGCAAGAGGTGGACAGGTGGACGCGGTTGGGCATCTCTTCCTTGACAAACTCGACCACCAGCTCATCCATCAGCGCCTTGACTGCGCCAGAGGCGTCGGTGCCTGGAATGTCGCAATGCAGCCAGCCCTGGGTGTGGGCAATCGCTGACACCGAGTTGCCAGTGCCACCCACCGGGAAACCATTGTTGGTCAGGGCGTCAATCAGGGGGGCAACTTTGGTCTGATCTGACACCATGTATTCAATATTGCTGCGAATCGTGAATCGCACATGACCGTCGGCAAAGTTGTCGGCGATGTCGCACAGCTTGCGAATGGTGAACAAATCCATCTGACGTTGCGTGCCCGCACGCACGGTCCAGATCTCATCGCCCGAATGCGCCACGTGGTGCAGCACGCCCGGACGTGGCCGATCGTGGTACTTCCAGTTGCCGTAGTTTTTGACCATCAGCGGGTGCAGATACTGTTTGTTATCTGGCACGCCACTTTCAATGGGTGTACGCAAGGTTGCCATTTTTGTCTTCCTTTAACAAGTTCTTGGGTTTTATGCCGCTGCTTTGCGTGCGTTGATCTTGGCGACTTCGTCGTCCCAACCGTCGGTGCGGACGTAAGGGTTGGTACGTGGCGTGGAAACCATGTTCGGATCAATTTCGACACCAATGCCTTCCAGGAAGTTGATCAGGCCAATGCGCTCGATCATCTCGCCGGTGCGCTCGTGTTCCAGTGCGTTTTCGGCGAAAAAGTCGATGGACTTCTGGGCATGCTCCACCAGGGCTTCGTAATCCTCGTCTGTTTCCATCTTCATGAACGGAATCACCACGGTGCCCATCAGGTCGCCGATCTTCAGGGTACGCTTGCCACCCATCAATACGGTCACACCCTTGTCAGTGCCGATTTGCAAGGCACCAGTCATGACGTTGATGCAGTGCATGCAACGCACACAGTTGCCGTTGTCAATTTCCAGTGCCTGGGTATCGTTCACGGCGACGCTGGAGATCTTGGCGCCGGTACCAACGTCCTTGATTTCCTTGAGCATGATGGCCTTGGTCGGGCAGCGGCTGACCACGTCGTTCACCAGCTCGTTCATGCCGTGTTTGGCGAACCACTTTTTGGCCATTCCTTCGTCGGTGCGGATATTGTCGCGCCAGGTGCCGATGACGGCCATGTCGGCACGTTGGATCGAGTTCATGCAGTCGTTCGGGCAGCCCGAGAACTTGAACTTGAACTTGTACGGCAGTGCCGGGCGATGCATGTCGTCCAGGAAGGTGTTGACCACTTCGCGATGTGCACGCGCTTCGTCATAGCAGGACTGTTCGCAGCGTGCTGCGCCCACGCAAGACATCGAGGTCCGCACAGCCGGGCCGGCACCACCGAGGTCAAAGCCGAGTTCGTTCAATTCATCAAAGGCACCTTGCACGTTGGCAGTGCTGGCACCCTGGAACATGATGTCGCCCGACTGGCCGTGGAAAGCGATCAGGCCCGAGCCATGTTTCTCCCAGATGTCACACATCTTGCGCAGCACGTTGGTGTCGTAGTGCATGCCGGCCGGCGGCTGAATACGCAGGGTGTGGAACTCTTTGGAAGCAGGGAACATTTCTGCAACTTCGGAAAAACGCGGAATCACACCGCCGCCGTAGCCAAACACGCCCACGGTGCCACCCTTCCAATAGCCCTTGCGGGTTTTGTACGAGTGTTCCAGCTGACCCATCAGGTCAGTCATGTAGTCGTTGTCTTTGGCTAGGCGCTTGAGGCCAGTCACGAAACTCGGCCATGGACCGCTTTCGAGCTGATCGAGCATTGGGGTGTCATGGGGTTGTTTGCTCATGGCGAATCTCCAGTCAGGGGCTAATTGGGCGTTGATAAAAACGGGTTTTGCTGTAGCAACAAGAAATGCCGCTAAAGCATCAGAAGCGACCTGAATGTTACGGGCCGCTGATGCTGCCTAACTATCACCCTCGTTGAGTAGGCAAGGCTACCCATTCGGTATATATGCGCCCACCCGAGTCGGTTATAGACGTGGCGCGCAGGATTGCGCCAAATACGGTTCGAAGCAAAGATTCATTTTTTTGCGTTTTTTTGCGACCCGATCGCAAGTATGCTGTTGACCCCAAAGCGAAATCAGGCCTTATGTTCAGCGTTATTCCCCTGGAGAAATTCACCAGCCCCCTGGGTGGTCAGGTCATTGAGCTGCAGCAGCTTGACTACGACGCCGGCGGCATGAGTCTGCTGCGCACACGCATCCGGGAGCGTAGTCGTTTCACGGTTTTTGAGGTGGACCCCCTGCTGGCCCGTCAATGGGGTGAGGCGCTTCTGCGCTGGGCCAATTCGCAGCCTCCGGTTGATGCTGTCTGCGCGACAAGCGGTGGAGACGCGAAAGAATGAACACCATCCCCTTGGGTGTGGATCAAGCGATCGACGCCCTGTTTTCAGTTGAGGGGCAATCTCTTCCCAGAGAATATGCACAGCCATTGCAACAGTCGCTGTGCACATTGTTTCCCTGGCTGCGAGATGACCGGGTTGCGGCGGTGATGCCACTGAAACTGGTTGATGGCGAGGGCGGGATGGCCGTGTTGCCCAAGCGCCTGCAGCTGGTTCTGCGTGTGCTGAGTAGCCGTACGCCTGATTTGCTGGCGATTGCCGGGCGAGATGTGCAGGTGGCAGGATGCAAGCTGCGTCTGGATCGACCGCACTTTCGTGAGCTGCGACCCCATGCCACTTTGTATGCCTACAAAGTGGCTTCGGCGGGAAACGGTGAATTGGCGTTCATGGAAACCATGGACCAGGAATTGGCCCGACTGTCCATCCGCGGCGAGCGGGTTTGCGGCAAGCGCAGCCAGATGGTGGTGGCGGGTCAGGTGCTCGAAACCTTCAGTCTGATGCTGCACGCCTTGACGCCAGACCAGTCGCTGCGTTTGCAGCAGTTTGGCCTTGGACCACATCGTCTGCTGGGTTGTGGGGTGTTTGTGCCCCACAAATCAGCCGCGGCGGTGTAACTTTTATCAATTGAAACTGGAGAAAGAACGTATGAGCTACAACATTGGTGGTGTGGAGCACGAAGCCGACGATCAGGGATATCTGGTGGAGCCGGTGTTTGACGACGAGGCACCACGGGTGATAGCTGCGGCAGAGAGCATCGAACTGACCGACGCCCATTGGGAGGTGATCAATTACCTGCGCGATGAGTACCGTGAGCACGGCCACACGCCCAATTTTCGCAACATGCTCAAGGGTTTTGCCGAGATTCATCCGGGTGTGGACAGCAAGTACCTTTATGACCTGTTCCCCATCGGCCCGGCCAAGCAAGGCCCCAAGGTGGCCGGATTACCGCAACCCCTGGGCAAGGGCGGCTACTGATCCCGTAGGCAGACTGTGGCCAAGATCCGCATCAAGAGCCAGTGGTTTCGCCCCGGGGCTGACAAAACCCCGGAGCAAACCGCGAGCGCCGTGGCATTTACCGCCTGGCGGGTGGCGCAAAACATGCTTAAGCAGATGCGGGTGGCGCAGTTTGACATCGCCATAGGCGAGCAGTACTTTGCCTTCACCCGCGAAGTGCTGGTGTTTCTCACCCAGGTGCTGGACCGCATGGCCTACGAGCGTATGAGTGCAGACGAACGTGTGGCGTTTGTGACGGCGCTGGTCAAGCGGGTGGCCGAGATATTGCAGGACAACGAGGACGGTTTGCTGGGTCAGCCCGCAGCGGGTGAGCCCAGCCATTACGAGCAGTTCATCGATCTTTTTAATGAACTGGCTGACCATTACGCAGATTTTGGATTTGATGCGCAGGGCCCCGATTTTGACTTTGTCCGGTATTTGGGTTACCGCATCGAGTTGCTGATGCCCAAGAAAGACCAGCGCTGGGTTCTCGATCAAGTGATGGCCGCCGAGGTTCCTGATGCGATTGCCTATTTGCAAAAGTCGATGGATGGTGTGCTGAGCACCGAGCCGCGTGCGCCACGCCCGTCGCGCATACCCCGCGGTGTCCTGTCGGGTGACTGATTGACAGCCATGGATGCTTCACCCTTTGATCTGCGGGCCAGCGCTGCCTACCAGCTCTGGCGGGCCGATAAGCTGGCGAACTGCCCGGCGACTGCAGGTGGGCTGGTGGTTGACATCAAGGATCCGCGCGCCCTTGATGCGACCGAAAAGCAGGCCCTTTTGGCGCGTTGCACTGCCAACAACATGGCGATCTACCGCAGCCCGGTGCTGGACGAAGACAAGAACATTCCCCGTGCGTTGGGGCATCAGGTTGGTCTGCATCAGCTGGATGGCAACTGGCTGGCGGACGAAGACGGTATCTCTCCCATCGCCGTATCGCAGCCGCCGGGTGATCGGGTGGCGTTTATTCCGTACACCAACCGGCCCATCAAGTGGCATACCGACGGTTATTACCAGCCGCCCGAGCGCAAGATCCGTGGCATGATTTTGCACTGCGTGCGCCAGGCGGCGCAGGGTGGCCAAAGTGCTTTGATGGACCATGACATGGCCTATATTGCCATGCGTGATGCCAATCCCGATTGGGTCCGGGCATTGATGCAACCCGATGCCATGACGATCCCTGAGCGTCTTGACGACGACGGGATTGCCCGAGCTGCGCAGAGCGGGCCGGTCTTTTCTGTGGACAGTGCCAGTGGCGCGCTGCACATGCGCTACACCGCCAGAACCCGAAGTGTCGAATGGCACGACGACGCGGTAACCCGTGCGGCCGTGGCCTTTCTGGAACACCTGCTGGCCAGTAACAGCCCGGCAGTGTTTCGGCTGCAACTGCAACCGGGCATGGGCCTGTTGTGCAACAACGTTCTGCACGACCGCTCGGGTTTTACCGATGATCCGGCCGCCCCGCGCCTGTTGTACCGTGCGCGCTACCTGGACCGGGTAAACGCGCTGCACGCTGAACGGCAATGTGCCGCCTGATTTATAGAAAAATATGCCTCCAGCCCATGCCTGGCATACATTGAATGCTGCATTTAACATAACAAAGAGACAGCCATGGCACATCAGGTGAGCATCTGGCGAGCAGCCCAGTTGGTGGGAGTGGCACGGGGTGTGCTGCAACAGCAGGTCCGCACCGGTGCCTTGCTGCTCAATGATGGCATGGTCTCCACTGAAGCCTTGTTGCGCTTGTACCCAAGTGCCTCGTTTGAGGAATCCGGCCTGCTGGAGCGGGTGGCCCAAATCCGCGACGAGGCGTTTGGCAAACGGTTGCGTGAACGTCTTCTGCCCAGTCAGGAGGTGTTGGCGCAGCGCCTGTTTGCTCAAAGCCAGGAGCTTGGCGATGTGCGCCTGCACTTGCAGCGTTACCACGAACTGGTGGTTGCGGTACAAAAGACGATTCGAGAACAATACGCCTTGCACCCTCAAGATGCGGCCTGGCAGGCGCTTGAGTGGCAGGTAACCCGTGGCCTGTCGTCCGTGCTGGCCACGGATGCAGTGGATTTACTCGAAGTGATGGACGATATGCTCAAAATCATGACGGCTCAGGTCACGGTACAGCCCAGCGGGCACCAATTTGCAGTCGAGGGGCATGCCAATCTGCTGCAGTCGGGCCTGCACTCGGGTTTGCGACTCAACTATGGTTGCGGCAATGGCAGCTGCGGCATGTGCAAGGTGAGGGTGATCTCTGGCGACGTGGTGCAAACGCAGCATTTCGACTATTGCTTGTCCGAGAACGAGAAGTCACAGGGCTACACTTTGATGTGTTGCCACACTGCGGGCAGCAGTGAACTAACGCTCGAACTGCTTGAAGCTGGCGGACCAAAAGATATTCCTGAGCAGGAGATCGTTACCAAGGTACGTGCACTGACCACGGTGGCACCCAACACGCGGCTGTTGCAATTGCAGACACCGCGGACACACCGGCTGCGCTTTCTGGCCGGGCAGTCCGTCGCGTTGGGATGGTCCAACTTGGCGCAAGGCGATGTGCAGAGCATCCAGGCCATTGCCAGCTGCCCCTGTGATGACCGCAACCTGCTGTTTTTTGTGGCGCGGGATGAGGGCAGTTCTCTGGCGAATGCGGTTTTTTCTGATCAGCTTGGCCTGGGCGACGCGGTGACCGTCCGCGGACCGATGGGTGAATTTGTCCTGATCGAGGGGCACCGACCGCTGGTATTTGCCGCCTGTGATCTGGGCTATTCACCGATCAAGAGCTTGATCGAGCATGCGCTGGCGCTTGATGCCGTGCCATCACTGTCCTTGTTCTGGCTCGCCCTGCGCGATGACGGTCACTTTCATTCCAATCAATGCAGAGCCTGGTCGGAGGCGCTGGACAACTTCGAGTACGAATTGTTTTCCAATACCGACATCGTGGCCGGTGCCAAAGAAATTGCGCTGGCGATGCACGCCAACCTGTTCGACATCGAGTGTGATTTTTACCTGTGTGGCCCGCCGCTGTTTGTCGATACGCTGTTTGATGACCTTCGGCGGGCTGGTGTACCTGCCGCCCAGATTTTCAAGCAGGAGATGTGATGCAAACCAGTACCCCCGACCACGACATGCTGATACCGGACTGCGCCGGTGGCGAGTCCTTTGCGCTGATGGTGATGGGCCAGAGCATGACGCCCGAGTTCCAGGAGGGCGAGATCATCATCATCGAACCTGAGGGCTTGGCCAAAGATGGCTCGTATGTACTGGCCTGGCACAACGAAGAATGGACATTTCGGCAACTGCTTCAGGCCGGTGATGGCTGGGTTTTGCATGCGCTGAACCCGGCCTTCCCGGATGAGCCGCTGGTCAGTCTGGCGGATGTTCGTGGCGTGATCATTCAAAAAGCCTTGCCTGGCAGGCGGCGTGCGTCCAAGCATTACATCTGATCTTCCTGATTTACCGATTTTTCTCCATGCCATACTTCATTTTTTCAGTCAATCCCGGTGCACAGTTCAAGAAGCTCTGCGAATTTGATGCTTTCAAGGAGGCTTCGGCGCATGCCAAAATGCTGCGTGCGCAACAAGCGGCCAAGACACTTGAAAAAATCAAGGTCATGTTCGCCGAGAACGAAGACCAGGCGCTTGATCTGATGCTCCAAGTACGTACACCCGGACCCAAGGGCGACGACTGACCGAGCTCGGCCCATGGATGAGATGGCTTTTCAGGCGGCGCGCCAGGCGCTCACGCCATCCGCCTGCGTCTTCGCCAAAGCCGTGCTGGCCGGATGTGGGCAGTGTGTGCTGGCCAGGCACACCGCCATGGCTGAGCGCGAAGTCATCACCTGTGGCTCCGAGATCGCCCACATCAATTGCAACACGCTGAACAACTTGTTTCGTGAGCGTGCCCTTTTTGCGCTGCGTCTGCCACGCCATGGCGAGCCCATTGCCCATGCCAAGGCCATGAAGTTGCAATGTGGTGGGCTACGTGGTCTGCAGCACGCCCTTGAGTCACCCGTCGCCGATGTGCATGGGCTGGTGCAGTTGGCGATGCGTGATGGCGGCAGTTTGCTGGATTTGCCCTGGGATCAGATCGTGGCCAGCATCTCGGCATGGGAGCTTCGCCGCCGGAGTCCGCCTTCGACCTGAAAAATCGCAGCGGTCAGCCCCAAACGGATTGAACTTATCGGCTTGCGCCGTATCATTCAGGCCATGCGTGCTGCTTTTTTTGTCCTCATGATGGTGCTGTTGCCGATACGTGCCTGGGTGGGTGACGCCATGGTGATTCAAACCGCCTCCATCAGCACAAGTCCAGCCCTGGCAGGAGTCAAGGTCAATTCGGGTTCTTCATTGACGCCATTGCCGTGCCACGAGGCAGCCACGGTATCAGCGCACACGACAGACCTCACCGAACCACCCGCGGTTGCTGGCGATTCAGCTTCGGCCCATGGGGACTGTGCCCAGTGCAGCACCTGCCAGATGTGCCACAGCGTGGCGCTTTTCACGGCGATTGACTGCTGGTCAGCGCTGGTTTTGCCAAGGCTGGAAGTTCGCAGTAGTCCGAGCCTCTTTGTCAGCGTGCCCCTCGCGCAACACCTCAAACCGCCCATTTCCTGAACACAACGCCCGTGGTCCGTCTGTTGGCGGACCGTTCGATTCCGTTGAACCGTTCAGGAGACCCCCTTGAGAAGAAGTTTTTTGGCTGCATTGCTCGCAGCATCGATGCCCGGCGCCGCCATGGCGCAACCCTTTGCCGCTGACCCTGATGTGATCGTGCCCGCAGTGGCCTACCGCCCGGCGTTCGGCGATTCACAACAGGTACATCCCGGCAGTGAGATCAACCTGACTGACTGGGTACAGGCCAACGCCGATGTCGGCCGCAACCTGCACGGTCACGTCGATATTTTGAAATGGGAACTGGCCAACGCGGCACCAGGCCAAGTCGATGAGACGTCGCCTGCCCAAGTACTTTTGACGGCCGCGCAGGCCGTGGCCCAGGCGCTGAGACACCAGCCCGACCTGATTGCTCCACCGCAAGCCAGTGCACTGGCCCGGGCACAGATCGACGCCCGTGTGCTTGCGCTGACCCACGGCGTGCAGCGCGCCTGGGTTAACGCCGTGGCCGCCCGCCAAACCGAGTCACATCTGCGTCAAGTGGCGCAGGCCGCGACGGCAGGTGTCGACTTGGGTCAGCGCATGGCGCGGGTCGGTAATTGGAGCAAGATGCAACTGCTTCAAGAGCAGCTGGTGCAGTCTGCCACCGCAAGCCAACTGGCGCTGGCGCAGCAAGCGTCATTCAGCGCCACAGAAGAGCTGGTCCGCCTGTTGGGCTTGTGGGGCAGTTCGGCGCAACTGAATTTGCCTGTCCGCTTGCCAGCGCTGCCGACCGATGCGGTGGAAACGCCTGCCCTGGAAGCCACCGCATTGCGCCATCAACCCGAACTGGCGCTGGCGCGGATTGAGGCAGGGCAAGCGGCAGCCGGGGTGACACAGTCGCACTTGCGGCAATGGCAACTCGCTGTCGATACAGCATTACAAGATGCCAAACGCCCCGCGGATGTCGACTTGGGTCAGCATCTCATCGCGCCGGTCTTGAACGCTCGGCAAGTCCCGCTGACCGACGCACTGGAGCGTGCCGTGCATGCGCAAGCGCAGGCCCACACCCTGGCGGTTAACACCCGCAGTCAGGCGCGCGAAGCCTACTATCGCTGGCGCACCGCCCTCGACATGGCACAGCATCAGCGCCAAGCCGCAAGCCTGGCCACTGCCATGCAAGAAGAAACCCAACTGCGCTACAACGGCATGTTGTCAAGCACTTGGGACCTGCTGGCCAGCGCCCGCGCCCGCTTGCAAAGCGAGCTGGCTGCCAGCCAAGCCCAGCGCGATGCCTGGTTGGCTTATATCGACCTACAAGCCGTGCTGAGCGGGGCTGTGGTCAGCTTTTCATCCATCTCTAGCGCTACGGGCAGTGCCCCAGCCACCAACCCAGGTCATTGAATATGAACCGACGCAACTTTTTTCAAGGCGCCACTTTGGGCGCTGTGGCGGCCAGCAGTGTGAGCCGAGTGGCCCTGGCTGCCGTGCCAGAGCCGGTCAGCATGACCCACGCCAACACCGCGCCACCGCTGGTGCCCAGCACCGGCCGTCCCTACAACCCGGTGGTGACTCTCAACGGTTGGACCTGCCCCTGGCGCATGCGCAACGGGGTCAAGGAGTTTCACCTGGTGGCCGAACCCGTGGTGCGCGAGATTGCACCCGGCATGAAAGCCACCCTGTGGGGCTACAACGGACAAAGCCCCGGCCCCACCATTGAAGTTGTTGAAGGCGACCGCGTGCGTATCTTTCTCACCAACAAGCTGCCTGAACACACCACCATGCACTGGCACGGACAGCGCCTGCCCAACGGCATGGACGGCGTGGGTGGGCTCACGCAGCCACAAATTCCGGTCGGCAAGACCTTTGTTTATGAGTTTGAAGCGCGTCGCCCCGGCACCTTCATGTACCACCCACACGCCGATGAAATGACGCAAATGGCCATGGGCATGATGGGTTTGTGGATCACGCACCCCAAGGCCAAACACCCGCTGATCAACGAGGTACAGCGCGACTTTTGCTTCCTGCTCAACGCCTACGACGTGGAACCCGGCGCCAGCACCCCCAAGCCCAACACCATGCTGGACTTCAACCTCTGGACCTGGAACAGTCGCGCCTTTCCTGGCATTGACACCCTCAACGTGCGCCTGGGCGACCAGGTGCGCATCCGCGTGGGCAACCTCACCATGACCAACCACCCCATTCACCTGCATGGTCATGAGTTTGTGGTGACGGGCAGTGACGGCGGTCCCTGGCCGCTGGCGGCGCGCTGCCCCGAGGTGACCACCGATGTGGCGGTGGGCCAGATGCGCCAGCTCGAATTTCTGGCCGATGAGGAGGGCGACTGGGCTTTTCACTGCCACAAGAGCCACCACACCATGAACCCCATGGGCCACGGCGTGCCCAACATGATCGGAGTAGACCACCGTGGCTTACTGGGCCAGATCCAGCGCGTGGCCCCGGACTACATGGTGATGGGGGAACGCGGCATGGCCGACATGGGTGAGATGAGCATGCCCCTGCCCGACAACACCCTGCCGATGATGACCGGCACCGGGCCCTATGGTCCGATCGAGATGGGCGGCATGTTCACCACCCTGAAGGTGCGGCAAAGCCAGAAACCCGGGGATTACAGCGACCCCGGCTGGTACAAGCAGCCCGCTGGCACGCAGGCTTATGAGTGGACGGGCAGTCTGCCAGCCGCCCACTCCCAAGCGTCTCCAGCAGACCAGGGTGAAGCCAGCAATACGCCTGAACTTCGGGTCAAGAAACCGGCAGACGGCCAGCACAAGCATTAGTGCTTTTATAAACATTATCAAAATAGTAGCTTTAATTATTTTTCCAATAAGGGCTTGAGCCTTTTTTATCACATTTTTTCAACACATTTCATAGCCAAGGACCACACCATGAAAAGACGTACCCTGATTCAATCCGCCGTCGCCCTTCTGGGAATCAACGCACTGCACACCAGCGCGCTCGGTCAAAACGCCAGCAAGCCGCTGCTTGAGGTCTGGAAAACAGCCACATGTGGCTGCTGCAAAGACTGGGTCAAACACCTACAGGGCCAGGGGTTTGAGGTCAAGACCCACGAGGTGAGTGAAGCCACCCGGGCCGCGCAGCGCAGCAAGCTCGGTCTGGCCGAGAAGTTTGGCTCGTGCCACACCGCACTCATCAGCGGATATGTGCTTGAAGGCCATGTACCCGCGCAAGACATCCGCAGGCTGCTCAAGGAGCGGCCACGCGCACTGGGCCTGAGCGTGCCGGGCATGCCAGTGGGATCACCCGGCATGGACGGCCCGGCCTACGGTGGTCGCAAAGATCCGTATGCCGTGCTGCTGGTGCAGCGTGACGGCAGTTCGTCGGTTTATCAATCCTACGTTTGAGGAGCCTCAAGATGGCACGTTTTTCAGTCTGGGTCGTGGCAGGTCTGGTGCTCGCCACCGGCGCAACCGCATCTGACATGAGTGAGGCCGAAGTGCGCAAGGTTGACCCGAGCGCCGGAAAAATCACGCTCAAGCACGGTGAAATCAAAAATCTCGACATGCCCCCTATGAGCATGGTGTTTGGGGTGAAAGACCCGGCACTGCTGGACCAGGTCAAGGCCGGCGACAAGGTCAGGTTCACGGCCGACAAAATCAACGGTGCCTACACCGTCCTGACACTGGAGCGCATCCCTTAGGCAGGCCAAGCCCGTGAGGCGACTATTCTCATATAAAATGGCTTCAAGCGCATATCAGGTAAGCTTTTGTAGCTATAAAAATGAAAATTTGGCGCCTACCGTTGCTGCCATTTCATCATGGCCACAGCCCCAACAATGATGCCGGCAAGCGTGACAAAAGAACCGATGGCCAGGGTTGAAACGCCAGACATGCCCTGGCCGATCGTGCAACCAATGGCCGTCACGCCGCCAAAACCCATCAGGATCGCACCAGTTAGCTGGGTTTTCAGGTCATCAATGGAGGCAAAACCTTCCCAGCGAAACTGTTTGGTACTGATGGCATAGACAAATGAGCCCATTGCCACGCCAACTGCGGTGGCAATGCCAAAGGTCATGCGGGTCGAGGTGTCCGTCCACAACATCAGCAACTCCAGGCCGAACGACACAGGGGCCACAAAACTGAAGGACTCGATGGTGCGGGTGTTGGTCGCGAAATAAACTGTCTCCAGGGTCTCGGGATTTTCACCGTATCCAATGTGTCCGGTCAGGTACCAGGCGGCAACCACCAGCAAGCCCAGGATGATGGACGAGATGACCTGCAGTGTGTTGCTGCGAAAGCGCTTGTCCTTGAAAACAAACACCAGGATACCCAGCACCAAGACTGCCAGTGTCGCCATCAGGGCGGCGGATTCACTCAGACCGGTCAGTTTGGCCAGCAGTTGCGATAGGCTTTGGTTGGTCATGCCCAATTTCGCCAGATCAATCGTGACCGGGTCGAGAAAGCTGGCGCGCCATTGCCCAAACAGCCCTTTGAGAGTCATGTATGCCGACAGGCCCAGGAACACCAGCACCACCACCGAGCGAAGGCTGCCGCCGCCGACGCGGATCAGGTTCTTGTTGGTGCAACCACCGGCCATGGTCATGCCAACACCAAAGAGGACACCACCCACCACCATCGACAACCAGGGCAGTGACGGACGCTGGTAGACCGACTTGCTCAGGTCGACCAGACCGGCCATGTGCAGCAGGTTGGCACCCAGCATCGCCACGGCAATGGCCAGCAACCACATACGCACCCGACCCCAATGCTCCATATTGACCACATCCGAGATGGCACCCATGGTGCAAAAGTTCGACTTGTTGGCCAGTGCACCAAAGACAAATGCCAGCACAAAGCCACCCCAAATGACGATGTTTGAAGGATTGACCGCTTCATTCATGACTGTTTCTCCAGATCAGTCAGGTTTAGTTGCCGCCGCCCGCGACACGAACCATCGTGGCGCGAATGGCGTCTGGTGCGTTGATGATGCCCATGAACTGGCCCATGCCCAATGCCGGCCAGGCCAAGGCGATGCGGTAACGCGCATACAGCGAATACACCTTGTTGCCGACGATAAACACCTCATAGGGCAAGCCCGCCATGTGATCGGCACCAATCTTGTTGACCCACCAGGCTTCGCCATCGGTGGCGCTGTTCATGGCCACGCCAAATACCGCGGTCTGGTTTTCTGCGGACACCACCTCGTAGACCCGGGCGGTATCGGACACGCCCGCGGCCAGGTTGGCGCGCACTGCTTTCAGCGCCGCATCAAAGCTGGCGTGGCTTGCAATCTCACTGTTGGGCGAGTCAAAACGCTCCATGCCAAACATGTAGCGGTAGTTTTCCAGGTCGCTCTCGGGCACATCACCGCCCATTGCGCCGCCATCACCCAATGCTTTGGCCAGGCGTGATTGCACAGCCTTGGCGCTTGCCTGTGCTGACTTGAATTGCCCACGCAGGTACGCGCGGTACCAGTAGTCGGGATTCATGTAACTCACTGAACCATCGGGCAACACACCAACCCGGATGGCCGAAGCAATCACCGTTGAGCCACCTGCCTTGCGAATGGCCGTCAGCATTGCCGCGTCAGTCACCACCACCGTGGCGTGATCGGCCATGCCTTTGGGCAAGTGGCGGCCAGCCAGGGTGAAGCCCTCAGCTTGCAGCTTCTTCTCAAGTTGGTCGATGCGGGCGGTCAGGTCGGCCCCCGCAACTTTGTCGCCTTTGAGGTAAGGCGCCAGTGCAAAGCTGAGCTGCGACCAAAAAAGCAAAACACACCAAAGGATCAATTGTTTCATTGTGGTTCCCGGAAAATGGCTAGCTTGAACAAACGAGCGGCCCGTTGCGGCGGGGCCGCAAGGGCCGTTTTGTCACCCAGTGGTGCGGCGACAGGGGAGCCAGGGCTCAGATAAATAGGCAGACGTCAGACTCACCCGCAAACTTCATGAAGGTGGCGGCACCGCCATACTCCACATCCTTGATGAATTCGCTGGTCTCAAACTCGAACAGGTCCACCGTCATTTGGCACGCGACAAACTTGACGTCAGCCTCCAGGCACAGGTCACGCAGTTCTTCGAGCGTGGCCACACCTTTGGACTTCATCTTGTTTTTCATCATCATGGTCGCCATCGACTCCATGCCAGGCAGCATTTGCACGAACACCGGCATTGGCACCGGCATTGGCATGGCCGGGTTCGCCAGCGGGCTGATCTTCACGTCATCGAGATTCTTGCGTAACAACTGCAGGCCGTAAAACGTGAAGAAAATCTGCACATCCCAACCCAAAGCCGCTGCCGTGGACGCCAGGATGAAGGGGGGGTACGCCATATCGAGCGTTCCCTTGGTCGCAATCAGCGCCATTTTTTTGCTAGCCATGCGTTTGGTGCTCCGATGAGGGTGTGGTGAGCGCGTTGGCTCAGCCCTTCTTCATGAAAAATACGTATTTGCCGCCTTCTGTCGTTTGCTCCAGTAGCGCATTGCCAGTCTGTTCGGCAAAAGCGGCCATGTCGGCAACCGAGCCCGGGTCGGTTGAAATCACGCGCAACACTTGCCCTGAAGTCATGTCCGCCAGTGCTTTTTTGGTTTTGACGATGGGCAGGGGGCAGGACAAGCCAGAAGCATCAAATTCTTTGTTGAATTCCAATTTAGTTCTCCGTTGGTGGACTGCAGGCAGTCGGTAGGTTTTTCAGGTTTGAAAAGTGCGCCAAATACCAGGGCACAAAAAAGTGCAGCTTGGTAGCACCGGGTGATTTTTTGCCAGTCCTTCATGTACGTCCATCACCGCAAAGGGTAATTTGGAGTAGCCCATATGGGTAATGTGGTCTTTGATGGTCGACTCAGGCGAGCCGGGTGGACCGCCTGGATTGACCCAGCATTGCGAAGATCTGATGATTGGCCAGCGCAGTCAGCCAGCACAGCATTCCCGACCAGAGAGTGTGACTCGGATAATGCGCGCCGCGCAAGGTTTGGGTCGCACCGAGCAACATTCCAGCGACCAGAACCCCCCAAAGAATCCGCTGCCCACGCTGCTGTTTTGTCATTGAGGTCGAAAGCAGCCACGGCAAGGGCAAAGCCAGGTAGGCAAAGGCAGCCGAAGCGTGGCCTCCAGGGAAACAATGGCCAGAGCCACCGTCCTTGAGCCCCCATGCCCAGTGCGACAGGTACTGCGCGTAGCCGCCATAGGTTTGCAGGTCCCAGGGGCAACTGCTCAGGCTGTATCGCTTGATACCACTGACCAGCAAAAGACTCAGGCTGATGCCAATGGCAATTTCCAGTCGCTCCAGACGGCTGATGCTGGCCATCCAACCCAAGGGACGCCATACCGTCAGCCACAGGCCCAAAAACAGCACGACCGCGAGTTGTCGGGCGCCGTCATGAAAAACCCGCTCCAGCCACCAGTTGTGCCGCAATGCAAAACCATTGGCGTCGGCAAACCCGCCCATCACCACAACATCCAGCCCACTGGCGTCCCAGAGCAGGACGAGCACGGCAACCATCAGGGTGGTGCGCCAGACTGCTTGAACCGGGGGCGACGACGTCAATGGTAAAAGCGGGCTGTGAGACAGGGTAGGCGTTCGCATGTGCCAGATTGGAGCAGTGCCGTGTTAAGCCAACCTTAAACCCCAGATGGGTTGATTGAACTCCAACGGAGGCATCTGAGACAATGCGATCTGGCAGAACAACAGCCCGGAGCGAGCAGAAATCAATGCGGATCTTGATTGTTGAGGACGATAACGGCATTGCTGGCGGGCTGATGGCAACGCTCAGGCTGGCGGGCTATGCGACGGACATTTGCGCCACGCTGGCAATTGCCACGGCGGCGCTGGAGGTGGAGGCCTTTGATCTGGTGCTGTTGGATCTTGGCATGCCCGATGGTGATGGCCTGCAGTGGCTGCGCCAACAACGCAGCTCCGGACGGACGCTCCCTGTCCTGATCATGACGGCCAGAGACAGTTTGTCCGATCGTGTGGCCGGTCTTGATGAGGGAGCCGATGACTATCTGGTCAAACCGTTTGAGCTCGAGGAGTTGCTGGCGCGCATCCGGGTCGCGTTGCGACGCAGCGAGGGGCGGGCGTCACCGTTACTGCATCACGGTGCGCTGCTGGTGGACCCGGCTGCCCACAAGGTGTGGCGCAGCGGAGAAACGGTGGAATTACGCGCCAAGGAGTTTGCTTTGCTGTTGGCTTTGCTGCGCGGCAGTGGTCAGGTTTTGACCCGCAGGCGGCTTGAGGAAGCGTTGTATGGCTTTGATGAGGTGCTGGAGAGCAATGCCTTGGAGGTGCATATTCATCACCTGAGGCGAAAACTGGGTGATGAACTGGTCAAGACAGTGCGTGGTGTGGGCTATTTCGTGCCGCCGGCGGAGTCGGGTCCGACAAGTCCAGGTCAACACATCGGGCGGCCATGACGGCACACACTCATCCTCGAACTCTGTGGAAATACCTTTGGGTCTGGTCCTTGCTGGCGCTGGGCTTCAGCTGGCTGACCTTGGTGGTGGTGGCCTACTTCACCGGTCTGCACGAGGCCGATGAGATTACCGACGGCCAGCTTGCATCTAGCGTGCAATTGTTGCTGCGTCAAACGCAGGCGCCTTTACAAGTCGGCAATCAGGTGGTTTGTCTGCCCGGCGGGCGAGCCGCAGGCGACCCGGACAACTATGCACCCGAACTACATGTGGTGATCTGGGAGGGTGAGCAGTTGGTATGTGACACCCATGGCCTGGCAAGCGCATTGGCTGACCTGCCCGGCCCCGCGGCACAGGACCTGAGACTGGTGTACAAGGGGCAGACCCAGGTCTGGCGTGCCCTGATGGGCAGTGGCAACAATCCTGCAGGAGTACCACGCAGGGTGCTGGTGTTGATCGACAAGGACCGGCGCGAGGCCCTCGGCCGGGACTTTGCATGGCACATTGTTCAACCCGCCATGGTGTTACTGCCTCTGGTGGCTCTGTTGTTGCTTTGGGCCATTCGACGCGGCCTTCAGCCCTTGGAGCAGTTGGCCGCGGAAGTGGCCCAACTTGACCTCGACGCAGGCGATACCCTGCAGTCGCAGCAGCCTTTTGCGGAACTGTCCGGCACAGTCAAGGCCATCAACAGCCTGGCGCAGCGTTTGCAGGCACAAGTGCTGCGAGAGCGAAGTTTTGCCTCCGATGTTGCCCATGAACTGCGAACGCCGCTGACGGCACAGGTCTTGCAGGCCAGGCTGGCGCGCGAGCAATGCAGCAACGAGCAGCGTGACGCTGCACTACAACAGGTAGAGCAAAACGCCCTGCGCGCCGGACGGATTCTGGCGCAACTGATGGATCTGACTCGGGCACAGGCGCTGGACCAGCAGACACCCCAGCGGCTTGATCTCAATGCGATGTGCCATCAACTGGTGGCCGAACATGTGCCCCTGGCACACCAGCTCGGACACGATCTGGCCCTGGATGTACCCGCCGAGCCCGTCTGGGTGCACGGGCACGGCCTGATGCTTGAGCTCGCGCTGCGCAACCTGATTGACAACGCCATACGACACACATCGTCTGGGACCCAGGTGGAGGTCTCTGTCAAGCGACTTGGCGGCAAGGCCGTCTGCCTGTCTGTCAGTGATGATGGTGAAACGGGCGGGCTCGACCAGTCGGCAGGATCCGGAATGGGCATCGGGCTGACCCTGGTCCGGCGTATTGCCAACTGGCACGGCATCACGATGGAGCAGTGCGTGGGTGTGGACCCGTTTACCAAGAGTTTTACTTTGACCTGGCCCGATGCCGAAGTAATGCGCGCAACGGGTCTGGCTGACCCTGCTTAATCCCCGCATAAGGCACAGGCTGGACAATACGCGTGTTACTCCGCTTTTTGAAATATGTCCCTTGATCGTCCTCCCAGGTTGCACTGGCACCCGTCAGCCCTGTTGTTTGTCCTGGCACTCTGGTTGGCTACATTGGGCAACGCCCCCTTGTGGCTTGCTGTCTGGCGTTTGCCTGAGACCCATGGCTGGCAAGGGTTAATCACCACCACCAGTCTCGGGCTGGCGGTGCTGGCAATCACCTGGTCCGTGTTGTGTTTGTTGCTGTGGCCGGTTTGGCTCAAACCGGTTGGGCTGCTGCTGTTGGTGATGAGCGCCGCCGCGAGTTTCTTCATGCAACGTTATGGCGTGGTCATTGACCCGACCATGATTGCCAATGTGGCCCAGACCGACCCGCGTGAGGTGTTTGACCTGCTGTCCTGGTCGATGTTGCTGGCCGTGTTGTTGGGCGTGGTTTTGCCGGGTGTCTGGCTCTGGCGTCAGACCTTGCGTCGCGTTGGTGCGCTTGCCTTGACACTGCAGCAGATCGGGTTGGCTGCGCTGGCGCTTTTGCTTGCAGTACTCCTGCTGTGGCTGAGCTTCCAGGATCTGGCCTCCTTGATGCGTAATCACAAGTCGCTGCGCTACATGATCAACCCGTTCAACACAGTTTATGCGCTGACCCGCCACACCCTGGGGCAGGCCACACAGGCGCGCCAACCGTTGCAGCCTTTGGGGGAAGATGCACGCCTGCTGGCACCAGCCACTGCGCCACAGGCCGCGCCATTGATCGTGGTGGTGGTGGGCGAAACGGCGCGCGCCGCCAATTTTGGCCTGGCAGCTTACGCACGCGACACCACACCGCGTCTGCGCGACCTGCAGGCAGGTGGTGATCTGCTGTACTTCTCGGACGTCAGCTCCTGCGGCACCAATACCCAGACTTCGGTGCCGTGTATGTTCTCTCATTTGGGTCGAAGTGCTTATCAGAAAAGTGATGCACGCTTTGAGAACATGCTTGATGTCCTGCAACGTGCTGGCTTGGCAGTGCTATGGCTTGATAACCAGTCGGGTTGTAAAGGCGTCTGTGATCGCATACCCCAGTATCAGACCAGTGATCTGAAGCTTGCGGAGGTCTGTGGTGCTTACGGTTGTTTTGACGAAGCCATGCTGCGCGAACTGCCGGGGCGGATCGACACCTTGGACGCACAACGCCGTGCACGCGGTACCGTGGTGGTGCTGCACCAGATGGGCAGCCATGGTCCGGCGTATTTCAAGCGATCACCCGACCCATTCAAACGATTTTTGCCAGAGTGCACCAGCAATGCCCTGCAGGACTGTCAACCTGAACAGTTGGTCAACACCTATGACAACTCAATTGTTTACACCGACCACTTCCTGGCCGAGGTGATCAACTGGCTGAAGGCCCAATCGGCACTTCGCCCGACGGCCATGGTCTATATGTCGGACCACGGCGAGTCATTGGGGGAAAAAGGACTTTATCTGCACGGCATGCCTTACAGCATGGCACCCAAGGAGCAAACCCATGTCCCGATGGTGTTGTGGTTGTCAGGGTCCTTGCAGCGTCAACGTGGCATGCGTATGGACTGTGTGCGTGAACAGGCCGGTAAACCCTGGTCACACGACAATTTGTTTCACACCGTGATTCCGATGGCAGGTGTTCAGACACAAGCAGTTGATGCCAAACTTGACATCCTTGCTGCCTGCACCGCTGCGGCGAGTTAACTGCACGGTTTTTTTTCAGCTGGTCCACCAGCGCCACAAGGCGCTGAGCCAGACGCCACCACACAACAACAGGCTGATGTGGACCGCGGCGCTTCCCATGTCCTTGGCACGTTTGGACAGGTCGTGCCATTGTGGACCGATTCGGTCAATCGCCGACTCAATGCCGGTGTTGAGCAGTTCCACGACCAGGACAAAGGCCAGGCAGGCAATGAGAAACCCGGTTTCGAGCCAGTTTTGCCCAAGCCAGAATGCGGCAGGCACACCCACCAGGCAGATCAGGGCCTCCTGACGGAAAGCCGGTTCGAACCAGGCGGCGTAGAGCCCTTGCCAGGAATAGACCGTGGCAAACCAGATTCGCGCCAACCCCTGGCGTTTGGGTGAGACAGGCGGGGAGTTTTTCAAAGCTGGCCAGTTGATGTTGACGACGATGTGGTCCCGCTGACAGGAATCGAACCTGTATCTAGCACTTAGGAGGCACTCGTTCTATCCATTGAACTACAGCGAGGAAGGCGCGATTGTAAAGGCGGGGCATGGGTTGTTCAGTGGCGGCGATCAGTCATAACGAAGGGTATAAATCAGGTCAACCGCGCTTTCTTCCCCGGTCTGGGCTCGCAAGGTGAGGTTTTTACTAAGGTCATAAAAAATGCGCAGCACACCCATGGCACCGTTGAAGCTGCTTTCATAGGCCAAATAAAAGTCCTTTGACAGGCGTTTGCCGAGGGTGATCGACGCCGAGCCACTGCCCGTGTTAGCCGTGTCGCTGCTGCCGGTCGTCGCGCTGCCACCGCTGCCAAAGCTGATTTCGTCCAGGCCAAGCGCTTGCGACAGACTGTCCGTCATGCCCTGCCCGGTCTTGCCCAGCAGCGCCAGCGCGGCCTGTTGCATCACTGCCGCCTCGGCCCCACCACCTGTGGGCGAGCGACCCAGCAATAACCAACCTAGCTTGTCCGCCTCGGGCAGGTCCGGGTCGGCATAGAGCGTGATGATAGGTGCCAGTGCCGTGCCACTGATTTGAACCCCCACACGTTGGGTCAGTTTGGGGCGAATCGCCAGCACGGTCAGCGCCGGGTTGTCGGGCGGGCCGGTGAAGCGGATCAGGCCGCGCTCGATGTCAAGCCGTTGTCCGTAGGCGCGGTAGGTACCGTCGACGGTGCGCAGTGTGCCGTTCAGACTGGGCTGAGTGGGATTGTTGGCACTCAGTTTGAGTTTGCCGACCAAACGGGTGTCGACCCCCATGCCCCGTACCTGAAAGTCTTTGCCCGGGTCCAAATCAATCTGCAGATCGATCTGGGGTGCCCGGTCCGTGCTTGTGGCTGTGCGGGCTGTTGCCCGGGGTTGGTCGTCTCGCCCGGGCGCGCCACGAACCACCACGTCGCTGCCGAGGCGAGGTGTGCTGTCCTCCGGCAGGGTGAACAGTGCCTGATCTGCCAGCAGCGCACCGCGCACGGTCAGTCTGTCATTTAGCCAATCCGCGCTGAGCTTGCCGCTGACCGTGACGCGCCGGTCTGGCCGGGCGCTGAGACGCAGCGCTTGGGCTTTTGCCTGCAGTTGCAGGTGCAGACCATTCCTGGTGGTGTTGGCAGGTTGCAACTGCGCCGAACCAGTGATGTTGAGCGTGCCGCCGACCGCGCTGTTGTCTCCGCGGGCACCAGAGGCACCGGCCCCACGCAGCGAAAAATTGGAAATGTCGAGTTGCTGGTCGTGCAGGCGGGCTTCAAAGCGACCCTGGCTGAAATCGATGCCGTCCACCAGCGAGCGCAGCGCCAGATCATTGGCCTGCAGGGTCCCGGACCATTTTGGCTCAGCCACTGTGCCTTCAAGATTGACGTGTGCATTCATGGTTCCGCGCATTCGCCAACCCGGTGGAGCCAGCACTGACCAGGCATCCATGGGCGGCAAGTCCAGCTGCAAACTGCCACCCACCGGTGCCGTGCCCGGTAGCGCCCAAGTTTGATTTGGCGGCTGTATTTGCGTGCTGACGGCCATCAGTGCCCGCCCGGCGCGCTGGCTGTCCCAGCGCAGGTTGGCGGACAGCCGGTCTCCGTCGAGGTTGACCTGCAGCCGTGTTTCACGCATGCCCGCGGGCACCATCTGATCGCCCACCGTGCCTGCCAGCAGACGCAGGTCGCCGGCGCTGCGCTCCAGCAGCAGGCTGGCGTGCAGGGTGTCGCTTTGCGCGGCGTCCCACTGGCCAGAAAAAGTCAGGTCGCTGCCCAGCCCTAGGTCAGCCAGGGTTTTGCTGCCCAGCAAGTCCACCCAGGCCAGTGGCAAACGGTCAATCTTTCCCTGGCTTTGCCATTGTGGGGGCGGTGTCTTGGTGCTGTCGGCGCTGGTCTGGTCTTGCGACCAGCGCAGTGGCTGCCATTGCACCAAGCTGGTGCCGCCCAGTGGGCCTTTGAGGTGAGCTTGGCCCGCCGCAACGTTGAGTGTCTGGCGCTGCGCACTTGTTGTCCAATCCAGCAGTACCCCGGGTGGTGCGACAGCCGTGGCGCTGCCGCTGCCAGCGGGGTCTCCCAGAGCGAGTTGCCAGCGCTGCTGCGGCTGGCCGACTCGCAAGTCCAGATCAAGCTGCTGCAGTTGCGCTTGCCAGGCATCGGTTGGGGTGCGGTTGGCCTGTACCCGGGTGCGCCAGGCCATCTGTTGCTGCTTGAAGTCGACTTCACCCTGGCCCTCAAGGACAAAGTGGTCCAGTGTGCCGCTGGCGTCAATCTGCAACTCCCGGCTGCGTCCGGCAGGCTGGCTTGTGGTTGCCGCAGCGCTGGTGCGTGGTGCCCAGTCGAACCGGGGTGAACGGATTTGGGCCTGGAGTGCCAAGTCGTGGCCCTGGTTTTGCCAGCCGCCTTGCCACTGCGCGCTCAGATGGGCCTGCCCGTTTAACTGGGTTGCGGCCAGCGCTGGCCCCAGGCGCTGGCGCATCCCGGGCCAACGCTCCAGCCAGCGCATGGCCAATGCGGCATCGCTCAGATCAAATGTGGTGTTGCCTGCGCCATCGGTGCGGCCCAGCTGACCGGCCACTGTGGCGTGCAAGCCCGGAACGTCGAGCGTAAGCTGACCCTGTCCGGCGTATTCGGTGTTGTGGTAGTCCAATTGCGCCTGCAATTGCGCCTGATCGGTCGTGATGCGCAGCTGGCTCAGGCGCAGTTGCGGGTCGGTCCAGACCCCCTGGGCCATCAATTGCAGGCCTGGTGCCGTATTGGGCGCTGGTGGCTGGTTCAAACCGGCCAACGCGCTGACCCGGCCCGCCAACTTGACCTCAAAGTGGATACCCTGGGTTTCCTGACGGACGCTGACGTTGCCGCCAATGGCATCCGCTGGCAGACGCGAGTCAATCGCCGCGGGGTTGATGTCAGCCACCTGCATCTGGGCTTGCCATGGGCTCAAGCCGACACCCTGTGCGGCGGCTGGAATCTGGCCTTGCGCCAGGACTTTGCCGCCCGCACCCAGCGCCTGCAGCGTTTGAACACGCCAGGCGCCTTGCAGGTAGCTGAACTCGGCGTCGGCACTTTGCAGTGGCACACGCTGCTGGTCCAGAGGGCCAGGCAGGGTATTGCGCAATTGCACACGGGCTTGCCAGGATGGGCCGCGTGGTTGCACTGTCAGCGTGCCGTCCAGGCGCGTTTGCGGCAGTTGGGGCCAAAGCGCGGCCAGGTTCAGGCGTTGCCAGTGGCCTTGGGCTTGAATGACTTTTTGGGTTTGCCAGGGTGTCACTTGCGCCGACAACTGTGCCTGCATGGCGGCAGACACGTTTTGGTGCCGCAAATCCAGCCCCACGCGGGGTTGCAAACTCGCTGTTAGCGTCAGCTTCGAGTCTTGCCCTGCCAGAAAGCCATTCAATTCGGCCTGTGCCGGCACCTCTAGAGTTTGTGGACTACCTGGCATCGCTTGCCTGACGGTACCTGCCACTTGCAGCGCCAGCGCCAGATTGCCCTGGGCCTGCAGTTGCCCCGAGAAACTGAATTTATTTGACAAAATGTCGGCATAGCCCTTATCCAATTTATGCTGGTAGCTATCAAATATGTACTCAAATCCGAACGCACCGAAGTCTTGTGGTGTGCTGCTGATCCATTGCAGTGCACCGACACGCACGCTGGCTTGCACTTTGAGAGGCAGGCCCAGTTGGGTGGGTGGCACAGTGGGTGAGTCGGGCACAGCGGGGCGCTGGTCTTGCACGCGCAGGGTGTTGACGGCAAGCTCGCTGATGTGCAGTTTGCCTTCCAGCAAAGCTGCAGGCGACCAGCGCAAATACACACCTGAAGCCTCTACGCTCAGGCCGTCATGCTGCCAACGCAGCCAGCCAATGTGACCACCCTCGGCAATGGAGCCCTGCACTTCACGCGTTTGCAGGCTATGACCGGCTGGCAACCAGCGTGCCGCGTGCAACAGTGCGGTATTGAAAGAGCTGTCGGCATTGATCCAGACCCACATCAGCCCCAGTGTGGTCAACAACAGCAACAACATGCCCGAAGTGAGCCACAGTAACCAGCGCACAGCGGTTTTCAAAATGAGAACCCCACATTAACGTGCAGGCGAAACTTGCGCGCGTCCACACCGTAGGCCAGGTCCATTTGTAATGGGCCGACCGGGCTGTGCCAGCGCACCCCGGCACCCACGCCAAATTGCGCCTGCAGTTCACTGGGGCGATTGGCCACCGCGCCACCGTCCACAAAAATCACACCCTCCCATTCGGTCAGGACGCCGTTGCGGGTGATGGGGCGTTGCCACTCCATGCTGCCGGTGAGCAGGTAGCGCCCGGCACTGATCTGGCCGTCATCAAGTTGTGTGCCAATACTGCGCAGGCGGTAACCGCGAACGCTGTTGTCGCCGCCCGCCAGAAACAGTTGGGTGGCCGGCAAACTGGCATCGGCCTTGGCCAGCACCATACCAGCTTGACTGCGCAGCGAGAGGCGGCCGTCGCGCCGGTCAGGCTTGTTTGCGCTACCCAGTGGCCAGAAAAACTGCCAGCGGGTCAGCAGGCGTGCGTAGGGCACACGATCGGCCCCCAGGGTCAAGCCGCCGCCCAGATCGGCGCCAAACGCCCAGCCCGCCGTGGGAAAAGGCATGCTGTCAAAGCGCCGCCAGGTGAAGTTGTAAAGCGCGCTGATCGCTTGTGAGCGGGTGACGTCCGCATAGTCGCTGGCAGCTGTGTCAGAGCGCTCGTACTGCAGGTAGTAATGGCGGTCGATGCGCTCTTCCTCCTTGGCGGCGCCAATTCGCCAGATCTGGCTGCGCACATCAAAACTGCCGCTGGATTGTTGCTGTGCGGCGAAGGTGGCGTTCATGCGCCAGCCGCGTTCATCAGGCGGCGAGATCAGGCCGGTGGCAACAGACTGCGCTTCCTGGTCAATCGACAGTTTGCTCAGGGTTCGCCAACTGTTGGTGGGGAACTGGTTGTGCAAATGTTCCAGGCTGAGCCGCCCGCCACTGTCGGTGCTGGCACCCACGCCCACCACCACCTTCTGCAGTCGGGCCTCTCGCACACTGACCAGCACTTTGGCGGCCTGCGGGTCGGACTGGGTGTCCACGGTGATGAACGCCGTGGTAAAAAAGCCGCTCTGCGTCAACCGCTCCTGCGCCTTCACGAGTTCTTTGTGCTCGTATGTGGCACCTGTACCCAGGCGTGCCAGCTTGCGCACCAGATCACTGTCATGGCGTTGCAGGCCGCTGATGCTCAGCTCGCCCAGTCGAAACAGCGGCCCCGAGTCCAGCGTGACTTCAAGGCGCACCGCCTGGTTTTCAGGGTCCACATCCGCCAGAGAAACACTGATCTGCCCGGTGGGGTAGCGCAAGGTGGTGAGCTGTCGCAATGCCTGCTGCTTGGCGGCGTCCCAGCGGGGTTGGGTAAACCGGTTACCAGATGCCAGTTGCCAGCTGTCCTGAATCAGGCGGCGTTGGGCAGAAGCGGCGGGATCGTTGGCAATGGCACCTGAAAATCGCAGCACGACCTGGCGCACCCGCACCGCCTCGCCAACACCGATGCTCATGAATACCTGGCGTTGTGTGCCTTGCGTGGCGCGGCGGATCTCGATGGCCGGGTCGAAGTAGCCCAGCGTGGCCACCAGTTTCTGGGCATCGGCGCGGGCCAGGGCCAGCAGGCGGTCGAGCTCCTCGTCACTCAGGTCGGGCATATCCCGGTAACGCTGCAGGTCGAGGTGACGCAGAAGCAACTGCTTGATTTCGTCGCTGGCATGAACTTCCAGCTCAAACGCCGGGGCGGCCGCTTTGGTGAGGTCACTTTGCGTTGCTGACGAAGCTGGAGGTAGATCTGGCGCGGACTGTGCACAGGCCACAGCGTGCGCCAGGGCCAGCGCGAGAGCGACAAACCATTTCAGCATGTCAATGGCTCAGCAGGCGCATGGCCTGTTCGAGCCCTTTGAGCGTCATCGGGTACATGCGCTGCGCCATCAGTTGCTGAACGATGCTGATGCTCTGGCGGTATTGCCACATCCCCTGTGGTTCGGGATTGATCCAGGCAAACCGGGGGTAGGCGTGGGTGAGGCGAGACAGCCACTCCGCACCGGCCTCATCGTTGCTGTACTCGACGCTTCCGCCAGGCTGCAAGATCTCATACGGGCTCATGGTGGCATCGCCAATAAAGATCAGCTTGTAGTCCTTGTTGTATTTGCGGATGATGTCCCAGGTCGGGAATTTTTCGGCAAAACGACGGCGGTTGTTCTTCCAGACAAAGTCGTACACGCAGTTGTGGAAGTAATAAAACTCCAGATGCTTGAACTCGGCTTTGGCGGCGCTGAACAGCTCCTCGACGCGGGCGATGTGTTCGTCCATGGTGCCGCCCACATCCATCAGCAGCAGCACTTTCACGTTGTTGTGGCGCTCCGGGCGCATCTTGATGTCAAGCCAGCCGGCGTTGGCCGCAGTGCAGCGGATGGTGCCGTCGAGGTCGAGCTCGTCCAGATGCCCTTCGCGGGCAAACTTGCGTAAGCGGCGCAGCGCCACCTTGATGTTGCGTGTACCCAGCTCCTGGGTGTCGTCATAGTCGCGGTACGCGCGTTGCTCCCAGACCTTGACGGCGCTTTTGTTCTTGCCAGCGCCCCCGATGCGTATGCCTTGCGGGTTGTAGCCGCCGTGGCCGAACGGGCTGGTGCCACCGGTGCCAATCCACTTGTTGCCGCCTTCGTGACGCTCTTTTTGTTCTTCCAGGCGTTTCTTGAGCGTTTCCATCAGCTCGTCCCAGCCCATCTTCTCAATCGCTGCCTTTTGCTCGGGCGTCAAATCCAGCTCCAACGTCTTCTTCAACCAGTCCAGCGGCACCTCCTGGGTGAAATCGGTGACCAGCTCGACGCCCTTGAAATACGCGGCAAAAGCCCGGTCAAACTTGTCGTAGTGCTTTTCGTCCTTGACTAGCGTGGCACGGCTCAGAAAATAGAAGTCGTCGATCTTGTAGCCGCTGGGTGTCGTGTCGTCCTCATGTGTTTGCGGTGTTTTAGGGCCAACCACGCCGAGCTTGAGCGCTTCGAGCAGGGTCAAAAATTCCTTGACCGAGACCGGCAGCTTGGCGGCGCGCAGGGTGTAGAAAAAGTCAATCAGCATCGGGTGCTCGCAGGTGTGACATTGACGGGGTTTCTGAGCCTGTCCGGATCACCATTTAAAGCCAGTTTTCGGTCTGAAGTCCGGGCACACGCGCAAATTCCTGAATATTGTTGGTCACCAGAGGCAGTTCGAGCGCCAAAGCATGGGCAGCAATCCACAGGTCACTACCGCCGATGGGTGTACCTTGTGATTCCAGGAAAGAGCGGGTCCTTGCATAGTGCTGTGCCGCCTCGGTGCAAAGTGGTAAGACAGGTACAGAGCGCAGCAGTTTGTTCAGTTTGCTACCCAAAATACCGGCGCGGCGGCTCATTCCCAGTTTAGCCAAGCCATAAGACAGCTCCCCGGCTGAGATGGTTGAGATTGCCAGAGATGCGGGGTCACAGGCGAGCAGGCGTTTCGTCAAAGGTAGGGAGTAATCACGCAAAAAATAGCTGATCGTGTTGGTGTCGAGCAGAAACTTCATGATCGGGGCTGGTCACCAAGCAAGTCGCTCCAGTCGCGATCCTGAGGCACTTGCGAGCTGGCCTCCTTCATGATGCGATCCCAATCGGACGCTTCGTTTTCTGAAACCAGAGGCCAGTTGCCCAAGGCTTCGCCAAGGGTTTGTTTTCTCTCTCTCAGTACCACCTCATCGCCCCGCCGATAAATTTCGACGGCCTTGCTTTTGAACTGAAATGCCTTGGGCAAACGCACGGCCTGGCTGTTGCCAGACATAAAAACTGCGGCGGTCGTGGTCATGCTGGACTCCTCAAATCGTGATATACAAATTGTATATGGTTGGCCTGAGTCGCCGCGTGGTTGTGGACTTGTTATCGATGGGAATTTATGGCAAAAATGCCATTCAGCCCAATATCAGTAAGTGTTTACAGCTATCTAAAAAAAGTAATCTATCTCTGTGTAGGGTGTGCCGCAGGTTGGTGTGTTCATCGGGGTTTGTCCAGCAGATACAACAACTGTGCCTTCGCTTCAGGCCATTCACCGCTGCGCAGGCTGTACATCACGGTGTCGCGGATGGTGCCGTCGCGGCGCAGCGCGTGGCCGCGGATCACGCCGTCTTTTCTGGCACCCAGGCGCTCAATCGCCGCCTGACTGGCATGGTTGAAGTTGTCGGTGCGCCAGCCCACCACATGGCAGCCCAGGGTCTCAAACGCGTGGGTCATCAGCAGCAGCTTGGCTGTGCTATTGACGTGAGATCGCTGCACACTTTTGGCATACCAGGTGTAGCCAATTTCGACCCGTTTGACGGCGGGCAGAATGTCGTGGTAGCTGCTGCTGCCCAGCACCTTGCCGGTGGCCGTTTCGATCACGCAGAAGGCAAAGCGGTTGCCTGCTTCGCGCATGGCCAGTGCGTCTTCGATGTATTTGCGGGTGTTTTCCGGCTCCGGCACCGAGGTGACGCGGATATTCCATAGTTCGCCATCGGCGGCGGCGGCTTGCAAGCCAGCCTCATGTTCCAAAGCGAGGGGCAGCAGGGTGATGCCGCGGGCTTGCAGGGTGACGGGTTCGACAAAGGGCATGGGGCGCTCCTGTTTCAAGTGGGCTTGGGAGGAATGTAGCTTGGAGGTTCGTCGGTTTAACCCGCGAGGCGGGGTGTCTGGGCGACAGCCTCATACTGGGGTACCAGAAATCGGCCGCCGCCCAGACACCCCACCTCGCTAGCCGCTGTGATTTATGAAGCGGAGTTTGCGCGGCGTTTCGTCAAACGGTACTTTTATCGGTTTCGGCTCTGCATGAACACCAGCTTTTCAAACAGCGTCACGTCCTGCTCGTTCTTGAGCAGTGCGCCCACCAGCGGCGGTACCGCAACTTTGTCGCCCTCGGTGTGCAACACGGAGGGCGGAATGTCTTGGGCCAGCAGCAGCTTGAGCCAGTCGAGCAGTTCGCTGGTCGACGGTTTCTTCTTCAGCCCAGGCAGGTTGCGCACTTCAAAAAACACCTTCATTGCGGCGTTCAAAAGTTCGGCCTTGAGGCCGGGGAAGTGCACATCCACGATCTGTTTCATCGTTGTGGCGTCGGGGAACTTGATGTAGTGGAAAAAGCAGCGGCGCAAAAATGCGTCGGGCAGTTCTTTTTCGTTGTTGGAGGTGATGAACACCAACGGGCGGTGTTTGGCGCGGATCAGTTCACGGGTTTCGTAGCAGTAGAACTCCATACGATCAAGCTCGCGCAGCAGGTCGTTGGGGAACTCGATGTCCGCCTTGTCGATCTCGTCAATCAGCAGCGCCACCGGCTGCTCGGCGGTAAACGCCTGCCACAACACACCTTTGACGATGTAGTTGTGGATGTTCTTGACGCGTTCGCCACCGTCAATGTCAGACAACTGCGAGTCGCGCAGGCGGCTCACAGCGTCGTATTCATAGAGACCCTGTTGTGCCTTGGTGGTGCTTTTGATGTGCCACTGCAAGAGCGGAAGGTTCAGCGCGGTGGCGACTTCTTCGGCCAGCATGGTCTTGCCGGTGCCGGGTTCGCCTTTCACCAGCAGCGGGCGCTGCAAGGTGATAGAGGCATTGACCGACAGCATCAGGTCAGCGGTGGCGACGTAGTTTTGGGAGCCGTGAAATTTCATGGGGTGCGGGTGGTTCTTGCAAAGGCGTTAGCTTACAGGTTCTGGGAGTGGTCGTACGGCAGCGAGCGCAATACCGGGTTAACGCCATGCCAAAGTGGTGGTTGGCCTCCCTATAATTGTTTGATATTTATCAAAGGCTGACGCCAAAACCTTGTTCTCAGTTGCATACATGAAGACATTTTTATACTCCGCTCCTGTCCTGTTGATGGCGTTGGCTGGTGCGTTACCAATGAACGTGCAGGCGCAAGACATCAAGGGCGACGCCAGCGCTGGGGCACACAAGAACGCCTTGTGTGTCGGCTGCCACGGCATCAAGGGTTTTCATACTGCGTTTCCGCAGACCTACCGTGTGCCCAAGCTGTCCGGGCAGGGCGCGGGCTACATGACCGCCGCATTGAATGCCTACAAGTCGGGCGAGCGCAAGCACCCCAGCATGCGCACGCTGGCTTCGAGCCTGTCGGCACAAGACATTGCGGACCTGGCCGCGTATTACGAATCCACCGGCACCGGCGCGACGCTGGACCTGCAGGCGCCGCAAGCGCCAGCCAAAGCTGCTGAATTGCTGACCAAAGGGGCGTGTGTGTCGTGTCATGGCACCAATTTCAGCAAGCCGGTGAGTCCCACTTACCCTCGTATTGCAGGTCAGCACAATGACTACCTGTACGTGGCGCTACGGTCCTACAAGACCACCGACAAGTCGTTTGTGGGCCGCGCCAACCCGATCATGGCGGGTGTGGCCAAGCAGTTTTCCAATGCCGAGCTCAAGGTTTTGGCCGACTATGTGGCCAGCCTGCCAGGTGAATTGCAAACCCTGCAACCGGTGCGCTTCAAGTAAATCAGTCCTGTGTGGCGCGTCGCTGTACGCAGGCCACATAGGCCCGGCCGTCCGGTGCCTTGCCAGAGCGCTGGCTTTCCCACAACATTTGTCCCAGGCAATCCATCACCGCGTGGTGCGCGTCGTGCAGGGAGTCGAGTCGGTGGGTCAGTAACTCGACCGCCTGACGAATGCCGCGGGGCTGGTCGATGCTGCACTGCTCTGTGATCGACAAATGCATCGACAAATGCAGGAACGCGTGGCTGTGATCTGCGGCGTTATTTGACAGTGCTGCCAGCGCGGCGTCCAGGTCGGCCAGCTCAGGCTGGTACTCGGGGTGTTCGTTGATCCACAGAGACGCTATTGTTTCAATAGCATCTAATGCTTGTCCACTATGCGCTTTGGCATGAACGGAGCAGAAAAACTGGCGGACATCGGCTTTGGATGGGGTGAACATGGTGGCGGCATTGTCGCGCCACAAGACGCCTTGTTTGCTGGTTTCTCTGAACTGGCAGGTTTTTGAAGCGTTTCGTCTATCATGCTGGCCGCATGCCATTCTGCAAACCACCCTGGAGGTCGCGATGCCCAGCTTTTTAGTCTTTGCAAATTTACGAGCAGACCTGACCGAAGCGGAGCTTGACGAGGTTTTGATTCAGGTAGGGCCCAGTGACCGGACTCAGGTGACCTTGGTGCGCGAAGCCGACAGTTGTGTTGTGACCATCGCAGTACCTTGGGAAACTTCGGTTGCCGTGGATGTTGCCAGGAAGCTCAACGGGTCGACATTCCGCGGTCGAACACTCAATGTCCATGCCACGGCCATGTTCTGAACCCTGGTGATCTCATTGGAGTCAATGTGAAAAAGCACACTCCATCCGCCCCTGCACGGGGTGCTCGTTGGTTTCGGGCACCTTGTCTACCCGTCTGGAGCCTGGCGGTGCCCTTGGTGGGATTGTTTGTGCTGGGCGGGGCTTGGGGCAGACCGCTTGGACTGCTTCTGGGAGCCTTGTTAACGGGCACCTTGTTTGCAGCAGTGGCTGCAGCCATCCATCACGCCGAAGTGGTCGCACATCGTGTCGGTGAGCCCTTTGGCACTCTGGTTTTGGCGGTGGCGGTCACCATCATTGAAGTGGCACTGATCGTGGCGCTGATGTTTGCAGGTGGCGAAAGTGCCAACACCCTGGCGCGTGACACGGTTTTTTCTGCGGTCATGATTGTGTGTAACGGTGTGTTGGGGTTAAGTCTGGTTGTGGGTGGCTTGCGGCATGGTGTGCTGGCGTTTCGTGTTGAGGGCACCAACCCGGCACTGGCTTCACTCACGGCACTGTGCGGATTGGCGCTGGTGCTGCCCAGTTTCACCACCACCACGGCTGGCCCCACCTATAGCGGCGCGCAGCTGGCATTTGCGGGCATCAGCTCGCTGGCTTTGTATGGTGTTTTTGTCTTTGTGCAGACAGTACGGCATCGCGATTATTTTTTGCCCGTGGGCAACAGCAATGAAGAAACCCACGCTGCGCCACCACCCAACTCGGCTGCCTGGACCAGTCTGGGCCTGTTGCTGGTGTCGCTGGTGGGTGTGGTGGGTCTGGCCAAGGCGCTGGCACCCGCGCTTGATGCCGGCGTCGCATCAGCGGGTTTGCCGCATGCGGTGGCCGGTGTGGTGATTGCAATGATTGTGCTGTTGCCTGAAACCGGCGCCGCGCTGAGGGCAGCGCATGGCAACCGCATGCAAAGCAGCATCAACCTGGCACTGGGTTCTGGTCTGGCCAGCATCGGGTTGACGATCCCTGTGGTGGCGGCGCTGTCGCCCATGTTCGCGTTCCCGCTGGCATTGGGGTTGCCACCAATGCAAATTGTGATGTTGAGCCTGACAGTGATGGTTGCCACTATTACCCTTGGCAGCGGCCGTGCCACGGTGATGCAGGGTGCGGTGCACCTGGTGCTGTTTGCGTCGTTTCTTTTTTTGACCGTGGTACCCTGATCCGGGCGTCGGTCAACCCGATGTCAACCCGTTCTGCCGCCAGGCCTCAAACACGGTGACGGCCACCGCATTCGACAAATTGAGACTGCGCTGCCCCGGCACCATGGGCAGTTTCAGTGTGCAGGACGGGGCGAATGATTGGCGTACCTCGTCGCGCAGACCTTTTGTTTCCGAGCCAAAAACCAGGTAGTCTCCCGGCTCAAAACGTGCGGCATAGACGTTTTGCGTCGCGCGGGTGGTCAAGGCAAACATACGCTGGTCAGGTGGGCGTTCGGTCGCCAGAAACATCGACCAGTTCGCATGTCTTCGTACGGTGGCGTACTCATGGTAGTCCAGACCGGCCCGGCGCATGTGTTTGTCGTCCATCGAGAAGCCCAGCGGCTCAATCAGGTGCAGCGAGCAGCCCGTGTTGGCCGCCAGACGGATCACGTTGCCGGTGTTGGGTGGAATCTCGGGTTCGACCAGGACGATATGAAACATGCACAAATTGTCGCGCAGGTAGGTGCCCATGCTTACCGCGTTTCAGTCCGCGCCCGCCATCTCTGGCGGGCGATCCGTACTTCATGCTAGCTTCCAGCACATAAAGCCGAGTTTCAATCCGCGCCCGCCATCTCTGGCGGGCGATCCGCCTTCTCAGGAACCTTAGAGATGACCTTGACCGGTTTCAATCCGCGCCCGCCATCTCTGGCGGGCGATCCGTAATGCTCTACATTGGTTTGATCGTATCCCCAAGTTTCAATCCGCGCCCGCCATCTCTGGCGGGCGATCCGTGTGTAACCGTCAATCTTGATTTTTTCCGAGTCGTTTCAATCCGCGCCCGCCATCTCTGGCGGGCGATCCCGCCGACAGGGCCGCAATGATTGCCGCCAATAAAGTTTCAATCCGCGCCCGCCATCTCTGGCGGGCGATCCGCCTGGTGCAAGAGCTGTTTGGCAAAAGCCTGCAAGTTTCAATCCGCGCCCGCCATCTCTGGCGGGCGATCCCAAGTACAGGGATGACGCAGGGCTCAAGGCACATGTTTCAATCCGCGCCCGCCATCTCTGGCGGGCGATCCACGAGGGGATTTGCAGCATGAACATTGTGATACTTGTTTCAATCCGCGCCCGCCATCTCTGGCGGGCGATCCCCTGGTCATGATGGGGTGCATGGTGCGGCTTTCATGTTTCAATCCGCGCCCGCCATCTCTGGCGGGCGATCCTTTGGCACGCCGGCACGGCTGATGGAGGTGATTGTGTTTCAATCCGCGCCCGCCATCTCTGGCGGGCGATCCCCACCCTGTTTCGGCCATAGATAACGCGCCATTTGTCGTTTCAATCCGCGCCCGCCATCTCTGGCGGGCGATCCCCCTGGCGCGCAGGGTTAAACGGTTAAATCAGCTTGTTTCAATCCGCGCCCGCCATCTCTGGCGGGCGATCCCATGGCTGGCATAGCCCTTGATCGCGGTTTAAAACGTTTCAATCCGCGCCCGCCATCTCTGGCGGGCGATCCGATAAGGCTTTTGGCCCTGTTCCAGCATGATTTCGTTTCAATCCGCGCCCGCCATCTCTGGCGGGCGATCCTCGGTCTCAACTCCGATCAGCCGGTTGGCATCTTGTTTCAATCCGCGCCCGCCATCTCTGGCGGGCGATCCCCCGTAAACGCAGCGTTTACACACTTTAGGAGTTTAGTTTCAATCCGCGCCCGCCATCTCTGGCGGGCGATCCGTTGATGCCTTGCGCGCCAGGCTTGTAAAGTCTAGTTTCAATCCGCGCCCGCCATCTCTGGCGGGCGATCCATCGAATACTCTTATTTTCCCTCTCCCTTTTCCTGTTTCAATCCGCGCCCGCCATCTCTGGCGGGCGATCCCTGGCGCATATTGCGGGTGCCGCGCCAGGCTGTGACGTTTCAATCCGCGCCCGCCATCTCTGGCGGGCGATCCCAGAAATCAGGCGGCAAAACCTCATCGCTTTGATTGTTTCAATCCGCGCCCGCCATCTCTGGCGGGCGATCCAGAGCAGCCCGCTTTTGCGGGCTTTTTTACGCCCGTTTCAATCCGCGCCCGCCATCTCTGGCGGGCGATCCCGGGCATGAGTAGGTGCCAGCCGACCCGGTATAAGTTTCAATCCGCGCCCGCCATCTCTGGCGGGCGATCCGTGCTCAACTTGGGTAATGCGGGTAGTTACCAAAGTTTCAATCCGCGCCCGCCATCTCTGGCGGGCGATCCGACGCCAGCGGTGAAAGGAGGCAGGCCCAGGCTTTGTTTCAATCCGCGCCCGCCATCTCTGGCGGGCGATCCACCGCGCCAAGCTGTATAACGCGAGTCCGAACGGGTTTCAATCCGCGCCCGCCATCTCTGGCGGGCGATCCTGTTGGCTGTAACACTGGCAGCGTTTACCCATTTGTTTCAATCCGCGCCCGCCATCTCTGGCGGGCGATCCATCATTCAACGTCCCTAACCGCTCTAAATCAATGAGTTTCAATCCGCGCCCGCCATCTCTGGCGGGCGATCCCAATGGGATCAAATTTTGCGTCCGGGGTCATGGACTGTTTCAATCCGCGCCCGCCATCTCTGGCGGGCGATCCCTACATTGGGCGACCCGCTGGCCAAGCCGACACGCAAGTTTCAATCCGCGCCCGCCATCTCTGGCGGGCGATCCGTTCTCGAATGGTCGGCGGTTGAACCTGCCTGTGTTTCAATCCGCGCCCGCCATCTCTGGCGGGCGATCCCAGTGTTCGCCCCGCAGGACGTTGACGACTTGGTGTTTCAATCCGCGCCCGCCATCTCTGGCGGGCGATCCTCTCGTGAGGCTGGCAAAGTAACCAACGTCTATGAGTTTCAATCCGCGCCCGCCATCTCTGGCGGGCGATCCTAGCGGATCAGCCGACACAAGTAATGGATATGTTGGTTTCAATCCGCGCCCGCCATCTCTGGCGGGCGATCCGGAAACGTCCTGTACTTGCAATGATGGATATCTTGTTTCAATCCGCGCCCGCCATCTCTGGCGGGCGATCCTTTACTGACAGTAAACCTATTTGTGCTTACAGTACGTTTCAATCCGCGCCCGCCATCTCTGGCGGGCGATCCGCCATTACCCGCTGTTCATTTCGGCGATGTTTACGTTTCAATCCGCGCCCGCCATCTCTGGCGGGCGATCCATAAGGGTCCCATCCTGTTGTGTTTTGAGCGGCCAGTTTCAATCCGCGCCCGCCATCTCTGGCGGGCGATCCCCTAGTTCATCACACCATGCTTTTGCTGATGGCTGTTTCAATCCGCGCCCGCCATCTCTGGCGGGCGATCCTTTTCCGGCTACAACGTCGAATTCACAATCAACCGGTTTCAATCCGCGCCCGCCATCTCTGGCGGGCGATCCCGTCGTGTCGATGCATCCCTTTGATATTGATCTTGTTTCAATCCGCGCCCGCCATCTCTGGCGGGCGATCCTGTGGTGTACATCATGTCTGACCACTACACCCACGTTTCAATCCGCGCCCGCCATCTCTGGCGGGCGATCCACCGTTATGTCTTCGGTTGTTGGGCTAAGGCACTTGTTTCAATCCGCGCCCGCCATCTCTGGCGGGCGATCCACTCGCAAGCCTCGACGGTCGCACTCTGGCCGTTGTTTCAATCCGCGCCCGCCATCTCTGGCGGGCGATCCCTTGCGAGAGTAAATCCAGAGGCCCGCATAGTTTCGTTTCAATCCGCGCCCGCCATCTCTGGCGGGCGATCCTATAGCCCGCTGGGGTTAGTGTCCCCATAGCCACAGTTTCAATCCGCGCCCGCCATCTCTGGCGGGCGATCCAATCCTGCCCAGCAGCTGACGTTGTTTTAATGGCTGTTTCAATCCGCGCCCGCCATCTCTGGCGGGCGATCCTCTCCAGCGTGGCCTATGGGCCTCGTACGACACCAGTTTCAATCCGCGCCCGCCATCTCTGGCGGGCGATCCTTTTGATTGGGCTCCGACCGTCCCGCAGTGGTGGTTTCAATCCGCGCCCGCCATCTCTGGCGGGCGATCCTCACTTACCCTCAAAACGGATAGCCTGGCACCTTGGTTTCAATCCGCGCCCGCCATCTCTGGCGGGCGATCCCGTGAGCCGTGCCCAGGGTATGCACCCACTGGTAAGTTTCAATCCGCGCCCGCCATCTCTGGCGGGCGATCCTTGCCTGCGTTCAGTGCTGGTCGGCGCATGGAAGCGTTTCAATCCGCGCCCGCCATCTCTGGCGGGCGATCCAGGCCGAGGGGAGGCCGCAGACGGTTTGATCGACAGTTTCAATCCGCGCCCGCCATCTCTGGCGGGCGATCCCCGTATCACCGGAGCAAGTGACGCCGGTACTTGTGTTTCAATCCGCGCCCGCCATCTCTGGCGGGCGATCCAAACAGTGACTAGGGGTGCGTGATGTCTATTGATGTTTCAATCCGCGCCCGCCATCTCTGGCGGGCGATCCCTACTTGCACGACGCCTTACGGTACACGCACAGGTGTTTCAATCCGCGCCCGCCATCTCTGGCGGGCGATCCCGGCGGGTTCCTGTGATGCATCTGCCGCCTATTGGTTTCAATCCGCGCCCGCCATCTCTGGCGGGCGATCCCGGGCCATGATCGCATTAGGGTTTGGTTATGTAGTTTCAATCCGCGCCCGCCATCTCTGGCGGGCGATCCCCAATCGAGGTTTGGAGTAGCCTCGATCAGCTCGTTTCAATCCGCGCCCGCCATCTCTGGCGGGCGATCCAGCAAACGAAGATACAGGAGACTGAGAAATGACGTTTCAATCCGCGCCCGCCATCTCTGGCGGGCGATCCTGGACAGCCCCAGCCGCTTCGTGCTGGCGTTTGAAGTTTCAATCCGCGCCCGCCATCTCTGGCGGGCGATCCTTGGAGATGCGCTGGTGCGGATGCAATTGGGGGACGTTTCAATCCGCGCCCGCCATCTCTGGCGGGCGATCCCCGCCTGCTGCAGCACCAAAAACAGCGTTTCTTTGTTTCAATCCGCGCCCGCCATCTCTGGCGGGCGATCCTCCACAATCTCAATTGCTTATTTGCAAACGATTTTTCTGTGCAGTTCCGCGAACTTGATTCGCGCCGGCCCAGCCTGCGGCATTTCAAGG